>NZ_JAXBLY010000029.1:0-42426 GCF_033963925.1 Rossellomorea sp. YZS02 | reverse complement strand
CACGCCGCCAGCGTTCGTCCTGAGCCAGGATCAAACTCTCCGATAAAAGTTTGAATAGCTCTTAAAATAAATCTAGAATTAACGTTGACGTTATTGTCTTGTTTTGTTCAGTTTTCAAGGTTCAATGTGCAAGCGCTTCGTTTGAAGCGACCTTTATAATATATCATTTACTTCGTTTATCGTCAAGGTATTTTTATTATTTTAGAAAAGTTTTTTTCTCGATAATTATGTAATGCCTTTCGGACAACAAATAATAGTATACACACTATTAACTAAGATTACAAGAGGTAATGATTAAAAAAATCGCAGTTCAACAAAGTGAAACGCGATTTTTTTATTCGTATAGGGAATTGTCGTTGCTCTCTACATGAAAACTTCCGCGATATAGATATTCTTTTGCTTAGATAAATCTACTATTTCGTCTGTCTTTAGTTTAACGATGGGACTAATGAAGGCGTCTGGTTTAGTATAGATGACTTCCCCATACTCTCCCGTCGATAGTTTTACCTGGGTACCTGTTCTTAAGTCTCCCATCAATTGAAGAAGTCCTTCCACTACTTTAATATCAAACTTTCCAAATAAGTCCTTACTGATCATATCCAATACTTTAAAGATCGGCTGTCTGCTTCTATACATTCTTTCTGATGTCATGGCATGAAACACATCGGCGATTCCTGCTATTTGAGAATAGAGATGGATACGATCACTCTTTTCGGATGATGGATATCCTGAACCGTCGAAGCGTTCATGATGCTGGAAGATGGCAAGCTTCGTTTCCGTTTTTAATAATGGGGTATCTTTGACCATTTTATAGCCATTTGCGGTATGGAGCTTCACTTCTTTAAATTCACTCTCTGTTAAGGGTTGTTCTTTGGATAAAATATGTGGGCTCACCTTAGCCATTCCGCAGTCTGAGAGTGCTCCCGCTAAGGCCACTTGATTTATCTGACCGGAAGACAAGCCAAGCTTTTTCCCTATCAATGCGCTTATAATACTGACAGAGACGGCGTGATGATAGATATATTCCTTCTTTGTTGAATATTGAGGGAGGGAGTATACGTATGTATGATCTTGTTCCACTATTTGAATGACAGGCAATATGATTTCTCTTACTCTCGCAACGTTAACAGCTGTGCCCGACTGCCAATTCATGAACTCTTTCTTGAATTCTTTTACAGTCGTTAAATACAGGTCTATGAAACCCAGAGGCTCATGTTTAGTGTTCTCCTCATTAGAAGGATCCGGGATGAGGGGGGACCTGAAAGGATTGCCGTCCACTTTTGTTTTCTCTATGAATAACTCATCTATATGGAATGCTTGAAGAATATTCAAGTGTTCTTCTGTAAGTACCGTATTCTTAGGAATGATCGGGTTTACTGCCATCCCCATGATATCTTCAGCTACGATGCAACCTAATTGTATTTCGCCACGATGGACCTTCAACTATATACACCTCACGTCTTATTCTTTTAGTTTATTTTACCAAATTCAGCAGAATATAGTTGTTATTTTCAAAAAATAAATATTCCCTAAATAAAAAAAGCTATTTTCGGAATGGACGATCCATTCCTGAAAATAGCTTACTCTATTATTTATTCTTCGCTGTCATCATTACTTTCTTCAGAAACAGATTGTTCTTCCATGTCCTGCTTTTCTATTCCTTCAGCAGATTCGACCGGTGCTTCCGTTTCTTCATCATCTTCTTTTTCAACTTTTGCAACGGTTGAGACGAATTCACTTTCTTGAAGACGGATCAGCTTGACTCCTTGAGTGTTACGACCTGTAGTCGAAATATCGTTCACGTCCATACGGATGAGGACACCGTGTGCGGTAATGATCATTAAGTCTTCTTCACCTGTAACGGCTTTAACAGAGACAAGTTCTCCATTACGCTCGGTCACATTGCAGGTCTTCAGTCCTTTACCACCACGTGTTTGAATGCGATATTCGCTGGCTGGGGTACGTTTTCCGTAACCATTGACCGTGACTACCAGTACATCGCTCTTATCTTCAAGGATTTCCATGCCGACGACGATATCATCATCGCTCAGGTTGATGCCTTTAACCCCGGTAGCTGTACGTCCCATAGACCGGACATCAGTTTCAGGGAAACGGATCAGCATTCCATCTTTCGTACCGATAATAATATCCTTCTCGCCATCGGTCAACTTAACGGAAATCAGCTCATCGTTTTCACGAAGGTTGATGGCGATCAGTCCGTTCGTCCGGATATTCGCGAAATCCGATACCGGTGTACGCTTGGAAATACCTTGCTTCGTTGTGAAGAATAGGTACCAATCGTCCACGAATTCTTCGACCCGGATCATGGCGTTGATCCACTCATCTTTTTCTACACCAAGCAGATTGATGATTGGAAGTCCCTTAGCGGTACGGCTGAACTCAGGGATTTCATATCCTTTTGCACGATACGCTTTCCCTTTGTTCGTAAAGAATAGAATCGTGTCATGGGTCGACGTTGTCAATAAATGTTCAACGAAGTCCTCATCATTTGTTCCCATCCCCTGTATCCCTCTTCCTCCACGTTTTTGGCTGCGGTAGGTAGAGACAGGAAGACGTTTGATGTAGCCGTTATGTGTAAGAGAGACAACGATGTTTTCTCTGGGGATCAAATCTTCATCCTCGATATTTTCGATGCCACCTGCTACGATTTCCGATCTTCTTTCATCATTGAAGCGCTCTTTGATTTCAATGAGCTCTTCGCGGATGATTTCAAGAACCTTTTCATCATCTGACAGGATCGCTTTTAATTCGGCGATCAATTTCACCAGTTCCTGATACTCGTCTTCGATCTTTTCACGTTCTAAACCGGTTAGACGTTGAAGACGCATATCCAGGATGGCCTGGGCTTGTTTATCGGATAGGGAGAAGTTCTCCATCAATCCTTGTTTCGCCAGTTCCGTCGTTTGACTTCCGCGAATCAGGGCGATGATTTCATCGATATGATCCAGGGCGATACGCAGACCTTCTAAGATATGGGCCCTTGCTTCCGCTTTGCGCAATTCAAATTCTGTTCTGCGGCGAATGACTACGCGTTGATGCTGTAAGTAGTGATATAAACATTCCTTTAGGTTCAGTACCTTCGGCTGTCCATCGACAAGTGCCAGAAGATTGATCCCAAAGCTTGTTTGAAGGGCGGTTTGCTTATAAAGATTATTAAGTAATACGTTCGCATTGGCGTCTTTTCTTACTTCAATGACGATCCGCATACCGTTTCGATCCGATTCATCACGCAGATCTGTGATGCCATCGATCTTCTTATCCCTGACAAGATCCGCGATCTTCTCAATTAATCTCGCTTTATTCACCTGATAAGGGATCTGGTGTACGATGATCGTCTCTTTTCCATTGCTCTTTGTTTCGATTTCCACACGGGCACGCATCGTGATCGAGCCTTTACCTGTTTCATAGGCACGACGGATCCCGCTTCTTCCTACAATCAATCCTGCAGTAGGGAAATCAGGTCCGTAGATGAATTCCATCAGCTCTTGGATCGTAATGTCCGGGTCTTTACTTAATGCAAGGATCCCATCGATGACTTCACCAAGGTTATGAGGCGGGATATTCGTTGCCATACCTACGGCGATTCCTGAAGAACCGTTCACCAACAGGTTAGGAAAACGGGCAGGTAATACTTCCGGCTCCCGCTCTGTGCCGTCATAGTTATCTTTATAATCGATTGTATCTTTATTGATATCACGAATGAGCTCCATCGAAATCTTGGACATACGCGCTTCTGTATAACGCATCGCTGCAGCTGCGTCGCCATCGACAGAACCGAAGTTACCGTGGCCGTCCACAAGCATATAACGATAGTTGAAATCCTGCGCCATCCGGACCATCGTGTCATAAACAGCCGAGTCACCGTGGGGGTGATACTTACCGATAACTTCACCGACGATACGGGCTGATTTCTTATACGCTTTGTCTGACGTCATCCCGAGGTCATTCATCGCATACAAAATACGGCGATGGACCGGCTTCAATCCGTCACGTGCATCTGGAAGGGCACGGGACACGATGACACTCATCGCATAATCCAGGAAAGAGGAGCGCATTTCATTACTTATATTAATCTCTTTAACATTCGATCTTGGTGTTTCCGCCATAGTAAAAGGGACCTCCTTTTAAAGAAAGGTTTATACCTTTCTTATTCTTTACCTTGTCCGCTATGTAAAAGACAGGATAGCACGTGGTCTATCCTGTACTATTTCATTAGTCAATGATTTCTGTTAGATATCTAAGTTTTTCACGTAAGCCGCGTTTTCCTCAATGAAATTACGTCTAGGCTCTACTTTGTCACCCATGAGGATTTCAAATGTTTCATCGGCCTCGATCGCATCTTGAAGACTCACTTGCAGCAGTGTTCGTGATTCCGGATCCATGGTCGTTTCCCAGAGTTGTTCAGGGTTCATCTCTCCCAGACCTTTGTAACGCTGGATTCCAGGTTTAGGTGTCGGTGAGATTTCTGCCAGGATACGATCCAGTTCTTTATCATTGTAGGCATACTCGATTTTCTTTCCTTGTTGTATTTTGTACAACGGTGGTTGAGCGATATAAATATAGCCTGCTTCAATGATATTTCTCATATAACGATAGAAGAATGTCAATAACAGCGTACGGATATGTGCGCCATCGACGTCGGCATCGGTCATGATGACAATCTTATGGTATCTTGCTTTCGCCAGGTCGAAATCTTCTCCGATTCCTGTTCCGAGTGCCGTGATGATTGCACGGACCTCGTTATTGGAAAGGATCTTATCAAGGCGTGCCTTTTCTACGTTGATGATTTTACCACGCAGTGGAAGGATGGCCTGGAAGTGGCGGTCACGGCCCTGTTTGGCTGAACCGCCGGCTGAGTCACCCTCAACCACATAGATTTCGCTGATGCTTGGGTCTTTAGAAGAACAGTCCGCCAGTTTACCAGGCAAGCTTGAAATCTCAAGGGCACTCTTACGGCGGGTAAGCTCCCTTGCTTTTTTCGCAGCCAGTCGGGCACGTGCGGCCATAAGTCCTTTTTCAACGACCTTTCGGGCAACAACCGGATTTTCAAGTAAGAAGGTTTCGAGATGCTCTGAGAAAAGAGAGTCCGTGATCGTTCTTGCTTCCGAGTTTCCGAGTTTAGTTTTCGTCTGACCTTCGAACTGAGGATCAGGATGTTTAATCGAAATGATGGCGGTCAATCCTTCACGGACATCTTCCCCGGAAAGGTTAGCATCACTTTCTCTGAATACATTATTTTTACGGGCATAATCATTGATGACCCTTGTCAAAGCCGTCTTGAATCCAGACTCATGTGTACCACCTTCGTGAGTATGGATGTTATTGGCGAATGAATAAAGGTTGCTTGCGAATCCGTCATTGTATTGAAGGGCGATTTCAACGGTAATGTCATCTTTCTCACCTTCGATATAGATCGGCTCTTCGTGGATGACTTCCTTCGAACGGTTAAGATGCTCGACGTAGGACTTGATTCCACCTTCATAATGGTAATCACGTCTTTTTCCCTCTCCGCGCTTATCTTCAATACTGATTTGGATCCCTCTGTTCAAGAACGCCAATTCACGGATACGGTTTGCCAATGTGTCATAGTCGTATTCCGTCGTTTCAGTAAAGATTTCAGGATCCGGGGTGAAATGGATGATCGTTCCCGTTTTATCAGATTCTCCAATGACCTTTAAATCAAAGCTAGGTACGCCTTTTTCGAACTTCTGGTAATAAATCTTCCCATCACGGTGGACATGAACCTCAAGTTCTGTGGATAGGGCATTTACAACCGATGCCCCCACTCCGTGTAGACCTCCGGATACTTTGTATCCGCCGCCGCCGAACTTACCGCCTGCGTGAAGGACCGTCATGATGACCTCTACGGCAGGACGTCCCATTTTCTCATGGATACCGACTGGAATACCACGGCCATTATCTGTAACGGTGATACTGTTATCCTCTTCAATGATGACTTCTATTTCATCACAATGGCCTGCCAATGCTTCATCAATACTGTTATCGACGATTTCCCACACCAGGTGGTGCAGACCTCTTCCGCTTGTTGATCCAATATACATACCCGGTCTCTTCCGGACGGCCTCTAAGCCTTCCAGAACCTGAATCTGATTTTCATCATAAGATCCGCCTTGCGATTGCTGTTGTTCCATAGTCATACTGATTCACCTACACTTTCTAACCTTCAGGGCTTTATATTTCTATTATAAATTCTCATAGTTTGAGTATTTCTTTGATCGTTTCTTCAATGTACTGGATGCCAGTGGTGAAAGATACAACTGACCCGTTGTGATAACAAGAGATTTATATGAACCCTTCGCGAGATTGCAAAGGTTTTTATCTTTCGTTTTTAAAAAATGTTGGATTTCCTCTGAAAATTGAACGGTGTCTCTATCAATAATGGCTATGATTTCATCTGTACGTACCATGACATCTTCTCCAACATGTATGTACAAGGTAACACCTCATTTCAGTCTTTTCATGGATCCGGCTTCCACTTCAAAAGTAGTCGCCTCGTTTAAGGTTTGATGATCAATACCATCCACATTGGTCGTGGTCACAAAGGTTTGAACTTTCCCCTGGATGGTATTTAATAAGTGGGACTGACGATAATCATCCAGTTCGGATAAGACATCATCCAGAAGTAAGATGGGATATTCCTTAATTTCAGAGTGAATCAGCTCGATTTCTGCAAGCTTAACCGAGAGGGCTGTTGTCCGCTGCTGCCCCTGTGATCCGAATGTTTGAACATCCCGGTCATTCACAATGAATTGAAGATCATCCCGATGGGGACCGACCAGGGTCACACCACGATCGATTTCCCGCTCCCGTATATCATTGAATTTCTGCTCATATATATCTACCATTTTTGACCATTCTTGATTATCTGATACATCCAATGACGGTTTATATACGATTTCCAACGTTTCAAGGTTTCTTGAGATCCCTGAATGAATCGGTTTAGCCCAACTTTCCAGAAGCTGAACGAATTCAAATCGTTTCTTCGTGATTTTCACTGCCATTTCAATGAACTGTTCGGTCAGGACATCAAGCATGGTCTGGTCTTTTTGCTTTCTCGTCTGCAATTGTTTCAAATAATGGTTCCGCTGCTGTAATATTTTCTGATAAAGGCTAATATCATGTAAATAAACAGGAGAAACCTGACCGATTTCCATATCGATAAAGCGACGCCTCACTTGAGGGCTCCCTTTGACCAAATGAAGATCTTCAGGTGCAAACATGACAACATTCATATTCCCGACATATTGACTCAATTTAGACTGTTCAAGGTGATTGCTTTTCGCTTTTTTCCCCTTTTTAGACAGGACCAGCTCTAAAGGCAATGCACCATTATACTTTTGAATCCTACCTTTTATTTTAGCATATTCCTGATCCCAACGGATTAAATCTTTATCATTTGAGGTCCGGTGGGATTTAGCCATTGCCAGAACGTAGATCGACTCCATGATATTGGTTTTCCCCTGGGCATTTTCTCCGAGAATGACGTTCACTTTATTCTCGAAACTCACGTCGATGGATTCGTAATTCCGGTAGTTTCTTAATTCTAATTGTTCAATGTACATGGACATAACACCCTTTATTATTCTCCGGCAACCACAAAGACCCCTACTTCAGGTATTTCAACTTTGTCACCAACCGTAAGTTTTCTCCCTCTTCGTTGGTCTTGTTCCCCGTTTATGTATACTTCATATTCACTTAAGAACCATTTCGCCATACCGCCGGACTGAATCACTTCAGCAAGCTTCAGGAATTGTCCCAATGTGATGATTTCTGTTCCGATGGTGATCTCTTTCGCCACTAAAATCACTACTTTCCGTATAAAGTCTCTAATATCTTATTTTACTCTAAATGGAGTTAAGTCACAACTAACGAAAAATGGATAGGGTAGTGCTAGTTGATTTCCGCTACAGATGCTCGCTTTCCGCGGGGCTGGCGGTGAGCCTCCTCGGCTTTCGCCTGTGGGGTCTCACCTGTCCAGCGTTTCCCGCAGGAGTCGAGCATCTGCAGCGAGAATCAACTTATGAATCATGTTTCTTTAACCAGTTTAAAGAAAAACCTCAAATCCAATACGTAAAGATCCTTTTATTTAACCTAAAATTTAAAAAGCCAACACCTGAACGTTTCGAAGGTGTTGGCTTTTTAGGTTTTTAGTACGTCCTTACCGGAAGGATCAACTGAAGAATGGAATCATCGTGAAGCGGCTTCAGTACGAACGGTCTCATCGCTCCTGTGAAGTTCACATAGATTTCGGTCCCTTCAATCGCTTTTAGGGCATCCATCATATATTTCGCACTGAAGGAGATTTTCAGTTCTTCTCCCTCGATGGATTGACTTTGCACCTGCTCGATTACTTTACCGATTTCCGGTGTGTTGGAGGAAATTTCAATGACGCCACCATCCATAGTAGAAAGTTTGACGACATTATTACGTCCTTCTCTCGCAAGCAGCGATGCACGATCGATCGCTTGTAAAAATTCTTTTGTATTTAAAGTCAATTCTGTTTTCGTGTCTGAAGGAATCAGTCGGCTTGTATCAGGATAATTCCCTTCTAATAGTCTTGAGAAGAATAATAGGTGCTTTGCCTTGAATAGCACTTGATTTTCCGTAATGACGATTTCTACAGGCTCATCCGTATCATCAAGGATCTTGTTCAACTCATTCAAGCTCTTTCCTGGAATGACAATATTGTAAGATGCATCGTGATTCGTTTCAATCGGTGCTTTTCTCATGGCCAGTCTGTGACTGTCTGTTGCAATACAGCTCAGTTCCCCGTTTTCAATCTGGCAGTTTACACCTGTCAAGATAGGGCGTGTTTCTGAGGTGGACACTGCGAATACCGTTTGTCTGATCATCGTTTTTAGAAGATCGGTTGAAACTTTAATACCGTTCCCTTCTTCGATTTGTGGAAGATGCGGGTACTCTTCTGGATCCAAGCCATTTAAATTAAATTCGGCCTGACCTGAACGAATAACGGTCTGGAAGTGATTTTGAACTTCAATTTCCACTGTATCTTTCGGTAATTTCTTCACGATTTCACTAAAGAACTTGGCTTGAAGAACAATTCCTCCCGTTTCCATGATTTCTACAATTTCCGAACCTTCTTCTTCATTGGGAATGAAAGACTCGATTGAAATATCGGAATCACTTCCCGTTAAAGTGACACCGTCTTCTGTTGCAATGATTTTAATTCCAGTAAGAATGGGAATCGTCGTTCTTGATGTTACAGCTTTCATGACATCCTGGACACTTTGCACTAAATGATCCCTTTGAATAACGAATTTCATGATTTATTCCTCCAATTTGCACATAATTTTTTGGACTGAATCATATACTAATAATTTATTTAAAAAATAGTAATAGAAGTAGTAGGGCCTGTTGATATGTGGATAAGTGTGTGAATCGAACGTAAACACAGCCTATCCACATGTGGACAGACTGTGTGCTAGTAAGACTCAGTTATTCACATTATCCAATTAGGGTGTGTATGAAATCAGCCCTTTAAAGATTCGCGAATTTCCTTCAATTGCTGCTGAAGAAGTGCATCAGTTCCAAGTAATGTACTGATCTTCTCATGAGCATGGATGACGGTGGTGTGATCTCTTCCGCCAAATTCTTCCCCGATCTTAGGGAGGGAGGAATCCGTCATTTCCCTGGATAGATACATGGCGATCTGTCTAGGGAACGCAATCGACTTTGTTCGTTTCTTTGCTTTAAAGTCCTCCAGCTTCACGTTGAAATGCTCACCAACGACACGCTGGATTTCCCCAATGGTAATGGCTCTCGGCTTGGAGCTCGGAATGATATCTTTCAACGCTTCAGCCGCAAGATCTGCATTGATGTCTTTATTTATAAGAGATGAGTACGCGACGACACGGATCAGTGCGCCTTCTAACTCACGAATGTTGGAATCGATTTGATTAGCTATATAAAGCATGGCTTCATTAGGGATATCGAGCCCTTCAGCCTTCGCTTTTTTCCGTAAGATGGCAATTCTCGTCTCGAGGTCTGGAGGTGTGATATCTGTTATCAATCCCCATTCAAATCGAGAACGAAGTCTGTCTTCAAGTGTCGGAATCTCTTTCGGTGGCCGGTCACTTGAAATGACAATCTGCTTGCTTTCTTCATGTAACGTATTAAAAGTATGGAAAAATTCCTCTTGCGTTTGTTCTTTCCCTGCTAAAAATTGAATATCATCAATCAATAAAACATCGACATTACGATATTTATTGCGGAAATCAACTGCTTTATTGTCCCTGATGGAGTTAATGAATTCGTTTGTGAATTTTTCAGATGATAGATAAACCACTTTCGCTGCGGGATTATGTTCCAGTACATAATGACCGATGGCGTGCATTAAGTGGGTTTTTCCAAGACCTACTCCCCCATAAATAAACAAGGGATTATAGGCTTTTGCAGGTGCCTCAGCCACGGCCAAAGAAGCGGCATGGGCAAACCGGTTGCCCGAACCGATAACAAACGTGTCAAACGTGTATTTAGCGTTCAGCATGTTTTGATTGATATCCTGCTGATCGTCATCTTTCATCGACTTTGGCGGTATTTGGATATCAAACTCTTCCGGCTCCTGATTTTGGGGAATGATAAATTTCACGACTAATTCTTCGCCCGTAATATCATACAAAACCCCTGAGATTAGCTGTGAGTAACGACCTTCCAGCCAATCTCTAGCAAATTCATTTGGAGCTGTGATCACAAGGGTGTCCCCTTGAATGGAATGGGCCTTAGTGGATTTCAGCCAAGTATCAAAACTCGGTTTGCTGATTTTTTTTTCGATATTTTCTAAGGCCTTGCTCCAAAGATCCCCGATATTCTCCAATCCTGATCCCTCCTTTTCTTGTTTTTGTATAACGTCTGTACAACCATTACGTGCTATGCATTCCCTTAGCAGTCGTTATTTTTATAAATATACAAAGTGCTGAATGTGGAAATATATATAATAAGGAAAGAAAATGGGTTTTCGACAATATCCACCACTTGTGGACAACGTTTTACAAACCCTCTGTATAAGTTACCCACATGATATCCACATTTTGTGGATAAGTTATTTATGTGAACCCGGTTATCAAGAGTGAAAACACAATAATCATATCAAAATATCCTAAGTGGTGCAATGCTTTTTAAATTTTATCCACAACCCCCATCCCTTGTGGAATGTTTTTGTCCACAACCCAAGAACTTGTGAAAAAGTTGTCAATATGTGTTGTGGATAATTTAAAACCATGTCGAATCCTATCCACAGGCAGTCTGAATAGAAAATGGGGATAGGGTTTGTAGAAGGAGAAAGTGGTTATTAATTGAAGTGCTTTCAAAAGAACCTCACGATCTGATAATATCTTTATAAACAAAAGATAGACTTTCAAGATGAGGAAACATTAAAAGACCAACGCAACATTTAACGTCTGATTAATAAGGAACTTAGAAGATATAATTATTAGATGGGTTCTCTAAAACTCATATAGTTGATTGAAGCGGAAGGTGCTCGACTCCTGCGGGAAACGCTGGACAGGTGAGACCCCACAGGGCGAAGCCCGAGGAGGCTCACCGCCAGCCCCGCGGAAAGCGAGCACCTGTAGCGGAAATCAACCAGCACTCGCTAATGGCAAGAAGAAATGATCTGCAGACCACACTTCAAAAGAAAAATAATCTGAGTGTTGACTTTTTATGGGTACCGTCTTTATAATAGTGAGGAATGTCTTTAACTTTTTAAAGATATCCTTCAGGGAGGTGTCATAGATGAAAAGAACGTTTCAACCAAATAACCGCAAAAGAAAAAAGAATCACGGTTTCCGTGCACGTATGAGCTCTAAAAACGGACGCAATGTTTTAGCTCGCCGTCGCAGCAAAGGAAGAAAAGTATTATCTGCCTAGACCACTGAACTGACTCAGTGGTCTTTTTTTTCCTTTCCACTAAGTAAATAATCGATTTGGCTCGTTCGTATTTTGATTTACCGTAAAAAGAACTTATAATTTCATATGGATGAGCCAATAATGTCGAGGTTAGATAAAGTCAAATTTGAAAAAATAGGTGTGGTCCATGCGGAAAGAGCAAAGAGTAAAGAAGAATAAAGAGTTTCAGGAAATTTTTAAAAAAGGAACTTCTGTTGCGAATCGTCAGTTCGTCTTGTATCTATTAAAGAAGGAAGATCCTCAGCCCTTTCGAATTGGAATTTCCGTCAGTAAGAAAATCGGGAATGCTGTATGCCGGAATCAAATCAAGCGGTATGTGAGGCAGGTATTCCTGGAATTGCAAGATGAGGTTCACGATCAGTACGACTATCTTATCATCGCCAGGAAACCGGCGGCCGAAATGAATTTTCATGAGGTGAAGGGGAGTCTCACCCATGTTTTAAAAAGAGGAAAAGTATTGAAAAGGTCTTCTTATGGCAAATATGATAAGAAGAAGTCATAACATTTTGAGAGAATGACAGGTTTCGTCATCACAAGTCCCCGAAAAGATGTTACAATACGAGGGATTGTACTTTATTAGTACGGGATGATGGTACGTGTTTATATTTTATTTTTTGAAAGTTATTAGTTGGGAGGAAAATAAGGGTGAAAAAGAGAATTATAGCCTTAATGGGAATCATTGGGCTAATGGCTATTCTATCAGGGTGTACGGATTACAATAAGCCGATCACATCTGATAGCAGTGGAATCTGGAATGAATATATTGTCTATCCTTTATCACAATTAATTACAATGGTTGCAGATTTCATGGGTGGTTCCTATGGATTGGCGATTGTAATTGTTACGTTGCTTATCCGTACGGCCATCCTGCCATTGATGATTAAGCAAACGAAGAATTCAAAAGCCATGCAGGCACTACAACCTGAAATGAAGAAACTGCGTGAAAAATATAGCTCGAAAGATGCACAAACTCAGCAAAAGCTACAACAAGAAACGATGGCTTTATTCCAAAGTCACGGGGTGAACCCGTTAGCGGGTTGTTTCCCACTGATCGTTCAAATGCCGATCCTGATTGGTTTCTACCATGCAATCGTGAGAACACAGGAAATCAAAGCACATAACTTTTTATGGTTTGATCTTGGTAATCCTGATCCATACTATATCTTACCTTTAGTAGCAGGTTTAACGACGTTCATCCAACAAAAGCTTATGATGGCAGGTACGGCGAATCAAAATCCGCAAATGGCGATGATGCTTTATATCATGCCGGTCATGATCATCATTTTTGCGATTAACTTCCCTGCAGCTCTATCCCTTTACTGGGTAGTCGGGAATCTATTTATGATTGCACAGACCTACTTCATTAAGGGACCTGAGATCAAAGAAGCGCAAGCAGTCAAAGCTGGTGGGAATTCGGGAGGAAAGAAAAAGTGAGAGAAGTAGAAGCGACTGGTCAAACGGTGGAAGAAGCCATTGAATCAGCCTTGTCTCAACTGAATATCACCAAAGAAGAAGCAGAAATTGACATCATTGATCAAGGTAAAAAAGCATTATTCGGATTGTTCGGTGGAAGACCGGCACATGTTCGTGTGAAGAAATCGATCGACCCTGTAAATGAAGCGAAAGAGTTTCTTTTATCTGTTGCACGCGATATGGGTGTGGAAGCGACCATCGAAGTGAAGAGAGATGGAAGAGATGTGGAGTTCAATATTTCCGGTGAAAAAATGGCTCTCTTAATCGGAAAGAGGGGACAAACGTTGAATGCCCTTCAACATTTGTCACAATTGGTTGCCAACCGGGTATCTGGCCAGTTCATCACCATTCTGTTAGACGCGGAGAACTACCGCGAAAGACGGAAGGAAACGCTGACAACCTTAGCTGAACGCCTGGCAGATAAGGCATTACGCACAAATCGTTCCGTTTCATTGGAACCAATGCCTTCTTATGAACGAAAAGTGATTCATACAGCATTAGTGGATTCCAAAAGGGTCGATACCCATTCTGAAGGCAGAGAACCTAACCGATATATTGTCATTGCGCCAAAATAATGAAAGACGATTCCTTTCGGGGGATCGTTTTTTTTTATTGGTATGGTAGCTGGCGCAAGTTGTCATATTTTGTAGAAAGGCAGATATCATTAGAGCATACTCATTTCCAGTATTTGATCTCTTACATCTTTCCCACCTCCTGCCGATTCTTATTTTCATCCCGGTTTATTGTTATTCACATGTGGATAAGTTAAAATAATAGAGATGAGAGGTTATCTTTGTGGATAACATTGGCGACGAACAGAAGGTTTCCTTTCTTTAGTATTAATACGGATTGTGATATTCTAATAATTTGGGGAAACGTTGCTTTCTACTATACATTTTATATAAATAGATCAGCTATAAGAGAGGTGAATATAATGGAGTTCGATACAATTGCAGCCATATCCACTCCGATGGGAGAGGGAGCAATCGCCATCGTGCGTTTGAGCGGAGATCATGCATTTGATATCGGTGATAAAGTCTTTAAGGGAATGAAAGGGAGCTCAATGAAGGAATTCGCTTCCCATACCATTCATTATGGACATATTGTCGATCCTGACACCGAACAGGTGGTGGAAGAAGTGATGGTGTCTGTTATGAGGGGGCCGAAGACGTTCACCCGTGAAGATATTATCGAGATCAACTGCCATGGAGGACTTGTGTCAGTCAATAAAGTATTGCAGCTTGTGTTGAAGAACGGGGCAAGACTTGCAGAGCCGGGAGAATTCACGAAGCGTGCTTTCCTGAATGGCCGAATCGATCTTTCCCAGGCGGAAGCCGTGATGGATCTCATTCGTGCGAAAACGGACAGGGCCATGAATGTAGCCCTTAATCAAATGGAAGGCCGCCTTTCCAATTTGATTCGTAAGCTTCGTCAGGAAATTCTCGAAACCCTCGCCCATGTGGAAGTGAATATCGATTACCCGGAGTATGATGATGTGGAAGAAATGACTCACAACGTGCTGTTGGAGAAATCCAGAAACGTCCGGGATGAAATAGACCGCTTGATCCGCACATCCGAACAAGGGAAGATCCTGAGAGAAGGACTTTCAACCGTGATCATCGGTCGGCCGAATGTAGGGAAATCTTCCCTTCTGAACAGTCTTGTTCATGAAAATAAAGCCATTGTAACGGATATCCCTGGTACAACGCGTGATGTGATCGAGGAATATGTCAATGTAAGAGGCGTTCCATTGCGCCTTGTTGATACGGCAGGGATCCGGGAAACCGAAGACATCGTTGAGAGGATTGGCGTGGAACGCTCCAGGCAAGTGCTGAAGGAAGCGGATCTAATCCTCCTCGTACTCAACTATGCAGATGAATTAACGTTTGAAGATGAGCAGTTGTTTGAAGCGGTGAGAGGGATGGACGTCATTGTCATCGTGAACAAAACGGATCTGCCTCAGAAGATTGATATAGATAAGGTAAGGAATCTTTCCGAGAATCACCAGCTGGTGACGACGGCTTTACTGGAGGAACAGGGAATAGACGAACTGGAAGAAGCCATTTCTTCTTTATTCTTTGCAGGATCCATCGAAGCGGGGGATATGACGTATGTATCCAATAGTCGTCATATCGCTTTACTCAATCAAGCGTCTCTTGCGATCAACGAAGCAATAGACAGTGTAGAAATGGGAACACCGATCGATATCGCTCAGATCGACTTGACGAGAACATGGGAGCTGTTAGGTGAAATCATCGGGGACAGCGTTCATGAAAGCCTGATTGATCAGCTGTTTTCTCAATTCTGCTTAGGAAAATAAACACTATTATATGTGGACTTAACGTCCTACAAGGAGGAAATAACAAACCATGCAATATGACGCAGGGCAATATGATGTCATTGTCATTGGTGCTGGCCATGCCGGAGTTGAAGCGGGACTTGCTTCTGCACGTATGGGAGCGAAAACGTTAATGGTCACCATTAACTTGGATATGGTCGCCTTTATGCCGTGTAATCCATCTGTCGGTGGACCGGCCAAAGGAATCGTTGTAAGGGAAATCGACGCACTCGGTGGAGAGATGGGTCGTAATATAGATAAGACGCATATCCAAATGCGGATGTTGAATACAGGAAAGGGTCCTGCTGTACGTGCATTACGGGCACAGGCGGATAAATTCCTGTATCAGCATGAAATGAAACGAACAATTGAAAATGAACCGAACATGACCCTCTTGCAGGGAATGGTCGAGGAATTGATCATTGAAGATGATGAGTGCAAAGGTGTCGTGACGATGACCGGCGCTGCCTATCGTGCCAAGACCGTTGTCATCACAACAGGTACATTCCTGCGTGGTGAAATCATTTTAGGGGACCTGAAATATTCAAGCGGACCTAATAACCAACAGCCTTCCATCAGACTATCTGATCATCTGCATGAGCTGGGCTTCGATACGGTTCGTTTCAAGACCGGTACACCACCACGTGTGAATAGCTCAACGATCGACTATTCAAAAACTGAAATTCAACCGGGTGATGACGTTCCCCGTGCGTTCAGTTATGAAACGACCAAATACATCACGGATCAACTGCCATGCTGGCTGACGTATACGAATGAAAATACTCATCAATTAATCGATGATAATCTTCATCGTTCGCCGATGTATTCAGGCATGATCAAGGGAACAGGACCGCGATACTGTCCTTCAATAGAAGATAAAGTCGTGCGTTTCCACGATAAGCCGCGTCATCAGATCTTCCTCGAGCCTGAAGGGAAAAATACGCAGGAAGTATACGTGCAAGGATTATCTACGAGTCTTCCTGAAGATGTGCAGCAAAAAATCCTGCAGACGATACCTGGTCTTGAAAACGTACAAATGATGCGTGCCGGATATGCCATTGAATATGATTCTATCGTACCGACACAATTATGGCCGACGCTTGAAACGAAAAAGATCAAGAACCTTTATACGGCAGGACAGATCAATGGGACATCAGGTTATGAAGAAGCAGCTGGTCAAGGGTTGATGGCCGGGATCAATGCCGCATGCCGTGCCCTTGATAAAGAAGAAGTCATCTTAAGTCGTTCTGATGCTTATATCGGAGTTCTGATCGATGACCTGGTGACGAAAGGGACGAACGAACCGTATCGTCTTCTTACTTCCCGTGCGGAATATCGCTTGTTGCTTCGTCACGATAATGCTGATCTTCGCTTAACGGATATCGGTCATAGAATCGGTTTGATCTCAGATGATCGATATGAGCGCTTCTCAGCGAAGAAAGAAGCGATCTCTGCCGAGAAGGCACGGCTTGAGGCCATCCGCATTAAGCCGACTGAAGAAACCCAAAGTGTCATTCGTGATGCAGGGGGAAGTGAGCTGAAAGACGGGATACTGGCAGCGGACCTTCTGAAGCGGCCTGAAATGAATTATAGTCATATTAAGTCACTCGTCCCAAGTGAAATCGAACTTGATCCCGATGTAGAGGAACAAGTGGAGATTCAAGTGAAATACGAGGGCTATATTGAAAAATCCCTTCAACAGGTCGATAAAATGAAAAAGATGGAAAATAAACGAATTCCTGAGAACATTGATTACAGTGCGATCAGCGGTTTGGCTTCTGAAGCAAGACAGAAATTGATCGAGGTCCAGCCTCTTTCCCTTGCACAGGCGTCCCGTATTTCAGGCGTGAATCCTGCAGACGTATCCATTCTGATGGTCTACATTGAACAGGGCAAAATCGCCAAGGTTTCCGGTGATCAATAGAGGTAAAGGAAGGATAATTTCATGAACGTAAATGAATTTCAATCAATGCTCGAGGAGAAGGGGATTTCCCTATCTTCTCAGCAATTACAACAGTTTGAGCGCTATTACGAATTGCTGGTTGAATGGAATGAAAAGATGAATCTGACGGCGATCACTGAAAAAGAGGATGTCTACTTAAAGCATTTTTACGATTCGGTCAGTGCAGCCTTTTATGTTGATTTCACAGAAGTTCAATCCCTTTGTGATGTTGGGGCGGGTGCCGGGTTTCCGAGTATTCCACTTAAGATTTGCTTCCCGCACCTACATATCTCAATTGTTGATTCCTTGAACAAGCGCATCACATTTTTAAATCATTTATCGGACGAGTTAGGACTTGAAAACACGAATTTTTATCATGACCGTGCCGAGACATTTGGAAAAAATAAGGCACATCGTGAAAAATATGATATGGTTACAGCAAGAGCCGTAGCGAGAATGTCCGTCTTAAGTGAATTATGCCTTCCCCTTGTGAAAAAGGGCGGATCCTTTGTCGCCATGAAAGCTTCCAATGTGAATGAAGAGCTGTCGAACGCAAAGAAAGCGATTGGAACGCTTGGTGGACAAACGGACAAAATGTATTCGTTCCTTCTTCCGGAAGAGGAAAGCGAGCGTAATATCGTGAAAATCAACAAAGTGAAAGAAACACCTAACAAATATCCCAGAAAACCTGGGACACCCAATAAATTACCGTTAGAATAGTAAGGTCATCCTCCTGCCTTTGTGGGCTATCGTATAACCGACGACTTTAAGAGGCAGGAACTTGACCTGATTTAGAGAATATTAATTAAGGGAGTTTCTTAAAGGTGGTGTAGGAAGATGAAGCATCCTTTCTCTCGTTTTTTTGGCCTAGGTGAAAAGGAGCAAGATGTTGAATCTGAAGAGTCGAATGTAGTGGAAGAAGATCGAGATGAAGTGAGGAAGATACCTGTCTCACAAATCGTCCCGAACCGCTTTCAACCAAGGACTGTGTTTAATGATGAAAAGATAGAAGAGTTATCACGAACGATACACACTCATGGCATTATCCAACCGATCGTGGTGAGACAATACGATGATGACCAGTTTGAAATCATTGCGGGAGAACGACGTTACAGAGCCGTTCAAAAGCTTGGCTGGGAAACGGTTCCGGCGATTGTTAAGAATCTGAATGATACAGAAACAGCTTCTGTTGCATTAATCGAGAACTTACAAAGAGAAGAGCTCTCTCCTATTGAAGAGGCAATCGCATATGGAAAACTGTTGGAGTTACATGATCTAACTCAAGAAGCCCTTGCTCAACGCTTAGGAAAAGGACAATCAACTGTGGCGAACAAGCTTCGTCTCCTAAAGCTTCCAGAAGAAATTCAATCAGCCTTATTAGATAAACGAATCACAGAACGTCACGCCAGGGCTTTGATTCCTTTAAAGAATCCGGAAAAGCAAATACAGCTCCTTCAAGAGATCATTGAAAAGAGTTTGAATGTCAAACAGACCGAAGACCGGGTTGTGAAGATGCAAGAAGGGACGAATCAGAAGCCGCAGCCTAAACGCAAGGCATTCAGCAAGGATATGAGGATTGCTGTGAATACAATCCGCCAATCCCTGTCCATGGTGTCCGATAGCGGAATCAATCTCGATTCAGAAGAAGAAGAGCATGAGGAATTCTATCAATTCACCATTCGTATTCCCAAAAAAAAATAGATTAGCAGATTAAAAGTGAGAAACGGTGTGGTTTCTCACTTTTTTGGTGCAAAAGAGGCGAGAAGGTCAGTAAATCATATTCTCCAATATATGGAGATACCCGTCTTTTTTGAAAAATTGACAGACAATTATCAAGGAATTTTGATAGAATAGAAGAATACTGTAAAAAATAAAGTCAATTTCAGGAAGTCAAAAGGTAGGTGACAACCTTGGGCAGAATTGTAGCCGTTACAAACCAAAAAGGCGGGGTGGGAAAGACCACGACATCCGTCAATTTGGGGGCTTGTTTAGCTTATATAGGGAAAAAGGTTTTACTCGTAGATATCGATCCTCAAGGAAACGCCACGAGTGGTGTCGGTGTGGAAAAAGGCGATGTACAACAGTGCATCTATGATGTGTTAGTGGATGATGTAGACGTTAAAGACACCATCAAACAATCAAAGGTAGAGAACTTATCCATTGTCCCTGCAACCATTTCACTCGCTGGAGCGGAGATTGAACTGGTCCCGACCATATCCCGTGAAGTGCGTCTGAAGAAAGCACTGGAGAGGGTTAAAGACGAATTTGATTATATCATCATTGACTGTCCCCCATCACTTGGCCTTCTGACCATCAATGCATTAACTGCATCAGATGCCGTCGTCATTCCGGTTCAGTGCGAATACTACGCACTTGAAGGGTTGAGCCAGCTGTTGAGCACGGTCCGTTTAGTACAGAAGCATCTGAATCATGACCTTATGATCGATGGAGTGTTGTTAACCATGTTGGATGCCAGAACCAACCTTGGAATTCAGGTCATCGAAGAGGTTAAGAAATATTTTCAAGACAAAGTGTATCGCACAATTATCCCACGTAATGTTCGTTTAAGTGAAGCACCCAGTCATGGTGAACCGATTATCATTTATGATGCTAAATCAAGGGGAGCAGAAGTTTATTTAGAACTAGCAAAGGAAGTGGCGGCGAATGGCTAAAGGTTTAGGAAAGGGCATCAATGCCCTCTTCACCAATATGCAAACAACTCAAAATGAAGAATCCGTTCAGGAAGTGAGCCTGAAAGAAATAAGGCCCAATCCCTACCAGCCACGTAAAATCTTTGAGCCACAGGCCATCGAAGAGTTGAAAGAATCGATCCTGGAGCACGGGATCCTTCAACCAATCATTGTCCGTAAATCCATCAAGGGGTATGAGATTGTCGTTGGTGAGCGTCGGTATCGTGCAGCGACAGCAGCTAAATTAGAAACGGTCCCTGTCGTTGTCCGTGAGCTGAACGATCAACAAATGATGGAGCTAGCGGTCCTTGAGAACCTTCAACGGGAGGATCTGACCCCCATCGAAGAGGGAGCAGCTTATCAAATGCTCATGGATAAACTGAAGCTTACTCAGGAAGAATTGGCCAAACGATTAGGGAAGAGCAGGCCACATATCGCAAATCATATCCGTTTACTCTCCCTGCCGACACCCGTTCAGGAACTCCTGTCCGAAGGGAAGTTATCAATGGGACATGGACGTGCCCTGCTTGGGTTGAAGAACAAAAAGAATTTATCACCGGTTGTGAACCGCATACTGAAAGAATCGCTGAATGTTCGTCAGTTAGAGAAAATCATCCAAGAATTGAATGAGAATGTTCCACGTGAAACAAAGAAATCCGAGCGAAAAGACGTCTTTATACAAGAACAGGAATCTCTTCTTCGCGAACGTTTCGGTACCACGGTCACGATTAAACAATCGAAGAAAAAAGGGAAAATCGAGCTCGAATTCTTCTCGAAAGAAGATCTGGATCGGATTCTGGAATTACTTCAGTAGTGAAAAAGGGAATGGGACTGTCTTGATTGGTATGCTTCATACCGTGTTAAGACAGTCCTCTTCCATATGTTACACATAAAAACTATTCTTCGGGAAATAAACATAAGGGGAAAACGTCATGGTACTATTAGGAACGCTTGTTAATGGGGTATGTATTATTATCGGGACCCTCCTTGGGAAGATCTTGCACCGCATACCAGAAGATATGAAGGGAACCGTCATGAAAGCGATAGGGCTCGCTGTCATCGTTCTTGGTTTACAGATGGGTCTGAAAAGTGAAAACTTTCTCATTGTGATCATCTCTCTTGCCCTTGGTGCTGCCTGGGGAGAGTGGATGAATCTTGAGGACAGACTAAACGCTTTAGGGAACTGGTTGGAGAAGAAGCTTGGCAGCAAGAAAGAAACCTCGATCTCCCAAGGTTTTGTAACAGCGACCCTGATTTTTGTTATTGGGGCCATGGCCGTGATCGGTGCGCTGGATAGTGGTATCAGGGGAGATCATGACGTTCTTTTGACTAAATCGATCATTGATGGTTTCACTTCACTGATACTAACGACGACACTTGGGATCGGTGTCATGTTCTCGGCTATCCCTGTCGTTCTTTATCAAGGTTTTATCGCCTTATTTGCTACGCAGATTCACCAATGGGTGCCTCAAGAGCTGATGGATGCCTACATTGTCGAAATGACCTCGACCGGTGGGATTATGATTTTTGCGATCGGACTTAATCTCCTCGGTGTAACAAAAATCAGGGTTGCCAATTTACTTCCGGGTATCATAGTGGTGGGCATCGTCGTCGGAATCATTCACGCATACCAGATATATATGTAATCATAAAGGGAGATGACGTGAGTCCGTCATCTCCCTTCATTTATTGCTGCAATTCTTCCCGCCATTTTTCAATGCTTACGGCATTTCGCCGTTCCACTGAATCACCTGCCAGCACAATGGCTTCGGCAATTGTCTTGGCCATTTTCATAACGAGGTTCAATCGTGTATTTTGCAATACAAAGAACTCCATAAATCCACTGACATTCACGATCCCTGTCAGATGGATCTCACCGACCTCGGGTAACTCTTTATTCACTCCGGCACCCGGCTTCAAGGGACCTTCATTTAACTGAATGGCTCCTACGCTCTTTAACCGGCCGAGACAGGCATCTACACCGATGATAAAGGGATTGATATGTTTAGCTGAAATTTCCTTGAGCTTCTCTTCAAGATTGACAGCATGAATCGGATCATCCAGTGTTCCGTACACATGGAATGGTTTAATATCCTGTTCCTCTATCAAGGTACCAACCAGAGGCCCTAATGAATCCCCTGTCGACCGGTCTGTACCGATACAGACAAATACGATGGGTCTTGTACGATAATAAGTGGGAAGCATCGACGACAATTGAACGGAAAGCTCCTGTGCCGCACCCGCCTCCTGGTGAAGGACTCTATAGGGTTCAGGTCTTCGTTCAAATAATCCTTTTTTCAGATTCATCGCTTCCACTCCTTTAGATGTGTTCAAAGGGGTGACCTTTGAGTCGCCGGCCCCTTATCCCACAGTCAAATTTTTAAGTATTATCAGTATACGGACGATTTCTTTTTTTCATACATAATATGGTCGGATTTTTCATAAAATAAAAATTTTCTAGAAACTATTCTTTATGAGGTTATATCTACACAAGGAGAGGGAAAGTTGATAAAATAAGGAATACTTCTTATTGAATGATAAGTGGAGGTTCGATATATGAGTGCGAAAGATAATAAAGTTGATGAAACCATTGAAACGATAAAAAATAGTCCAGCTGCCCAAAAGATTATAGATAATGAAATGTGGATCGCACTTGGTACAGGTGCTGTAAAAATTATCGCCATTATGGTGATTACTTATATCGCTTTAAGAGTAGGTCGGTCAGCAATCCGAAACGTATTCAAGGTACGATCACGATCCCCTTTGAAATTTACGGAGCGACGGGAAACCACTTTATCAAAACTCTTAGAAAATGTGCTAACCTATGTGATTTACTTCATTAGTTTGATGACAATCTTATCGACCCTTGAAATCGATGTAAAAGGACTCATCGCCGGTGCCGGAATTGTCGGTCTTGCCGTCGGTTTCGGGGCACAGAATCTCGTCCGTGATATCATCACCGGTTTCTTTATCATTTTCGAAGATCAATTTTCAGTGGGCGATTACGTGCGTATCGGTTCTGCTGAGGGATCCGTAGAAGAAATTGGGTTACGCACGACAAAGATTAAAAGCTGGACCGGGGAACTTCATATCTTCCCTAACGGAAACATTACGGAAGTAACGAATTTCTCCGTCCATAATAGTATTGCGGTTGTGGATGTGAGCATTGCGTACGAAGAAAATATAGAAGAAGCTGAAAAAGTGATGCAGGAGCTTCTCCTTTCCTTGCCTCAAAAATATGAGGACCTGGTGAATCCACCCGAGCTGCTGGGGGTCCAGACTCTTGGAGCGTCTGATGTCGTTATCCGAATCGTCGCTGAAACGGTTCCAATGAGACACTGGTATATGGCCAGGATGATACGTAAAGAAGTGAAACTTTGCCTGGATGCGCATGGTATCGAAATTCCATTCCCTCGTATGGTAATGTATTCACGTAAAGATGAAGAAGAGATTCACCCGCGTGAAGAGAAACAAAGAAGACTTGAAAGCGAATGAGGAGGAATAGGTAGTGGAGCCAAAGACTTTCACCTTAAATGATATTGTCGAAATGAAAAAACCTCATCCATGTGGTACGAACCGCTGGAAAGTGATCCGTATGGGGATGGATATTCGCATCAAGTGTGTCGGGTGCGGTCACAGTGTCATGATCCCCAGAAAAGATTTTGCAAAGAAGATGAAAAAAGTCATTTCAAGCGGTGAAGAAGAATAAGTATTCTTTTTTTACCCATAATCCTTTTGACCTAATCCATCTTGCGCCCTAAATAGTGTCGCCTCAGAGCATTCAGTCGTTTCTAAATGATTGAGTGCTTTTTTTATGGCGTATTTTCTGCGGGAGCCTGTAAGCGTCACTTGTCTTTTCCCTCTATTATCTCTATAATTGTGAAAGGTTCGACCGATTACGTGTTTTTCGATCTTAAAGGATTTTTTAATAGACAAGAATATATGAGGAGTGACCAAAATGGCATTAACAGCTGGTATTGTTGGACTACCCAACGTCGGGAAATCCACTCTATTCAACGCAATTACAAAAGCAGGTGCAGAATCTGCCAACTACCCTTTCTGTACTATCGATCCGAACGTAGGAATCGTAGAGGTTCCAGATCACCGTCTTGATAAATTAACGGAACTTGTAGACCCGAAGAAGACAGTTCCTACTGCTTTCGAATTCACCGATATTGCCGGGATTGTAAAAGGGGCGAGTAAAGGTGAAGGATTAGGGAATAAATTCCTATCCCATATCCGTCAGGTGGATGCGATCTGTCAGGTTGTCCGTTGTTTCGCGGATGATAATATCACACACGTATCCGGAAAAGTGGATCCGATTGCGGATATTGAAGTCATCAACCTTGAATTGATTCTCGCTGACCTTGAAACGGTTGATAAGCGAATTACGAGAGTTCAGAAAATGGCGAAACAAAAAGACAAAGAAGCGGTATTTGAGCACGACATCCTTGTGAAAATCAAAGAAGCCTTGGAAGCAGAACAGCCAGCCCGTACAGTCGAGTTCTCGGATGAGCAAATGAAGCTTGTGAAACAGCTGCACTTACTGACTTCCAAGCCTGTATTATATGTAGCAAACGTAAGTGAAGACGAAATCGTGGATCCTTCTGACAACGAATATGTTCAGAAAGTACGTGAATTTGCAAAAGACGACAACGCAGAAGTGATCGTGGTCTGCGCGAAAATAGAATCTGAAATCGCTGAACTTGATGATGAAGAAAAGGCGATGTTCCTTCAGGAATTAGGAATTGAAGAATCCGGCCTTGATCAGCTGATTCGCGCTACCTATTCTCTATTGGGACTTGCTACGTACTTCACAGCAGGTGTCCAGGAAGTCCGTGCCTGGACGTTCCGCGAAGGTATGAAAGCCCCTCAATGTGCCGGAGTCATCCACACCGACTTCGAAAGAGGATTCATCCGTGCCGAAACCGTCTCCTATGAAGACCTCGTAGCAGCCGGAACAATGGGAGCAGCCCGCGAAGCAGGAAAAGTCCGCCTCGAAGGAAAAGAATACCTAGTAAAAGACGGAGACATCATCCACTTCCGTTTTAATGTGTAAGTTTATCTGAAATTCATCTAACCTTTGTGTTTAAAATGTTGTGCTGTATTCCGAAAGAATCAGTTAGGGCTGGTGGTTAGTATTAACCAAAGATGAGAGTGAAATGAACTTTGGCTCATTTAGAGACAATTATTTTCTTAAACTTGTATTAGATCTATTTCAGTTATAGCCCACACTCATAGTTGATTGTAACGGAAGGTGCTCGACCCGTGCGGGAATAGCGGGAAAGTTGAGACCCCACAGGGCACAGCCCGAGGAGGCTCAACTCACGCCCCGCGGAAAGCGAGCACCTGGAGTGGAAATCAACCAGCACTCGCTCCTTTAAACGCAACAACGATTAACCTTAAAAAGACTAGAATCCCAATTCTAGTCTTTTTTTTACGTCATATTGCAATAATAGAGAACCTATGCTATAATTTTATTTCGTGAGTAATGAACGCATTGCTCCTTGTTCTTTCACAAAGAAAGGACCGCATAGACCACGAGGAGGTGACATTAAGATGAGAAAGTACGAAGTTATGTACATTGTCCGCCCAAACATTGACGACGAGTCAAAGAAAGCAGTAGTTGAGCGTTTCGATAACGTTTTAACAACTAACGGCGCGGAAATCATCGAGTCAAAAGATTGGGGTAAACGTCGTTTAGCGTATGAAATCAACGATTTTCGCGATGGTTTCTATCAACTAGTTAAGATGAGCGCTACTTCTGATGCAGTTAACGAATTCGATCGTTTAGCTAAAATCAGCGATGATATTATCCGTCATATCGTTGTTAAAGAAGAAGAATAATCCGTACGTTTTTTAAGATATACACTTCTATCATCTGTTTCACGTGAAACAGTAAATTAGAAGGAAGGGGTTGATTCTGATGATGAACCGAGTTGTATTAGTAGGGCGTTTAACCAAAGACCCTGAATTAAAATATACTCCAAGTGGAGTGGCTGTTGCTTCGTTCACCCTGGCTGTCAATCGTAGTTTTACGAATCAATCAGGAGAACGGGAAGCAGATTTTATTAACTGCGTTGTATGGCGTCGCCCTGCAGAGAATGTAGCAAACTTTCTTAAAAAAGGCAGCTTAGCTGGCGTTGACGGTCGTATTCAAACACGTAATTTCGAAGGACAGGATGGACGCCGTGTGTTTATGACGGAAGTCGTAGCAGAAAGCGTTCAGTTCTTGGAACCGCGTAGTGCGAATCAAGGCGATCGTGGAGGAAGTCCGGGCTATTCGGGTGGAGGTCAACGCGACCAAGGAAATCCGTATAGTCAGAATCAGAATCAACAGCGCAACAACAATAATAACAACAACTATACACGTGTAGATGAGGATCCATTCGCGAATGACGGTCAGCCGATCGACATTTCCGATGATGATCTGCCATTCTAAACGAACGATATCAAACCTAACAAGATAGGAGGCGAAACAAATGGCAGGAGGACGTAGAGGTGGACGTAGACGCCGTAAGGTATGCTACTTCACAGCAAACGGAATTACACATATCGATTTCAAAGATGTTGATCTTCTTAAGAAATTCGTATCTGAACGTGGAAAGATTCTTCCACGTCGTGTAACTGGAACGAACGCTAAGTACCAACGTAAGTTGACTCGTGCGATCAAACGCGCTCGTACAATGGCATTACTTCCATACGTTACTGGTGAATAATTTCATCGATTGAAAAGCAGCAGAGACTTGTCTCTGCTGCTTTTTTTATGTCTATTAACATACAGATTTTCCCCCGGCTATAAAGAATTGCAGAAAAATGTCGATGTATAAGGGTGTATACATAGAGGCTTTTTGTCGTAAAAGGGGGAATTTCGTTGAAGAAAAAGAGAAACAAAATGAAGACAGACCGCAAGAAAGGTTTTATTTTATCATCCATCAGAATGAAGCTTATTGTCATCATCTCTATTTTATTTATGGTTTCCTTGGCTGTCATCATCTCTATTACCAGCTGGCAGACAAGAATGAAAACGGAGGATGAGGTCATCAGTCAGACTCAGGGGATTGTGGGAGAACTCAATAATTCCGTACAGCTGTTCCTTGGACAGTACGAAAAGAGTATCGATCAATATTCTATCTCAAACTCTTTGAAGGACTATGCAAAGGCACAGATGCAAAAAAATCAGGAAGCCTCTGATACGGAACTATACGCCAATATCCAGTCAGACTTTGATAATTATCTGAGTCTATATGAAGAAGCCACTTCCATCTACTTTGCATCACCAAATAAGAAGTTGAAAATCGTTCCTTCTGTATCACTGCCAAGCGACTTTGATCCCACGAGCAGGGACTGGTATAAAAACGCTGCAGAAGCAAGGGCCGGTGTCGTTTGGAGTGAACCATATGTAGACACGGCAACGGAAGAATACATCATTACAGCTTCAAGGGCGATTGTATCCGAAAATAAAGTAGTCGGTGTACTGGGTGTGGATATCAATTTATCCAAACTTACCGACAGGGTTTCCAAAATGGAGATTGGGTATAACGGCTACCCGTTTTTAATCGGTCTTGACGGTACGGCCATTGTTCATCCTACCAAGCGTGGTGAGAATCTTTCTACATTACCATTCATCAGCAAAATGCTGAAATCAGAAAAAGAATCGGACACGATCCGATATGAGCTGGAAGGCGATAAAAAAGTATTGGTATACAGTACAGTTCCAAAGACGAACTGGAAAGTGGGATCCGCTTATAGTATGGAAGATCTCATCCAATCCTCGAAAGATATTGAACGCTTACTTCTTATTACAGCGCTTGTTACACTGGTTATCATGCTCATATTGGTAGTTATTGTAGCCAATATGATGACAAAACCGATTAAAAACCTTCAAAAAACGGTCACAAACGTTTCGTCAGGTGATTTATCCATTCAATCTTCAATCAAAACGAAAGATGAAACAGGTTTACTGGCGATGGATTTAAATAAGATGATCCTGAATATGAAAGAGACAATTAAAGTGGTTCAGGCATCGATTTATAACGTGCGTGAGTCCGCGGAAGGATTAAGTGCCGTATCGGAAGAGACGAATGCATCCAGTGAAGAAATGGCACGTGCCGTTTCTGAGATTGCGAGCGGTGCCTCTCAGTCAGCAGCTGACTCAGACCGTGCCCACCATCAGACAGAGCAGCTTGGCACCAGGATTGATGGGGTGTATGAAAAGTCTAAAGCGATGTCTCAACTAGCTGGTCAGGCCGATGAAATGAACCAGTCCGGGTTAAATCAGGTAAAAGAATTAGAAAATGCCTACCATTCTTCAAGTGAGTATATCGCATCCATGGAGAAAGTCATTATTAGCCTGGAAGCAAAAGTGAAAACGATTGAATCAGTGATGGGGACAATCACTGAAATCTCTTCCCAAACGAATCTGCTTGCCCTTAATGCGAGCATTGAAGCCGCAAGAGCCGGTGAACACGGCAAAGGGTTCGCTGTGGTAGCAGAGGAAGTACGTAAGCTTGCAGACCAGTCGGTAAAGGCAACGGAAGAAGTAAAGCGTACAATCGTTGAAATTCAACAGGGATCTCACCAGGCAGTGGATGAAATGTTGAAAACGAAAGAAACATTCGAGGTTCAAAGTGATGTGATTCAAAAGACGAATCACGTATTCGATCAAACTTCACACCTCATGAAATCCATGCAGCGTGAAATCGAGAATATGTATAACGAAGTAGGCCAGCTCAACCTTGAAAAGGATGAAGTGGTCAACGTCATTCAAATGATGGCTGCAACAGCCGAACAAACAGCCGCTTCCTGCGAGGAAATGAGTGCTTCGACAGAAGAGCAGGTCAGGGCCGTTCAATCCGTTACAGAAGCGGCTGAACGCCTGACGGACTTAAGCCAAGAACTTCAAACATCGATCGAACAATTTAAAATATCATAGTTGCGATAGAGGGGGGCCCGACACTGCCATTCTTTATCTACTACGTATACTCCTTTTTAAAGTGAGTGCATACTAGAGTAGATGGAGAATGTAGCATTGTTGAGAGGGCTTCCCTCTTTTTTGTCAAAATAAAGATGATAAACGATCATAGTCATTGATCCTCAAATTTTGACACAAGTTTATCGGAAAGCGGCACAAGTTCTCCAAAAAGCACCCACCCGTCGCAGTCACGATAGGCTTGTCATGTCTTCCGAGTCCCCATAAGATGAAATCTATCTTTAAAATTGATATGATAGTGCTATTGTATGTTGTTTATTTTATCGTAAGGAGCGTTTTGAGTGAGGAATCCCCGTGTGTTGACTGAAGGTGCGCTGATGCTCGCCATCTTTACTGTGTTAATGTTATTGAGTTTATATGTTCCGCTTATTGGGACGCTGGCATTTTTTGTGCTGCCCCTCCCCCTTATACTATTCAGTTCCAAGTACTCGCTATGGAATTCGATGGTTGTATTGATCGGATCACTTGGTCTTTCTTTCTTATTTGGCGGACTGCTTGCACTGCCGGTTGCCTTTATGGTGGCTACGACCGGTGTCGTCATTGGCTGGTGTGTGAAAGCAAAAGTAGATAAGATGAGACTGTTTATGGCAGCGAGTCTGACACTTGTCCTGAATATTGTGATTGGATTCGTCGTTTCGATTCTATTCTTAGGTGTGAATATTATTGAAGACAGCCTGAAAGAATCGAAGGCTGCTTATTATTCTTTATTTGAATCTCTTGGCCAGGAACCGGACAAAAAGCTGGTCGATAGCCTGGAGAGCTCGATTGATCTCGTTCAAACCTTAATGCCGACATTGTTTGTCGGGATCTCGGTTGTCTTGGCTTTGTTATTTATCGTAATCAATTTCCCGATCATGAAGCGTCTGGGAAGAGATGTGCCGGTATTCAAACCATTCAGGGAATGGAAGCTTCCTAAGAGCATTCTTTGGTATTATTTGATTACTCTTGTACTTTCCATGATCCTTCAACCGGAGAAAGGGACATACGCTTATACAGCATTGATCAATGTCCTGTATGTGCTTCAGTCGTTAATGGCCGTTCAAGGGCTGTCTTTCATCTATTTCTTTGCTCATGTGAAAGGATGGTCCAAAGGAATTTTGGTATTAATTACAATCATTTCGATTCCTCTCCTTTATCTCGTGCGAATTTTAGGTATAATTGACTTAGGATTTGATCTAAGACAACGCCTACAACGTAAGTCATAGAAATTTAAGTTCCAGGAGCTGAAATCATGCCATCTTATTTTAATAAGCGAATGATCCGCTACCCGTTGTACGGACTTGCTATATTGACAGCTCTATTGTTAGTATCGGTTGCCTTTTACCAATGGATCATTTCGTTAATAGGGTTGATTGTCTTTGGAATCGTGTATTTTCTCGCATTTTATTTCGAGAGAAGGTCTCATGACGAAACAGAGGAATATATCTCCACTCTATCCTATCGTGTAAAGCGTGTAGGGGAAGAAGCACTCATGGAGATGCCCATTGGGATCATGCTGATCAATGATGAATATTACATAGAATGGACGAATCCTTTTCTGGCCTCATGTTTCAATGAAGACACGGTGGTTGGAAGATCCCTATACGATGTGGCAGAATCTCTTGTTCCATTAATCAAGCAGGAAGTCGATTCGGAAATCGTGACGATTAATGAGAGAAAGTATCACGTCGTATTGAAGCTCAAAGAAAAACTACTCTACTTCTTTGATGTTACAGAACAGAAAGAAATAGAAAAGCAATATCATGATGAACGAACGAATATTGGAATCATCTTTCTAGATAACTATGATGAACTGACACAAGGCATGGATGACCAGACGAGAAGCAGCTTGAACAGCCTCGTGACATCCATCTTGAATAAGTGGGCCAAAGAATACGGCGTGTTCTTGAAGAGGGTATCTTCGGAGCGTTTCATCGCCGTCATAAATGAGAAGATCCTTCAAGTGCTGGAGAAGGAAAAATTCGGAATCCTCGATGATGTAAGAGATACGACTTCGAAGCAGAATGTTCCCCTCACATTAAGTATAGGTGTCGGGACAGGGGTTTCTTCCCTTCCTGAGCTCGGGACACTTGCTCAGTCAAGTCTTGACCTTGCATTGGGCCGTGGTGGAGACCAGGTGGCGATCAAGCAGACCAACGGAAAGGTCAAATTCTATGGCGGGAAAACCAATCCGATGGAAAAACGCACCCGGGTCCGGGCCCGAGTCATTTCCCATGCATTGAAGGAGATCATGATCGAAAGCGACAAGGTCATCATCATGGGGCACAAGCATCCCGATATGGACGCCATCGGAGCGGCAATCGGAATCCGTAAAGTGGCCCAGATGAATCAGCGTGAAGGCTATGTCGTCCTGAACTTTAATGAGATCGACAACGGTGTAAAACGGTTGATGAAGGAAATCAAAGCAAACTCAGATCTTCATCCGCGTTTCATCACCCCTGAGGAAGCACTTGAAATGGCGACGGACGATACGTTGCTCGTTGTGGTGGATACCCATAAGCCTTCTCTCGTCATTGAAGAAAAGCTGTTAAATAAAGTGGATAAAGTCGTCGTCATCGATCATCATCGCCGTGGTGAAGATTTCATTAAGAACCCGCTGCTTGTCTACATGGAACCGTACGCTTCCTCTACGGCGGAGCTTGTGACAGAGTTACTCGAGTATCAGCCGAAGCACGAGAAAATCACGATGCTCGAAGCTACGTCGCTCTTGGCAGGAATCATCGTCGATACAAAGAGCTTTACGCTCAGGACGGGATCGAGAACATTCGATGCAGCCTCTTATCTGCGGGCTCAGGGAGCGGACACCGTGCTCGTTCAGAAGTTCCTCAAAGAGGATGTCGATACGTACATCAAGCGTTCACGGTTAATCGAATCGGTCAAATTCTTCCGTGAAGGGGTCGCCATCGCAAAAGCGGAGGATGATGTCATATATGATCCCGTTCTTATCGCCCAGGCAGCAGACACCTTATTGACCATGGATGAAGTCATCGCGTCATTCGTCATCTCGAAGCGGGATCCTGATACAATCGGTATCAGTGCCCGTTCACTGGGTGATGTTAACGTACAGATCATCATGGAGAACCTGAACGGCGGAGGTCACTTGACCAATGCCGCCACCCAAATCAAGCAGGTATCGGTCCTTGAAGCGGAAGAGCAGCTTAAAGAAGCATTAAATGATTATTTTGAAGGGAGAAAAGAGATATGAAAGTCATTTTCTTAAAAGATGTTAAAGGTAAAGGAAAAAAAGGTGAAGTGAAAAACGTAGCGGACGGCTATGCACATAACTTTTTATTGAAAAAAGGTTTAGCTGTTGAAGCAACAAACGCGAACATGGGTCAACTTGAGGGTCAAAAGAAGAAAGAAAAGCAAGTCGCTCAAGAAGAACTGGAAGAGGCGAAAAAATTAAAAGCGACATTAGAGGACATTACGGTCGAGATGAAAGCGAAGTCTGGTGAAGGCGGCCGTTTATTCGGATCCATCACAAGCAAGCAAATCGCTGATGAGTTGAAAAAAGCGCATGACATCAAGATCGATAAACGTAAGATTGAAATGAACGACGCCATCCGCGCCCTTGGCTACACGAATGTGCCAGTGAAACTGCATACGGATGTGTCGGCAACATTAAAGGTGCACGTAACGGAAGAATAGTCTTCCATTAGAATATACGAAATTTGGTAACTTCATTTTGAGCAAAACATGTTAAAATGAATATAGTTTGATATAAAATGTGATCTGGATTTTATCCTGATCACATTTTTTCGGTAGAATACCATTCTGTTTTTATATAGATCATGAAAGTCGTAAGGGAGGCTTGAGCATAAATGAATGAAATGTTTCAGGACCGGGTTCCACCTCAGAATATCGAGGCTGAACAAGCGGTATTAGGGGCCATTTTCCTTGAGCCCAGTGCATTGACGACCACCTCGGAAATATTGATTCCAGAGGATTTTTATCGCCATTCTCACCAGCGGATATACAATGTCATGCTGAATCTGGGTGACGGAGGAAAAGCCGTCGACCTGATTACGGTGACAGAGGAACTTGCGGCTGCGAAAGAACTGGAAGATGTAGGCGGAGTCGCTTATTTGAGTGAACTTGCCGCTTCGGTTCCAACGGCCGCTAATATCGAATACTACGCAAAGATTGTGGAAGAGAAATCATTGTTGCGCCGATTGATCCGTACGGCCACCGATATCGCTTCTGATGGATATGCCCGGGAAGATGAAGTGGACAGCCTTCTGAGCGAAGCGGAAAAAAACATCATGGAAGTGGCCCAGCGTAAAAATGCAGGGGCATTCCACAATATTAAAGATGTACTCGTGCGAACGTATGATAATATCGAAACCTTGACCAATCGAAAAGGCGACGTAACGGGTATTTCAACAGGATTCGCCGATCTTGATCATATGACGGCAGGATTCCAGCGAAATGATTTGATCATTGTAGGAGCACGTCCTTCCATGGGTAAGACAGCCTTTGCCTTGAACATCGCTCAAAACGTCGCTGTAAAGGCCAAGGAAAATGTCGCCATCTTTTCACTCGAGATGGGTGCGGAACAGCTCGTCATGCGTATGCTGTGTGCAGAAGGCAACATCAACGCGCAGAATCTCCGTACCGGTGATCTGACAGACGAAGATTGGAGAAAGCTGACCATGGCCATGGGAAGCCTCTCAAATGCAGGAATTTATATTGATGATACGCCGGGTATCAAAGTCGGGGAAATTCGTTCCAAATGCCGCCGCCTTGCCCAGGAACACGGACTAGGGATGATCTTGATCGACTACTTGCAGCTGATCCAGGGTAGCGGCCGTTCTGGCGAAAACCGTCAGCAGGAGGTTTCGGAAATCTCCCGTTCACTGAAAGGATTGGCCCGTGAACTGCAAGTGCCCGTCATCGCCTTATCCCAGCTCTCCCGTGGAGTGGAGCAACGTCAGGATAAGCGTCCGATGATGTCCGATATCCGTGAATCAGGAAGTATCGAGCAGGATGCGGATATCGTAGCCTTCCTTTACCGTGAAGATTACTATGATAAAGAAGCTGAAAACAAGAACATCATTGAAATCATCATCGCCAAGCAGCGTAACGGCCCGGTCGGGAACGTGTCCTTGGCGTTCGTGAAAGAATACAACAAATTCGTGAATCTGGAACGGCGGTTTGACGACGCTCCGGCTTAATAGAAAAAATCCAGGCATAGCCTGGATTTTTTTGTTTATAGGATAGTAGCATGCTGATGAGCATGAAGCCTCATAAAGATTCCATCTTCTCTAGAGAGGAGCTCTTCATGAGTACCATCTTCAGCAATCCCATCCTCGGTCACGACGAGAATCCGGTCAGCCTTCCGAATGGTTGCAAGACGGTGGGCGATGACAAGGGTGGTCCGGTCTTTTGCCAATTCATTGAGGGCCTCCTGGATGATGGCTTCCGTTTCTGTATCCAGTGCGGAAGTGGCCTCATCAAGTATCAGGATTCTCGGATTCTTAAGGAACATCCGGGCAATGGACAAGCGCTGCTTTTGTCCTCCTGACAGCTTCAGTCCCCTCTCCCCGATCTGGGTATCGTATCCATCGGGAAGGGAGGCAATAAGATCCGTCAGGTGAGCACGTCTCGTCGCTTCCTCGATTTCTTCCTGCGTGGCATCGAGTTTTCCATAGGCGATATTTTCCCTGAGCGTTCCTGTGAATAAGAAAACATCCTGCTGGACGATTCCGATCTGGGAACGAAGGGATTCCTTCGTCATCTCACGGATATCGATGCCATCAATCGTGATAGCTCCTCTTCCTATATCATAAAAGCGGGGAATCAATGAGCAAATTGTCGTCTTTCCTGCACCGGAGGGTCCTACAAATGCGACCGTCTGCCCTGATTGGATGGTAAAGGATAAATCGTTCAGTATTGGCCGGTCAGGCTCATAGCCAAAGGTCACGTCGTCAAAGGCGATATCTCCTCTTAATGTGGCAACTTCAATGGCATGTGGACGATTTTCAATATCGGGCTCCATATCCATGAGCTCGGTGAAACGCTTAAATCCTGCCATTCCTTTCGGATACAGCTCAAGAAGGGCGGAAATCTTGTCGATCGGTTTAAACAGGACATTGATATAAAGGATGAAGGCAACAAGTTCTCCGTAAGACAGGACACCGGAGAAGCTTAACCAGGCTCCATATACAAGGATGATCAACGTCATTAAACGTGTCGTAATATAAATCCCTGATAAATTGACGCTCATCACGTTATAAGCTTTCAATTTGGACTTGCGGAAAAATTGATTATTCTCGTTGAATCGTTCCATCTCATAGGATTCATTCGTGAACGATTGAACCACCCTGGCCCCGGACACGCTGTCCTCGACGCGGCTGTTGACGTCCGCTATATTCCCATACATCTTCGTCCAGGCAGCGTTCATTTTGATATTAGAATATGAAATCAGCCACACCAGGAATGGAACAATGATAATCGCCACCAGGGCAAGCTCCATATTGATCGTCAGCATGATCCAAAACGCCCCGATAAAGGTCATGACCGCGATGAACAAGTCTTCAGGACCATGGTGGGCAAGCTCCCCGATATCCATCAGGTCATTTGTCACCCGGCTCATGATATGCCCTGTTTTCGTATTATCAAAAAAGCGGAACGATTGTCTCTGTACATGATGGAACAATTCCCGCCTCATATCCGTCTCAATATTGATCCCGAGTTTATGTCCCCAGTAGTTTACCACGAACTGCATGGAGGAACTTAAGAGATACAGAACCAGAAGACCTGCCGAAACAGCCAGAATAGTACTCCAGTTTCCATCAGGCAAAAGGGAATCAATGAACCAGGATACCGCCATGGGAAACCCCAGTTCTAAAAGCCCAACCAGCACCGCACAGGCAAAATCAATATAAAAAAGCCGTCGATGTGGACGGTAATAACTGAAAAATCGTTTTATCATATCATCGTCACCTCAGTATTAAATTGTATGTAAAATTCAAAATGCTTATTTTAGATTAGCAAAAGATTTTATATTGCGCCATAAAATCTGACTGAACATGCCTTAATACCATTTAAAAAAGGAAAGTGGCTGGTTGATCTCCGCTACAGGTACTCGCTTTCCGCGGGGCTGGCGGTGAGCCTCCTCGGGCTTCGCCCTGTGGGGTCTCACCTGTCCAGCGTTTCCCGCAGGAGTCGAGCACCTTCCGCTACAATCAACTTTCATGGCATGCGTTTCTTAAACGGGACAAATCCATTCGCTGGATTGTGTTGAGTTACATTACTTAAATTTGCCGAACGTTCGCGGAAAGGGAGTGATTCCCCTGACAATCAAGAATATGCATATTGAACAGAGCCAGTAGGATCAAATTGCTCAAACAAAGGTTTTTTAGGTCAAAAGCCCGAAATTATACGAACATAAATATAATCAACTAAATAAACGTTCGTGTTTTCATTGACTTTCACATTGGGTGTTGATAAAATGAGTTTGTTTGATAAAAGAGGGAATACTAATTCCCGTCGGAGGTGCTTAATATGTCTTCAGTAGTAGTAGTAGGAACGCAATGGGGAGACGAAGGAAAAGGAAAGATCACTGACTTCCTTTCTGAACATGCAGAAGTTATCGCGCGTTACCAAGGTGGGAACAACGCGGGTCATACGATTAAGTTTGACGGTGAAACATATAAATTACACTTAATTCCATCAGGTATATTCTATAACGAAAAAACATCCGTCATCGGTAATGGGATGGTTGTCGATCCGAAAGCTCTTGTGAAAGAGTTGAAGTATCTTCACGATCGCGATGTGAAAACAGACAATCTTAGAATCAGCAATCGTGCACACGTGATTCTTCCATACCATTTGAAACTGGATGAAATCGACGAAGAACGTAAAGGTGCCAACAAAATCGGTACAACGAAAAAAGGAATCGGTCCTGCTTATATGGATAAAGCAGCACGTGTCGGAATCCGTATCGCAGATCTTCTGGATCGTCAATCGTTCGAAGAAAAGCTTGCACGCAACCTGGAAGAGAAAAACCGCCTTTTCGAAAAGTTCTATGAAACAGAAGGCTTCAACATTGAAGACATCCTGGATGAGTACTATGAGTACGGTCAGCAGATCAAGCACTATGTTGTCGATACATCCGTTGTATTAAACGATGCCATCGATAACGGCCGTCGCGTTTTATTCGAAGGGGCTCAAGGGGTTATGCTTGATATCGATCAAGGTACATACCCGTTTGTTACATCTTCAAACCCGGTAGCTGGTGGAGTGACCATCGGCTCTGGAGTTGGCCCAACAAAAATCAATCACGTAGTTGGTGTTTCAAAAGCATATACAACCCGTGTTGGGGACGGACCTTTCCCTACAGAATTAAACAACGAAATCGGAGATCAAATCCGTGAAGTCGGCCGTGAATACGGTACAACGACTGGACGTCCCCGCCGTGTCGGCTGGTTCGACAGTGTAGTTGTACGCCACGCACGCCGTGTCAGCGGGCTAACGGATCTTTCACTAAATTCAATCGACGTCCTGACGGGTATCGAAACATTGAAGATCTGTGTCGCTTACAAATACAAAGGTGAAGTCATGGAAGAATTCCCGGCTAACCTGAACATCTTAGCTGAATGTGAGCCAGTGTATGAAGAGCTTCCAGGCTGGACGGAAGACATCACTGGATGCAAGACGCTGACGGATCTTCCTGAAAACGCACGTCACTACTTAGAGCGCGTTTCTCAATTAACAGGAATTCCTCTTTCCATCTTCTCAGTCGGTCCTGACCGCTCTCAAACGAATGTCGTTCGAAGCGTATGGAGCCCGAATTAATAATTTGAAAAAACTCTCAGCCTTCTAACAAGGCTGAGAGTTTTTTTATTGTGTCAATTGTTCGTACACACGATCATGACAGACAACATACAACGTATCTTCCGGATGGAGTTCCTGATTCATGGCATCGCTGAAATCCATATTGTCATTTACAGCAAGAAGAATGGCTCCTTTCTCAAGTAGCTCCTCAGATGCCTGCTTGACGGTCTTCCATGTTTCCTTCACGCTGAATTCGTGAATATTGTTGCCGTATCGTTTACTCAAGAGCTGTCTGAACAGGGCAGTCGTCCCGGGATGCAGGGTAGCTTTCGCCATCAGAAGTGAAACTGAATCATTGGAAAGAATGAAATCCTCTACGGCGATATGCTGGAATTTCGGAATATGCCGATCCTCCGATACTTCTACGATTGTATGGACCTCCCGCTCATGGGTTTTGGATAAGCCTTCGACAGCTGAAGCAATTAATAAAGTCTTCCCATCTATAAGGGAAGGGTCTTCGATTTTAGAATCGGAGAAGATGGCGACCCGCTTCGCTTCAAAGATATTGGCCTTCAATAATACATTTTCATCTGATGGATCCCCCTGGATGAAATGGACCTGCTCATGCTCAATCGGAGTGATGGGAAGCATGTCGATAAGGACAATTTCAGCATCGGGCACATGGACAAGAATCTCTTCAATGGCCCTTTCCGTCTTCTTGGACCAATTGATGTAAATATAATGATCTTCATATGTATACACTAATTTTCCCTCCCTTTTGAATTTCTGAAACGTGGTGATTGAATCGACGGTTTTACTGATCAATACCCCGATGATCCCGATCCCGAAGATAAAGAGGAAAATTCCAAGCATCCGCCCTCCAACCGAAACGGGAAAATAATCTCCATACCCGACTGTCGTCAAGGTCGTCATCGTCCACCAGAACCCGTCGAAAAGTGATGGAAAGGTTTCAGGTTCCAAAAAATGACTGCCAACGGTTCCAATCAGGACGATAATCAGTGATAATAGAAAAATGAACCCGAAGTCCATCTTCGTGATTTGCTTCCAAATCCTTTGGAAAATAATCATACATACCCTCCTTTTTTAAAAAATCATAGTTCAATCATACCAATGAACTTCTGGAAAATGAAACCTTTTCATTACTGGTTCGTATAGTTTAAAGAAATCATTGTAGGAGGCTGCCACGAAATGAAAGAACCGATATTAGAATATCGATTGAGAAAAGGAAACGACACCTTCGAGCCCATTTATCACTACCCCGATATAGAGCTTGAACAGATTCTCGCAAGAAGGGAATGTGAGTTCTTTGTGAAGGAAGGGGTCACCTATCGACAGCTTTCTTCTTCCATAGAAGGCAACGTATTCGTCATTTATGTGGAAACCTATGAGGAAGAACCTCTGAATGACCCTTTATTTCCACCGGAACGATTGGTACTTGAAATTCGTGAGCTCAATCAACGGAAAAATAATCCCATCCTAAAAATAGAACATCATGATTTTCATCTTGATATTCTAAGCGTCATCGGTTCCGTTTATTATTATATAGACGGAGTCGAATGGGAACGCGACTCTGCTGAGATAGATGAGGATCGCTATGTGTATCTACTATATGTAAAGGCAACGGGATATAAGCTGGAGGAGGAAAGAAAATGAACAAAACGAAAAAAATGATGGCGGGAGTGGCCGCCTCTGTCATGGCGATATCTGTCAGCGGCTGTGGGAACCAGGACCTCCCGCCGGAACCGACGGACGTAGACTGTGACGATTGGGATTGGGATGATGAGAGCGGGACTTATTACTGCGATGATGATCGATCCTCCCATTACGGCCACTATTTCTATGGAGGAAAGTATTATAAAAATAAATCCGGGCTGAAAAGCTCACCAAGCTATAAATCCTACTCAAAGAGCTATAAATCAGGTATAGGAAGCGGCTCTAAAGGTGGATTTGGAGGGTAAATATGCACCGTGATAAAAGAAGAGAATTCTATAAAGATATTCCTGATTTCTGGCATGATTTATATGACTTAGAATACGCTTTATTGGATATCCATCAGACATCGCATGATACCATTTTGGCCATACAAGAAGCATCAAAGCGTGTGTACGCCATTTTTGACAAAACGGCAGATCTGCTTCGGGAGCTGGATGATGAAACCCTTCTCGAACTGGGATATCCTGAAGAATCCCTCTCATATATAAAATGTAAGTCCATACCTCAAGAATGTATCATTGGGAGATTTGATTTCGTCGTATCAAATGGAGATATAAAACTATTAGAATTTAATAGTGATACGCCTACTTTCATTAAAGAGCTTTATCATGTAAATGAAAAGGTCTGTGAGTATTTCGATTGCACCAATCCGAATGCAGGTATGGGAGAACAGTTATCCAAAGAATTGAAACGCGGTCTCTTATCTTCCTGGCAGTCCCTTCAAAGGGAGGGCGACGCAAAGATCGTCTTTACGTCCCATGCCGATCATGAAGAAGATCACCTCACTACAAAGTATATCCAGAAGCTTGCCGACGTCCCTTCAGAATATGTCAGCCTCGATCAGCTGCAAATACGGGACGAGGGACTATTCACACCGGGTGGGGAGCGAATCGATGTCCTATACCGGCAAACCTATCCCATTGAGCATCTCGTTGACGATCAGGATCCACTGACAAAAGAAAAAGTCGGACAGGAACTGATGCAATTGGTTTTGGACAACAAGCTGGCTGTCTTGAACCCACCATCGGCCTTTTTGCTGCAGTCAAAAGGGGTGCAGGCACTCATCTGGGGACTTCATGAAGAAGGAAGCACCTTTTTCACGGAAGAAGAACATCAATGGATTGACCGCTACCTCCTTCCAACCTATCTGGACTCTGAAACGTTCGAGAAAAGCGGGATGACGTACGTACAAAAACCGGCATTCGGCCGTGAAGGAGATACAGTCAAGATCCTGGAAGCGTCAGGAAAGGTGTTACTTGAAGACAAAAATGAAACGTATAAACAGACGCTGCCTGTCTATCAACAATTCTGCCCCCTTCCTGTCGCGGTGATCACAACAGATGAAGGGGAAAAGGAAGCAAGCCTGATGGTGGGAAGCTTCATCATCAACGGCAATCCCGGCGCCATTGGGATTAGAGCCGGAAACGCCATCACTGATAACGAATCATACTTTCTGTCTGTAGGAATACAGGAGAAATAAAAAGGAGAGAAACACATGCAAATCATAACAAGTGAAGCCCTACTCAGCTTTCTGGCCCACGTCGGAACAGGCCTTGGACTAATGATCCTCGGTGTCACTGTCTTCGCCTTCACCACAAAATTCTCAGAAGCGAAGTTAATTAAAGAAGGAAACATTGCGGTAGCCTTGAAACTATGGGGAAAAGCCATCGGGCTCGCGATCGTCATCTACACCGTATGGGCGAACAGCCTTAATTTACTTGATGCGTTTATTTGGGGCTTGATCGGAATCGCGACCCAAGTCATTGCCTACTGGATCATCGAATTTGTTCTGACTCCACGCACAAGCCTTGCTAAGAAAGTGGAAGAAGGAAACATCGCCATAGGATTTAGCCTGTTCTCAGCGTCGATTGTCGTGGGATTGGTTGTGGCGGCTAGTTTGACTTATTGATATTGTTTAGGATGGAGATCTGCTGCTTTGGTGGCGGGTCTTTTTTGTGTGGTGGGCGTCCATTTTAGTGAAAATCATTTCCCCTATTAGCCATTATTGACCAAATTATTCCCCGAGAAATAATTTTCGACAAAAAAACCAAAAAAACTGTTGCCCTCGACAATCATACTGTGATAATATTAATTTCGTTGTCACGAAAGAGGCTTTGATCAAGCCTTCGAGTCGTGTTTATATATACTTAGAGAGCCATTAGCTCAGTTGGTAGAGCATCTGACTTTTAATCAGAGGGTCGAAGGTTCGAGTCCTTCATGGCTCACCATTTTTCTTGTCATGGCCCATTGGTCAAGCGGTTAAGACACCGCCCTTTCACGGCGGTAACACGGGTTCGAATCCCGTATGGGTCATATTTTATTTCCTAATTGAAAGATTGCTGGTTTAGCAGATCATCTAAGGGGAGTAAAATACATTTTCTTTGCATAAGCAAGGTAAGGATAGTTATTTTCGCTAACGCGAAAAAACTTTGGTCCGGTAGTTCAGTTGGTTAGAATGCCTGCCTGTCACGCAGGAGGTCGCGGGTTCGAGTCCCGTCCGGACCGCCATTTT
>NZ_JAXBLY010000028.1:0-42433 GCF_033963925.1 Rossellomorea sp. YZS02 | reverse complement strand
CACGCCGCCAGCGTTCGTCCTGAGCCAGGATCAAACTCTCCGATAAAAGTTTGAATAGCTCTTAAAATAAATCTAGAATTAACGTTGACGTATTGTCTTGTTTTGTTCAGTTTTCAAGGTTCAATGTAGCGCTTCTCTCGAAGCGACTTGACCATCATATCAAGAATGCAGTGTGTTTGTCAACAACTTTTTTTGAAATGTTTTATGATCTCGTTGTAATGTTGTTATGTAATCCGCTGCTCTCTTGCGACGGTTTTTAAAGTATATCAAGCTATTAGATATTCGTCAATAGATTTAATAGATTTATTTTAAAAACTTTCATATCCCCCTATTAAGCGCTCATGATTCTTCTATAATACACCCCTCTTTCTTCTATATATGAACAAAACAAAACCGGCCCAACCTCTCGATGGAGGACGGGCCGGTTTTTATAAAGAAATTAGTCGATCTTAATGATGTTTTCGTCGTTACGGTTCACGTTACCAGACTTCTCGATTGTCACTTGCTGACCTTCTTTAAGGTTCGTGAAGACAATCGGTGTCATGATGGAAGGTGCGTTTTCTTTGATGTAGTCTAAATCAACCTCTAGTAATGGTTGACCGGCTTCTACCTGGTCCCCTTCTTTTACTAGGGCTTCGAAACCTTTACCTTCCAGTTTCACTGTATCGATTCCAACGTGGATCAGGACTTCACGGCCTGCTTTGGACTCAAGTCCGATGGCATGCTTCGTCGGGAATACGTTCACGACTTTACCTGTGATTGGAGAAACGATTGTTCCTTCAGTCGGCACGATCGCGAAACCGTCACCCATCATCTTACCTGAGAATACTTGGTCAGGAACTTCTGTGATGTCTTTGATCTCACCTGTGATCGGAGCTACGAACTTTTCGTTGTCACGTTCAGTTTGAAGAGCTTCCGGATTCACTTCTTCGATTTGTTGCTCTACTTCTTCGTTTGCGTTTGTTTCTACTCTACGTGGAGCTTTCCCACGGATGATGTCTTGCATTTGTGATTTGATTGTGTCTGATTTTGGTCCGAAGATCGCTTGAATGTTATCTCCTACTTCAAGTACACCTGAAGCACCCAGTTTTTTCAGACGGTTTTTATCTACTTGTTTTACGTCATTGACAGATACACGAAGACGAGTGATACATGCGTCTAAGTGAGCGATGTTTTCTTGTCCACCCATTGCTTCAAGGATGTTGTAAGGAAGATCGCCTGCTGAACTTGCAGGAGCGTCATCTTCATCTTCATCTACGTCCTCGCGACCAGGAGTCATAAGGTTGAACTTACGGATAGCGAAACGGAATCCGAAGTAGTAGATGAATGCAAACACGATACCTACCGGGATGACGATCCACGCATTTGTTTGCGGGTTGATCAGTCCAAATAGGACGTAGTCGATTAAACCACCGGAGAATGTCATACCGATTTTGACATCTAATAGATGCATCGTCAGGAATGAAAGACCGGCGAAGATTGTGTGAATTCCAAATAACACTGGTGCTACGAATAAGAATGAGAATTCGATTGGTTCTGTGATACCTGTCAAGAATGAAGTCAATGCTGCTGATGCCATGATTCCACCTACAACCGCTTTACGCTCAGGCTTCGCTTCATGGTAGATCGCTAATGCCGCTGCCGGAAGTCCGAACATCATGAATGGGAATTTACCAGTCATGAACGTACCTGCCGTCAGGTCTTGTACACCATCTTGAATTTGTTTCATAAAGATTGCCTGGTCCCCACGTACAACTTCACCAGCTGCTGATGTGTAAGAACCGAATTCGAACCAGAATGGAGCATAGAAAATGTGGTGTAATCCAAATGGAATAAGTGAACGTTCAATTACACCGAATACAAATGCTGCGAATGCTCTGTTTTCACCAAGCATAAAGTTTGAGAATGTGTTAAGACCATCTTGGATCGGTGGCCAGATTAATAACATTAATAATCCTAATACTACTGAAGATGCTGCTGTTGCAATTGGAACAAATCGTTTACCTGCGAAGAATCCTAAGTATGAAGGAAGTTCAATCTGGTAGAAACGATTGTACATGGATGCTGCCAGGATCCCGACGATGATACCGCCGAATACACCTGTTTGTAAGGTTGGGATACCGAGTACCAGCGCAAATGCCGGATCGACGCCGTCACCTGTAACATCACCAATACCTAATCCTTCAACTGTACCCATTGTTACGTTCATGATCAGGAATCCGACGATAGCCGCTAAACCGGCTACCCCTTCTCCACCGGCAAGACCGATGGCTACACCGACCGCAAAGAGTAGTGCCAGGTTACCGAAGATAATTCCGCCCGCTTGTTCCATTACGCTGGCAACGGTTTCAACGCCGCCGTTGTTAAGGAATGGAGCAATGTCTAGAAGCGTTGGATTTTGAAGGGCATTACCAAACGCTAGTAAAAGTCCGGCTGCTGGTAAGATCGCAACTGGAAGCATTAATGCTTTACCGACTTTTTGTAGTACACCAAAAGCCTTTTTAAACATGTGAGTTTCCTCCCTTTATATTCATTTTCGACTAATTAGATGATTGCGCCTAACCAAACAAAAAAGGCATGAGAAAAGAGGATAATGAACGTATATGGATAGACTACCCCAAAATACACGTTTCAATTATCTTCTTTACTCATGCCTGATCGAATCAGTAACACGTAAGAAAAGATAAGTACGTTAATTCACTTTATTTTGAATCCGTTGCAGATGCATTGTGAGGTATACTGCCTCGGCATCGTACACGGGTTTCTGCAATGTTTGCTGCATCATCTTAATCAGCTTCCAAGATAGATTATAGCAGACAGGGTATTCTTCTTTCAACAGTTTTGCAATTTTTTCTGGTTCTTCTACTCTTTCTCCCCTGAGAACCCTCTCGATGGTATATCGAATATGCCGTATGAGCCTCATATAATCGACGCTTTCTTTATTGATTTCAACGTCCAGCTGTTGTTCAATCATCCCTATTAGACGACTGATCAACTGGGAATGCTGATTCACTTCGGAAAGATCTTTGTTCATCATGGCACTGTGAATATGAAGGGCGATGAATCCCACTTCCCCTTCAGGAAGATGGACATCAGTCATTTCATTGATCATACTGACGACTTCTCTCGCTATTTCATATTCAAATGGATACAGCGTTCTTGTCTCGACCAGGAACGGATTCCGAATCTCCATCCCTCTCATCAATCGGTTAATGGCAAATAGAATATGGTCTGTAAGGGCGATGTGAATATGCTCGTTAAGAAATGAATTGGTTCTTTTCCGGATCAACTCGATGGCAGAAATAATGACGTTCGACATGTCATCATTCAAGAAAGGAAGAAGGTTCTTGTACTGCTCCTGTTCTTTTTCCCCTTTTAGGACAAACATCTTTTCTGCAATATCATTTTGGATGGGATCACCCTTTTTCCGGTTGAACCCTATCCCTTTTCCGATCAGCACAACTTCACCGTAGCTTTCGTGGACGGCAATCAATACGTTGTTATTTAAGACTTTTTTCACATTTAAAGTAGACATACTCAATTCTCCCTATATATTCGACCATTTTCGACATTACCCGATTTCATGATTTTAACGAAAACTGACCCTTTTTTCAATTCTTACTTCTTACCTTAGTACTACCTTCTCTAACCTTGACGTCATTCCCTTTATTTATATTCTACACTTTTTTCAATAAAAATCAGAAAGAAGCTGATCTGGGATAGATCAGCTTCTCGTGAATCGGTACCTATATTATACCAGGAATATAAAGTACAGGACAAAAATCATAAATAAGAAATACATGATTGGATGAATTTCTTTCGTACGACCTTTCATGATCATCGTGATCGGATAGAAAATGAATCCGATGGCGATACCCGTTGCTATGCTGTACGTAAGAGGCATGGCGACAATCGTCAGGAATGCCGGTACAGCTACTTCGAATTTCTTCCAATCGATTTCACCTAATGACGATACCATCAGTACCCCTACAATGATAAGGGCCGGTGCCGTCACGGCTGATGTGATGACCGCCAGTAACGGGAAGAAGAAAATCGAGAGCAGGAATAGGATAGCTGTTACAACAGATGCGAATCCAGTTCTTGCTCCTGCAGCAACTCCTGCTGATGATTCGATGTAAGACGTGGTTGTAGATGTTCCCAGGATCGCTCCAACTACTGTTGCACAAGAATCAGCGAACAACGCTTTACCGGCACGCGGTAATTTGTTTTCTTTCATCAGTCCAGCCTGGTTGGCCACCGCTACCAGTGTACCGGCTGTATCAAAGAAGTCGACGAATAGGAACGTCAGGATGACTACAAGCATTTGAATGGTAAAAATACTGCCTGCATCATTGAATAAAGGCTCAAGTGCCGCTCCGAATGTCGGCGCAAGACTTGGTGCTGCATCTACTACTCTTTCCGGTGTATCAATCAGTCCTGCAATCATTCCCACGATGGCCGTTACGACCATCCCGATGAAAATTCCGCCTTTAACGCCTTTTGTCATTAAAATGACCGTAATGATGATTCCGAAGATCGCAAGTAAGGTAGTTCCATTTGTCAGATCACCCAGACCGACTAATACAGCATCGTTATTGACTATGATGCCTGCATTTTGAAAACCGATGAAGGTAATGAATAAACCGATTCCTGCACCGACAGCGTATTTTAGTTCTGCTGGAATCGAGTTAATGATCTTTTCCCGGATGCCCGAAAGTGTTAATGCGATGAAAATCAGTCCCGAGATCAAAACTCCCGTCAAAGCCGATTGCCAAGGTACACCCATTGTTAATACGACAGTGTATGCGAAGAAGGCATTCAAGCCCATCCCCGGCGCCAGAGCGATCGGATATTTGGCGATGAGCCCCATGATCAACGACCCGATGGCTGCGGCCAATGCCGTTGCCACGAAGACCGCACCATAATCCATTCTCATGCTATCCGGAAGATCCGGCACGGATTGAAGCGTCAACGTAAGCGGGTTGACGATTAAGATATAAGCCATCGATAGGAACGTGGTCAGTCCCCCGATGATCTCCCTTTTATAATTTGTTCCTAACTGGTCAAACTGAAAGAAATTCCTCATGCTTGTACTCCTCCTATAGAGTCGCCGTAGAAAATAAAAAAACCTCGAACTACCAGAGTTCAAGGCTTTGACTGTTAAGATCAAGATCAAGAAGGAACCAACATGCGGTCCTTTTCATCCATCACCTCGTAGTCAAGCCATTTACGGTAGCTTGGTAGAAACGCTCGGGCCCTATTCCCGAAATTATACGACGTAATACTTTTATTATGTTTTGTTATGATTACAGTACTATTGTACCAACGGAAAAGGAGTCCGTCAACACAAAATACGAACATTAAAACAAAATATTTGAGTTAATGTTCGTTTAATACAAAAAACGACAGGCATTCTCCCGTTTGTCGAATGGAATCGATAAGGAAGAAGCCTGTCATTTTATTTATACCACGTTATTATTCCCACTCAATCGTTGCAGGTGGCTTACTCGTCACATCATACACCACGCGGTTGATATGATCGACTTCATTTACGATGCGAGTTGATATTTTCTCCAATACGTCCCATGGGATACGCGCCCAATCTGACGTCATACCGTCAATAGAGGTAACTGCACGGATTCCGATCGTGTAATCATATGTCCTCGCATCCCCCATAACACCGACACTACGGATATCAGGCAGGACAGTGAAGTATTGCCAGATGTCACGATCAAGTCCGGCTTTCTTGATTTCATCACGGAGAATGTAATCAGACTCACGGACGATTTCAAGCTTCTGTTCAGAAATTTCACCAAGGACACGGATACCAAGACCAGGTCCCGGGAATGGCTGACGCCACACAATTTCATCCGGAATGCCAAGCTCAGAACCTAAAGCACGCACTTCATCTTTAAATAGTGTGTTCAACGGCTCGATCAGGGTAAACTGCATATCTTCAGGAAGGCCGCCGACATTATGGTGGGACTTAATTGTTTGAGCAGTCGCTGTACCACTTTCAATGATATCCGTATAAAGCGTACCTTGTGCAAGATATTCGATGCCTTTAAGCTTCGTCGCTTCATCGTCGAATACGTAAATGAATTCATTTCCGATGATCTTACGTTTTTGCTCTGGATCGGATACACCTTTTAGTTTATTTAAGAAACGGTCTTGAGCATCCACTTTAATGACGTTCATGTTAAATCCGTCAGCGAATGTCTTCATGACGCTGTCCGCCTCGCCTTTTCGAAGAAGGCCGTGATCGACGAAGATACATGTCAGTTGATCGCCGATTGCTTTGTGGATCAATACAGCCACAACGGAAGAATCAACCCCTCCGCTTAGAGCGCAAAGAACTTTCTTATCACCAACTGTTTGTCGGATCTTGTCCATTTCCATTTCGATAAAGTTCTCCATGGACCAGTCGCCTGTGCATCCACACACTCCAAATACGAAATTCTTCAGCATTTCGTTTCCGTGCAACGAATGACGCACTTCAGGGTGGAATTGAACCGCATATAGTCCTTGTTCTTCGTTACTCATGGAAGCAATCGGACAAGAAGGGTTCGTCGCATTTACATCAAAGCCTGCAGGTGCTTCCACGACAAGATCACCGTGACTCATCCATACAACTTGCTCTTCCGGGAGTTCTGAGAATAATTTGGACTGCTTCTCAATGTTGATGGCTGCTTTTCCGTACTCGCGGTGCTTTGCACGCTCTACCTTCCCTCCGAAATGCATCGTCATCAGCTGCATGCCGTAGCAAATCCCGAGAATCGGGATATCCAGATCGAAGATTCGCTCATCACAACGGAATGAATCCTCACCGTAGACACTGTTCGGCCCACCGGAGAAGATGATCCCCGTTGGATTCATTTCCTGGATTTCTTCAAGGGTAACTGTATGCGGGTGGAGCTCACTATAAACACCAAACTCACGGATTCTTCGCGTGATTAACTGATTGTACTGACTTCCAAAGTCTAAAACGACGATCATTTCTTGATTGTGCAATTCTTCTTTACCAAGCATTCAGTTCACCTCTTCAGTTTATTTACCTTTTACTATCTATTGTTGTTAGCATTCCAAAAAAATATAAAAAAAACTAGACTTCGCCTTAAAAAAAGGCAGAATTCTAGTTTTTTTGCATACACGGATGTCAACTTAGAACACTGCCTTCATAGTCCAGTCATTTAAGGTGACCGGGTAGATACTTTCGAACCGTATTATCGAGGATATACGAAGGATGCTAACGAACACTATTTTGAATTTGACATCATTTTATACTCTGAAATGAACCGGGTCAACCGGTTGTCCTTTTAATTAAATTTTCCCATAATTCCCTCATCTTCACCCAATCTTCCGAAGTAGGCTTCTGACCGTACAAAATCCGTTCATAATTATTCGTCAGACTGGTCATTTCACGGGTACCGAAGAAGGAATCGATGTATCTTGAATACCCCCGCAATGTTTGGCCGTCTTCCATTCTCAATCCGTACCTTTCCAACTGTTTCATGAGGGACAGATAGGCTTCTGAGAATACATCGCTTGATGCCTTCCTGCGATAATAAAAAATCAGGACATACGGCATCCAGCGTCTTCTCACAAGGTATAAAGCGACCACAATGATGATCAGGAGAATGGCCCCCATCACAATCTTGCCCCAGTTGTCCACGACAAATGACTTCAGATCATCCCAAAGCTTCGTTATAGAAAAACCGTCACCTGCAGATGCTGTATCTTCCTCAGGCTGCAAAGGTTTCTTTGGCGTCTCCTTCTGCTCCGGAACCGGTACTTCATTATCTTCCGGATCAGGTACATCCAGGTCATACTGATAGGAAACGTTATTGCTGAACCCAACAGTAGGTTCAAACGGGACCCACCCCACTTCCGGGAAGAACACTTCTACCCACGAGTGGGCATTGTTGTTGGATACCTCGTAAAGCTTGTAGGTCGAATCAACCTGCCTGCTGTATTCCCCTTCCGTATAGCCTTTTGCCCATCTTGCAGGGATTCCAAGGGATCTGACCATCACGACCATGGAAGTGGAGAAGTTATCACAGTATCCCCGCTGTGTTTCAAAGAGGAACTGATCGACGTAATCCTGCCCTTCTTCAGGAACGGGTACGTCGAATTGATCGTATACATAGGCTTCCTTTGAAAAGTATTGCTCGATCGCCCTTACTTTGTCATACCAATTATCCTCTTCCGACGTAATCTCAACGGCCAAGTCCTTGACCCGTTGAGGCATCGCATCAGGAAGCTGGGTGTAGCGATCCACGAACTCGGGTACCTGCATGATCTCCTGAGTTTCATTCGCCGCCTTCATCTTTTTCTGAGAAAAAGAGGGGGAACGGTACGAAACTTCATACTCGTCAAGCTTAACGGTTTCATCGAGCTCTTTATAGCTTGTCACCTTTTCATTGATGGGATTGAAGCTGAAATAGCCCTTATCGTTTCCGTTAATGCTTTCCACCCCATACGGATAGACAATATGGGAATACTTGCGCTCGACCAGAACCTTTTCACTTTCCAGATCACGCTGTTCATCGGTTTGCGGTGAAGGAATCGGAACCTTTTTCCCAGGATCGAACGGCATGGCAGCCTGCTGTTCATCCGGTATGGATTGCTCCCATCCCTTCCCTGTGTACAAGTCCTTCGATTCGATCTTCCAATAATGCTCTTTGGTCACCTCAGCATTAAATACGACGGTAGGATCGCCGACAAAGGGACCTCCAAGCTTCGTGTCATCGGTATCATACCCAATTTTGTTCACGCCGCTGCCGCCTGCATCTTCAGAAAAGGATTGAAGATATGGGACCGGATCCGGCCAAATGGGATCCGCTTTTGGCGCGGCAAAAGCCACGACGGAACTAACACCGAGCATCACCGTAAGTGGAACGATCCAACGATGGCGGCTCATCTTGGAACCACTCAGGTTCTCTCTTTGTACAAGTCTTTCAAGAGCCAGCAGCCCCATAAGAAGAAAGCCGAAGATGACGACACGGATGATGGATCGATCTCCTTCGTATACCGTGAACGTGTCAATCAGACAAACGTAAGCAACCGTCATGATATAAAAAAGGAGAATCGTCTTTCGGACCGAGATCCAATAATGGATCAAGTACGTCATCAACCAAAGAAGCACGAAAAACAATAAACTTCTGTATTCAAATGACAAACTCGGCCACTCCCGACCAAGGGTCAAGCCGAGATTACTCCATAGATCTTGACTGAACTTCTTCAACCAACCGGTAGCAAAAAATGAACCGGAATAGTACAGTTTATTCAGACTGTAAAGGATAAACAGAACCTTCACTGATGCCGTGATGACATAATGAATCCTAAAATAAGACAGAACGAGGGCCAAACCGATAAACACAACAAAATAGGTCAAACTCGCCGTGTCCGTCACGACCTTCAGGGGCTTTAACCACTCCCACAGAAGTAAAAATCCAAATAAATATATCAGGACCTTGAAAAATGAGTTCGTTGTGTCATGCCTCATGCCCGCTTCACCTCCAAAAAGGCGGATGAAAAATCGCCTTCAAAGCATACTTTCAATCGGATGCCCCTTGAAGAAGCATAGGCTTTCAGCGATTTCTCTTCTGCTGTATACGCCTCTCCCATTCTTTTCACCAAGAAGATGACAACGGAGCTGTTTCGCTTCGCATACTCATTCACGCTCATAATCATTTTTTTCGACACCGAGGACGTCACGAACACAACCGCTGCTGATTGGGAATAGTTCAATCCCGCTCCCTGCAGGACCTTTCCTAAAGCAAAAGGACTGTCCTGCCTCACTTTTGCCAAGTGATAATTCAGCTGACTCAAGTGCTCATCACCACCACGGATTGGAAATGAAACATGATCTTCCCCGATGGACACAAGGCCGACCTGAGCACCCTTTTTCACGATGGATCTGATCATCGAAGCCGTAAAGGTGACCATCGCTTCAAATGCCGGAGAAGCCTCTCTGTCGAGTACGATGAGGACATCATGGGACTGACGTTCTTCAAACTCCTTCGTCATCAGCTCATTGGTTCTGGCGAAGGTTTTCCAATGGATCCATGAAAACCGGTCCCCGGGCTGATAATCACGGATACCCGTTGCCATCGTCGTATCCTTTTGAATCTTTACGTTCGAAGTCGTCATCCCTTGATCATACCGGTTCTCCAACGGACGATACGGGACATCGACAATCGACGGATAAACGAGGAGTTTGTCCACACAATCCACCGTCGCTTCCTTCTCAAACACGCCAAAGAAATCACCCGTTTTAAACCGCACTTTAGAGAAAATATGTTCTCCACGTGGAAGCTCATCCACAACATATGTCAGCTTGATCCGTTTTCTGAATCCAGGGTGAATCATGGCCTTCGCCTTTTGAAAACCGGAATGATGAAAGACCGAATCCGTCACCACATCCTCCATCACCATGTAAAACAAGGGAAAAGGAAACTTCCGGGACAGGGTGATCGTCACCTTTAATTCATCCCCCGCTTTGTACTCCGCTGATTCAAAACCCCTCTCCACATAAAACTCCGAAAGAGGGTATAAGAAAACCAATAAGGAATAAAGGGCAAACGGCAAAAAGCTATAAAATAAAAACCAGCTCACAAACCCACCTTGGAACATCGCATACGAAAACGTCACCCCCATTAAGAGGAGCAGAAGCAAAAACTTCACAAGTGGTTTTAAAAATCGAAGTTTCGTCTTCATCTATCTCGCAATCCTTTGGACAGGAACAGGAATACGCGCCATGACTCTTTCCACCACTTCCTCAGGGGTGATCCCTTCGTATCTCGCTTCAGACTTCATGATGATACGGTGTGAGAATACATAAGGCGCAAGGAATTGAACATCGTCAGGAACTACATAATCCCTGCCTCGTAAATAAGCATAAGCCTGACACGCCTTCATCAACGCAATCGATCCACGCGGGCTCGCCCCGAGGTATACATTGGCATGGATCCTCGTGCGGTTCGCAATTTCAACAATGTATTTCTTGATGGTGTCGTCCACCAACACTTCCTTCACATCCCCTTGGATATATCTCAATTCCTCAAGGGTCATCACCGGCTCCAATTCATCGATCGGAGGAGTCCGCTGGGCGCGGTGAAGGACTTCCATCTCTTCTTCCGGCTCCGGATACCCCATCTTCATCTTCAACAGGAATCGGTCGAGCTGCGCTTCCGGAAGCGGGTAAGTCCCTTCATACTCAATCGGATTCTGAGTCGCCATAACGAAGAACGGCTTATCAAGCTTCCGGGTCATCCCGTCAATCGTGACGCTGCTCTCTTCCATCCCTTCAAGTAACGCGGACTGGGTCTTCGGCGAAGTACGGTTGATTTCATCCGCGAGAATGATATTCCCCATGATTGGCCCCGGCCTGAAAGTGAACTCCATTTCCTTCGGGTTATAAATCGATACACCGATCACGTCAGATGGCAGCAAATCAGGTGTAAACTGAATCCGCTTGAAGCTTGCCCCTACGGACTTCGCCAATGCACGCACCATCATCGTCTTCCCGACACCCGGAACATCTTCAAGCAATACATGCCCGCCGGCAAGCAGAGAGACAATGCTCAGCTCCGCTACCTTTCTCTTTCCAATCATGACTTTCTCTATATTATCAATGATACTTTGCAACTTCGGATTCACCATTTCATGTGACGACATCGTACCCCTCCTGAATGATTCAAACTCATCTTTAACTATTACTACTTTCGTTTAAAAAGTCGAAAATCCTCTATAAAATGGTAAATTCGCATAGAAATTTTAGGGAATTGGTAGGAGATAAGGTGGTTATGAGGGTGGGGAGCTGCGATTTTTGTCGAAATAATAAAAGCCGATCCCATGAATCGAGAATCGGCTTCACTTTCTTATTTCCAAAAATCATCAAACACCGTAACCGGCAGATGACGTTTATGCTGTGTTTTCAGGTAATGACCTTCAATAACTTTCTTGGCTTCAGCAGGCACTTCTTTCCCTTCCAGGTAATCGTCCAGCTGATCATACGTGACCCCAAGGGCTTCTTCATCCGGCAGCTGCGGACGATTTTCTTCAAGATCTGCTGTCGGTTTCTTGTTGTATAAATGTTCCGGACAGCCGAGTTCCATTAAGAGCATCTTTCCCTGCCTCTTGTTCAAACGGAATAGAGGAACAAGGTCTACCGCTCCATCGCCATATTTTGTGTAGAAGCCGGTCACCGCTTCAGCAGAGTGATCAGTACCGAGCACCACGCCGTCCTTCATGGCGGCAATGGCGAATTGAACCTTCATCCGTTCACGAGCCTTTTCGTTCCCTTTCACGAAGTCGGAAAGCTCGATGCCGTTTTTCTTCAACGTTTCGACGCTTGCATCTACGGCAGGTTGCACATTTACCGTCATCGACACGGTCGGGCTGATAAATTCCACCGCATCGATGGCATCCTGGGCGTCACCCTGTTCCCCGTAAGGAAGCCTGACGGCATAAAAAGCATAATCCGATGAACCCGATTCCTGATTCATTTCATCAATGGCCATTTGAGCCAGTTTCCCTAATAAAGTAGAATCCTGACCTCCTGAAATGCCAAGGACCAGACTTTTCAGAAATGAATGCTTCTTCAAGTAAGCCTTCATAAAGTCGACGCTGCGACGGATTTCTTCCTGCGGATTGATTTCAGGGGAGACCATCATTTCTTCTACGATTTGTTTTTGAAGAGAATCCATGTTTTCACACTCCATGTTAGGTTTTATTACATCATATTATATCTTTTTATCTTACCCAATCACAGGCAAACTTACCAATTTCCGCTATGTTTTTCTTTCACTTCGACTTTTACGCGGTGAATCAGATCCATCTTATTGTTCCAACACTCTTCACTTAAGTCCACAGGGTACTCTTCCGGGTTCATGGAACGCTTATACTCGTCCCATAGCATTTCAAGGTTTTCATTCACGAAGCTTCTCATATTTTCAAGTGGAGGTGTATCATACACAAGCTCCCCGTCCTTGAATACATCAACATGAAGCTCCCTCGCTTCAAAATTCGTGACGAACTTACTGATATACGTATGAACAGGATGGAACATCTTCAACCGTTCCTGACTTTCAGGATGTTCATGGTCAAGGGCAATATATTCACCCTCTGATTTATGATTAACCGTATTGATGATGCGGTAAACCCTTTTCATCCCGGGAGTCGAAACTTTCTCCGCGTTGCTCGATATTTTAATCGTGTCTTCCATTTCACCTGACTCATTTTCAATAGACACAAGCTTATACACGGCACCTAAAGCAGGCTGATCGTACGCTGTGATCAGCTTTGTCCCGACACCCCACACATCAATCTGTGCCCCTTGCGCCTTCAAGTTCAAGATCGTATACTCGTCCAAGTCGTTTGAAGCGATGATTTTCGTATCCGTAAAGCCGGCATCATCCAGCATCTTGCGGGCAATCTTTGATTGGTACGCCATGTCACCGCTATCAAGACGGATCCCCTTGAAGTTAATCTTATCGCCAAGCTCCTTCGCGACTCTGATTGCCGTCGGTACACCGGATTTCAATGTGTCATACGTATCGACTAGGAACACACAATCCTTATGGCTCTCCGCATACTTATGGAAAGCCTGATATTCATCCCGATAAGCCTGAACCATGGCATGAGCGTGGGTTCCGGAAACCGGCATGCCGAATAATTTCCCGGCACGGACATTACTCGTCGCATCAAATCCGCCGATGTACGCTGCCCGGGTTCCCCAAATCGCCGCATCCAGCTCATGGGCACGCCTCGTACCGAACTCCATCACGACTTCATCCTGCACCACCTGCTTGATCCGGTTCGCCTTCGTCGCAATCAACGTCTGGTAGTTCACGATATTCAAGATCGCCGTCTCCAGTAACTGAGCCTGAGCAAGCGGCGCCTCCACACGAACAAGGGGGACATTCCCGAACGCAACCTCCCCTTCCTGCATGGATCGAATCGTCCCGGTGAAACGGAGCTCCGCCAAATATTCCAGGAAAGCCTCCTCATACCCGAGCTCCCGTAAATACTCGATATCACTCTCCGAGAAATGAAACTTTTTCACATATTCAATGATCCGTTCAAGCCCGGCAAATACCGCATATCCATTGCCAAAAGGCAGCTTTCGAAAGAACACTTCAAAAACAGCCTTTCGATTATGGAAATCATCATCCCAGTAAGCCTTCGTCATATTGATCTGATACAAATCTGTATGCAACGCTAAACTATCATCTGCATAGTTCGTCATGTATTTCTCTCCTTTAAGCTATAGCCAATTGTTGAACATGATGTGTCTTATCTATTTTAACCAATATTGGGTGGGATATCGAATGATTAGTTTAGGTTGTGGTTTTAAACAAACGTTTGATTAATTGTTCAAATAATAAATGAGAGAGATTCACAAAAAGCGCAATACCTACTATCCCTAAAAGCCCCATCTTAAAATAACGAAGCCAGAACTCGCCACACCAGCATGAACATCGCAAAACTACCCCCGGCCATAATCGCTTTCTTACTCGTATTCTTCCCTCCATCTGTCGACATATCAATGGACAGGCCAAACACTGAAATAACGACTAAAACAACGGCCGTTATCATGATATTCCGGTCACCATCATCCACCACACCGTCACTCATATAGAAATACAGATATGCAATGCCCCCGATGACCGTTCCCATACAAAGTATAGGCTCCTCCCAAAAAACGGGGGCAGTCCCCCGTCACAATCTCGCATTACTATGCAGGAGACTGACTCCACATTCTCTACTTACTACCTAATTATTATTTCTATTAAACTTTTCATTTATCAAACTTTTCGTTTCTTCATAACTTGCATCATTTACTTTATGGAGTTCACTTTTAATTTCTTTTGAATACTTGAAGACATCCTTTTGTCTTCTTTTGGCTTTATCAGACAAATATGTGTATGCTTCATCTGTTAATTCACCCTTATCTTTAAGATAGAGAATGACTCCTAAGAGATTATTGTTTTCTTTAATACGTTTATACGACCAATCATAGGTAAATTCAGATATTTCACTAGTATTCAGATACTGTTCTAGATCATTATTATTTAGCGCTTTACTCTTCCAACTTTCCCACTGTTTCGCTATTTCTTCTGCGCGATTAAACTCTGAGTTCAATTCATCTAAATCGTAAACATTTGCGTATGAACCAGAGGCATTCTCTGCGACATCTTGAAGTTGTTTTTGGCCTTCTGCATCAACATCAAATCCAATAATATTGACAATTGGTTTTACAGAAGAATCTTTTAAAGACTTTGCTACCTCAACGGGGTTACCATCACATGTCTCAATTCCGTCACTGACCAGGAAAATGATATTTGTGTTTTGCTCTGCAGGAAATTGAGATAAATCCTTTTGAGCTTCTCTTAAAGAAGCGGCTACCGGGGTCCAACCTTTTGCTTCAACATCTTTTAAAGATTGGTTTAATTTACTTTTGTCATAGCTTTGAAAATCATAAACTTTTTCATTTGCTTTACAGGACATTTCTTTATCCTTATCACTGCCTGTCCCTTTATGACCATATACTCTAAGTGCCACTTTACTACCTTTAGGAAGTGAAGATGCAAAAGTATCGATTGCTTCTTTAGCTAACTCCATCTTCGTACGTCCCTTTACCTGCGCCTTCATACTGCCGCTTGCGTCAAGGATAATTTCAACATTTAAATTTTCTTTAAATTGATAACGTGGATCTTCTATTTCAGGACTCCCAAATGACTTTACTTTTAATTTTTCAAGCATGACTTGTGGATCCTTATAATCTACAGCGAAGAGTGAAAGAAGTTGGTTCCAGTATGACTCAAGAAACTCTTCATCGGCAGAACCTTTAATTGCAGGAAGCTGATTTATCTCTTTAACGATCTCTTCGTTATTCTTATCAAACTTTGCATTTGCATATGGTCCGGCAGGATAATCAATTACTTCTTCCATTGTTTTAGGAGCATCAGGCGTCGATGAAAGCTCTGGATAATTGGAAAGCAGATTTTTTTCATCATTTTCTTGTTCATTTAATATAGAACTTTCGTTTTTCATTTCTGCTTCTTTGCTACCATCAGATTTATCATCTGCTGATTGACAACCTGTAATAGCGAAGGATAAGCATATAACCAAAATCGTAATAAAAAGGTTTTTACTCAAGAGTATTTCTCCTTTATCAAGTTTGTTGTGAAAATAAATTAGTAAACCAAATTTTATTATTTGTTCCTAACTTCATTCACCTTTGCATCGTAACCAAGTGTACACGCCCATGATTCACCATAAACATGTATGGCGGTTATACGTACTTAGGCTCTTGGATATCGCAAGTCTTGTTTATAACGCGGTAGTTTTTCCTGACCAGCCTTTTCTATACTCTGCACGATTAACTCTATTTGTTGTTCCACTGGAAGATGTGCTATTTCTTTCTCATATGTAAAATCCTTAATACTTTTCTTTGTTTCCCCTACTCCACGAGCGAGCTCCTTCAATACTGTCCGATCATACTCGTTGAGCAATTTCAAGAGATTTAATTTCTTCATTTCTTTATACGTCTTTTTAATATTTTTAAAGGAATCAATTAGCACCCTTGCCTGTTTGTATTGCAGCCGATTTAAGTGTGCCGATGCTTCTAATACTGTCTGAATCTCCTGGTCGTCGAGTGTATGATGAACCAATATATGATTATCGTAATAATGCGTATACGCTTTTAATCTTTCTTGAAGTTCTATCATTTAGTTGGTCAATCACTTCTTTTCCTTTTTTTAAGCAGTCATTCTTATCAACATATGGATCTACCACAGTACTTATATTGGAAAAGGACTCTGGTGAAAGTCTCATCTTCATCTTTTCAAGATCAAAAAAATTATTAACGTACGCGGTAAACAAGACTAACTTTTCAAAAGCTAGAATTGCATCAGCTTCAGAGTATTCCTCTTCAGCAATAACGGTATATCCTCTATGCTTATTCCCTTTTTATAAATCGCTAAATAGTAACTTACATCGTTTACTTCATAACCAAATTGATTTATCATTACCTTATTTTCGAATAATTTCTTGTGTTTATTCGCATTTCTTTTTAATACTGGTATATTCATTAATATCAATCCTCATTCACCTTGCTTTGGATAACGTAGGTCTTGTTTATAGCGTCGCAATTTTTCAATTCCGTTTTTATAATATGTCTTTTTTATTTCATTCATATCGTGATTGTCAGTCAGAATTTCTGCTTGTCTATCTTGATCAAACTCTTTTATTGATTGTTCAACTTCTTTCTTGCCTTTTAAAAACTCCTCTAAAAAATCTTTATTCTCTTTTGGGAGTTTCCCAAATATATTTGTCTCTTTCATCTCAGCCAACATTCGTTTTAGGACCTCGAAGTTTTCTAGTAATGTTTTAGATTGGATATATTGGACTCTATCGACATGTATAAGAATTTCTATTAAATTTTCATAATCTTGATCTGTTATAATATTTTCCTTTAATATACGATGGTCGTAATCATTTGAAAAACCAATAACTCTTTTCTTTAAATCTTTCTGAAGATTACCATATTCCAATAAGATATTTTTCCCTTTTGCCAATACGTTATTTTCATTATTAATTAAATAATCATTAATTACACTTACCGGCTTAAAGAAATAATCCGTGCTTAATTGCCCTCTTTTTTCTCCAATCGAGAAATAGTTGTTTGCATAAGCTGTATATAAAACAAGAATCTCAAATGCTTCAAGAGCATCGTTTTCTACAGGATCATCTTCTGAGATCACTGAGTATCCCTTAACTTTATTCTTTCTTTTATAGATTGATAAATAATAATATGTCCCACTGACCATGTAACCGAATGGATTAATAAGGACGGTTTCAAATAATCTCTTATGTTTATATGCCTTTGATAAGAGAATCTCTGCATTCATTCTAACCCACCTTCCGTAACTGAGATTTTTGGGGTTAACCTTGCTCTTGCTTATACCGAGAGAGTTTTTCATTGACTGCATTTTCGAAGTCTCTTACAAATATTTAATCTGTTCTCCCACTAGTAAAATGGCAATATGTGCATCAGCTTCTAAAGACACATTTCTATTACTTCCAAATCATAATTTCTATATTGTGTTCACAAAAAAAAATAAAAACCTTGAAAAAACTAACTTCCAAGGTCTTCTCCACTTAATTATTCATATACCTTCTCAAGATATTTCAGTTTAGGCCCATATCCCTTCTGAGGGATTTTCTCTTGAAATACCTTAATGAGTTTATTGTCCGAAATACTTTCGAAAGTTGCCGTTGACTTTACTTCAATTCTCCAATCCTCTGTAGATAAAATAATATCCATATCTTCAGGGTTTGCATCATTGTCGGTCAATATAGATTGAGCTGCATTTTGAATTCTACTATTAAGAGTAGAATCAGAAAAATGCTCTCTAAAAGCCTCTTTCAATAAAGGGTGTTCTTCTAATTCGCCAGGGAGCACGTCATTGAGCGCCTGTATATAAGCAAGATCAGAAGCTTTCCCAGAATCCTTGAGCTCCTGTTGTTTTTCTTCGATTTGTTCATTAATACTTTTACCACCATCTAAGGCCTTCTGAGCGGCGGAAATGACACTACCGTCGAATTCTTCTACCGTTTTCGTTGTTTCATCTATTAATACAGACGTACCAGCAAAGGCAGCTTGCTCTACAGAACTGTTTGCCTGGGCTTGAACAACGTAGATCTTTGCAATATTTGCCACAATCAGAAAAACGACAGCAACGATGCCAAATAGCCAAAGAATAAAAAAGATTGAGTTCCCTTTCTCATTGTCTATATACTTTCTCATTCCACCAACACCTGGCCCACTGCCGATTGATCAAATGAAAGAGCCGTTTCATCTTTCCATTGTTTAGGAATAAACACAAGCGGGTGCTCGACCTTAACATTAATTTCAAACTTTCCGTTGACATCGGGTGTAGTAATGGACATTCCATCATAAGTTATCACATTGCTTGCTCCAATTGCTTTTTTTACCGTATTTTCTGCTTCTAATGCATCTTTAGTAGCAGAGTAAGATTTAGCCCCTTCATTCACTGCCGTTTTAACTGTATATATGGCATACCCTGACGCTACAACCTGCCAGAGGAGCAGAAAAAACATGAAGAAGAAAGGTAGAATTCCAAGGAATTCAAATGTGAGAGCACCTTTTTCATTATTTACTTTTTTGAAGTACTTTCTCATTGCTACCCTCTCCTAATTTTCTTTTAGTCGATTGATTTTGAATTGGAGATACCAAACATTAAATATGACTAATAACCAAGGTTTAAAAATTTTTTCGTCAAAATGTTCTTCTATCATTTCCCTTGCCCTAAAAACTGAATAGTAAAGGCAACCTACAAAATAGAAAGATAAAATTATGTCATAACTATCTAATATAGATATGCCATATCCCGTGAAGAACGAGTCCTTAATTAGATCGTAAATTAAAGATACAATTGTAAATACCAAGAAAAATTTCCACCATCCATGAGGTATGAAATTTTTAGAAGTGAGTTGAGAAAACGACTTTTTTCTTGAAATAAACCAATAAGCATAATAAACACCAAATGTAAGTATGGATATTGGAATAAGGAAGAATAAGTTTGATTTCTTAAATATCATTGTTTTATCAGCCATTCATTTTCTCCCTCTTTTTATATTGTTGTATTGCTTTTATGATATTTCACCGCTAAGTAGATGTATATTAATGGAGAAAATATAGTGAAAATCAACACTTTTAATGTTAAATAAACTATTAAACTGTTCTCCATTTTATCGACAAATAAAGTGAGTAAAAACCACAGCAAAATATTTATTGAAATGACGAGTATCAAATCTCCTAACAGACCTATATTCTCATTTTTCATTACCGACCACGCATTTTTTATTTTATTGATCAATGGGATATCATCTGTAGCAAACAGTGGGAATACAATTAAAAATGATAAAGAAATTAAGGTAGGAATCAGTATTAAGGGTGATCCCACGACCATAATTATAAATGCAATGATTGTGACTATTAATATTAAAAAAAAGTTATCCAAGAAACTTTGTAATGAATCTTTAATACTATACTCTTCATCATTTAGGTAATTCTTAGCCACTACAACAAATGGAGGGAATAAAATGGTGAAGTTAATTAACACCATACACATTGAATAAAGGTTCGGTGTCATCAAATAATCCGCAGTTAAGAAATATATGACGAAAGACTGAATCAAATAACTTACTGGCAGTACCACCGCCAAACTTAAAAGGAAAATCTTTACCAAATTTTGATTAAATATATAAAACGTTTCTTTAAGCATATTTTTCACCTTTTCGTTCTATTACCTTTAAGTAAACTGTAGATATTACGAGTGCAAAAATAGAACTTAACACCATATTACGATTCACTAAATCTGGTGATTCCAAAATATAAAACTCAAACACATATGTCCCTGCCAAGTAATTTAGAAAGTTAAATGTGACCGTTGAGATATAGCAAGAAAAATATGGAGTATCCGGATTGAATTTTGGAGCTGTCCAACCAATTAGTAGGTGACTAATTACAAACAATAAAATAAATAGCAAGTTCATATTACTTAAATCAAAGATACCAAATAAAAATCCGATTACCACATTTACTAATAAGGGGTAACTTATGGTCTTTAAAATTCCATTAATATTAACCAAAAAACCACTTCTTTCTAAAGAAAGTTTCTAGGCCATACATAAGATATTATGACCTAGAAATTATCTTAAATATCTTTTGGGTGCTTTAAAAACGCAGGGAGAGTAATTTGTAATAGAGCTGATAAAAAATATAATACCAACCCATATGAAATATTTTTATTAAAATCATTTGCATTCCCGATAATGATAAACATTGGACCAACCGTTATGCAGATAAAGACTACAATATGAAAAGCAATGCTAAACTTATTTTCAAACGTCTTTGAAAAGGCTTGAAAAATATTCTCCTTTAAGAGATGTGTAATGATAAAGCTTCCTATCCAAATTCCTAATAAGAAAAACCATATGGAATTTTCTTCTTGCCAGAAGTATTTAATAAGTGGCTGGGCAAACAAAAAGGAAAGACTGAAAACTAAACAATAGCTTTGGATAGAGAAATATCTCACTTTAAGTTCCACTATTCTCCAAGAAACCACAATTATGATGACTAATATGCTAGAAACAATACTGTTCATAATGAATTGTGGAGTATACCATTCTGGCAGAGCACTAAATAAGAAAGTAACAATTATTATAGAAACCGTAACATGTATGATCCTGCTTTCTTTAAAAGAAAGGTTGTTCGTTTCATCCAAAAATACCACCCAATCCTGACTTCAGTTTATCTCCTAATTCGCCGACCTTGCTTCCAATTTTTTTCGCTGAATTTCCAACAAAATCATATGCTTTCTTATATCCCGACCGAATACCGCGTCTTAGCGCCTTTCCTGGTCTGGATTGCATAAAGAAATAAGAACCTACACCCACTCCGATACCAGCTACTGCACCAATTGCTGTGCCTAACCCTGGAACAATAGAACCCCCTACAGCACCTGTTGCAGCTGATCCTACAATTGAACCAACCAGTGTGGTTCCAGCACCTATTGTCAGATCTGTTGAAAGGTCAGCATAAAAATCAGAAGTATTGAACATACTCTTTTTGGCACCGACTGTATAATCTATTAGGGTTTGACCAGTTGTAAGTACAAAATTTACCGGAGCACTCCCCTTAATCAGTTGCATAGGCTTTAATACCTTTGTATTAAAAGTCCAATTGGATACATATTTGGGCTTCATCCAACCCTTTTTTTGAATTTCTTCTGTCTTTTTATAAAAAGGTATCCATTTATCCCTTATACTTTTTTTAAGGTTAGAAGTAAATCCATTTAACTTTTTTCCGTCTAGGAATTCATTCCTTCTGAAATTATTAAAGTTTTTCTTCCCATTATTAATACTATCATTGTCATTGAATCGATCAAGGAACCATTGTGTAACTTTGTTACCAGTCTTGCGATCCCCTTTCAATTTCCAATTTTTCGTCCCGTCTTTGACAAATTTGTAACCAGCTTTATGAGCAACTAATCCCTGAACAATATCATCTGCTGCGAATAACATATCAGTTCCCCATCTTTTCGCAGCTTTAATCCATGCTAAACTTGACGATAGTTTTTCATCAAGAGTTTCAACGCCCTTTACTGACTTACCATTCCCGTCTACATCTCCACCTTCTGTTGATTTACCATCTCCATCTACGTCTCCGCCTTCTACTGATTTACCATCTCCATCTACGTCTCCGCCTTCTACTGATTTGCCATCTCCATCTACGTCTCCGCCTTCTACTGATTTGCCATCTCCATCTACGTCTCCGCCTTCTACTGATTTGCCATCTCCATCTACGTCTCCGCCTTCTACTGATTTGCCATCTCCATCTACGTCTCCGCCTTCTACTGATTTGCCATCTCCATCTACGTCTCCGCCTTCTACTGATTTACCATTTCCATCTACGTCCCCACCTTCTACTGATTTACCATTTCCGTCTACATCTCCGCCTTCTATTGATTTACCGTTTCCGCCTACATCTCCGCCTTCTATTGATTTACCGTTTCCGTCTACATCTCCGCCTTCTACTGATTTGCCTGAATTAGGAGGAGTCCCTGGAGTAATCGGTCCTCCAGTAGTAAAACTCTCTCCTCCAAATACAAAGTTTGGAACAGGTGGTGGAGCGTTTGGAATTATGAAAGTACCGTTATTTAAAGGGAAATTTTCTAAGATTGGTTTTCCCGAATTCGAAACTTGACCTCCATTATATGACTCCCCGGGCTTGATCGCTTGGCCTGGTTTGAACACATCACCAGGAACAAGGAATTCACCACCGCTTATTGCTTCACCTGGAGTGATTGCTTGACCTGGTTTGATGGATTCTCCTGGGGTTATAAATGTACCGGCGGCCATACTCACTACAGGGAATACATTCCAAAATAATATCGTGAACGTTAACATCAGACTGAAAACTCTGGTTATATTCAACTCATTCTCACCCCAGTCTTATTGAGTGTTAATTTGATATTTTTCTTCAAGTGCTTCTTTGGCCTCGAGATAGCTTTGTTGGTTAATTTTCTTTAATTCATCATTAAAGTTATTAATCTCGGAATCTATCCAACTGTGATATTCATTGTTCTTCTTTTCAATATACTCACGTGATTCCTTACTCATTAAATTCTTTTGTTGTAAGGTGTAGATCAGGAGATTAATCTGGTCTTTTTCTTTGAGAGACTTAGACTCCTCCTCAGCAATATAATTGAAGATTTCCAGGTTATTTTGCACCTCTTTAAGCTCTATCGATTTTTCTCCTTTTTCTTTCCACTTTTTCCATGCCTCTGCAATATTATTTATTTTTTCAAGCTCTGTTTTGAGACCAGCTTGGTCTTCAACATTAGAATAAATACCATTAGTCTCATCCGCAATATCCTTTAGCTGTCTCTGACCTTCCCCATCTACATTAAAACCAATCACATTTATTATTGGAGTCAAGTCCGAATTATAAAGTTCTTTAGCAGCTTCTACTGGGTCTTGGTCACATGTTTCAATTCCATCACTTACTAAATAAACAATATTAGTATTTTTATCTCCATTAAAACTGGACAAATCGTTTTTAGCATCATTTAAGGCTAGGCTTATTGGCGTCCACCCAGTTGGTTTAACTTTGTCGAGTGATTGATTAAACTTTGTAGAATCGTAATTATCTATTGGATATAAGATATCCGAGCTTTTGCAAGACAACTCCTTATCAGAATCAGCATTGCTACCCTTATGTCCATATACTCTCAGACCTACTTTAGTTCCCTCAGGCAAATTCTTTACAAATTGTGTGATTTCTTCTTTTGCTGCTTTCATCTTTGTTTGGCCACCAGCGTCTTGAGCCATGCTCCCAGACGCATCAAGGATCACTTCAACATTCAAATTCTCTTTGAACTGATATCTTGGATCTTCTATTTCTGGATTACCAAAGGATTGAAATTTAAGCTGTTTTATCAAGCTATCTGGCCCATTAAAGTCTCTCTGGACACGTTTCAATAGCTCTTGATAATAGTAATCCAATTCTTTTTCACTTGGATCATTTTTTATCTCCGGCAGATCTTTGAACCTTTCTACTGCCTTTTCTTTATCTTCAGAAGTAGATAATGGAATATAATTCGAATCTTTTCCAACGGGTTTATTCTCCAGTTCGCTATATGTAGAAGGTAAAGGTTCGACTTGAACCTCTACCTCCTTTTCATTTACTTCCTTATCTTTATCGACTTTAGATGTTTCTTGAGGGGGTTCCCCTTGTTGATTTGCTTTTTCTTTTCCTTCTTTACTCTCGTTACCACAACCGATAATAAATAGTGATAAAACTATTATTATACTTAATAAACTTTTTATGGATTTCATTATTCTCCTACCATCTTGCCGATTTTGGAGAATATTTTACTAATAATTGATGATACGCTATCCTTGTTATCACTCACAGCCGTCGATACAATACCCAATACTAAAATCAATAAAGCCGCTAATCCTAACCACTCTAACGATTGAGCTCCTCTTTCATTTTTCACCGGTGTAGTAAATTTCACGTAAAGTTCTGTTAGTTTGTTCATCATGTTTTTTTCTCTCCTTAAAGTTGGTTTTAATTTTATTTACTGAAACATTTGTAAAATGTTTCGGTTTTCACTAAACATATTTATAATCATCAAGCCGCCAATCAGAATTAGTGCAGATGGCAAAACTAGAAATGTGGTAATCAGCGTTACTTTTGGAGAGGCTTTGGCAGCCTTCTCTTTAATCATTTCTTTCTTGATTTTCCTCATTTCTTCGGCTTGTAATTTGAATGTCTTTGATATTGGAACTCCGAGTCTTTCGCCTTGTATTAATGACTTTAAGAGTAATTGAAATTCTCTACTATCGTTTCGTTCTAACAAGGTGTTATATGCTTCCCCTCTCGGAACGCCTACACTTAACTCCTGAATGAAGCGCCCGAACTCTTCCCTGATGGGTCCTTCAAAGTAGGGGACGATATCCCTTAAGGCTTGATCCAACCCTACCCCTGCTTGAAGAGTGACGCTCATGGTGTCGAGAAAGTCTGGAAGTTGAAAGGACAAGTCTTCTTGTCGTTTTTTGGCTTTTCCATTTAACCATAGAATGGCTCCTCCATACCCTGCAAGTGGATAGATAATCACCGCAATCTGCGAGAATGGTAGTCTTAAGAGAAAGCAAATCCCTCCTACAATAAATCCAATTACGAGAAAGAACATCTTTAACCCTTGAAATCGTTGAACCGTAAGTCCATAAGGGTGCCCGGCTTTAATCAGCAACTTCTGTATGTCGTGATCTTCGCTGAAGAAGTTCACCCTTTGTCCAATACCGGAAAAATCATCTGCATACTCAAAAAGTTTACTGAGTATTTTTTCTTTTCTCGTAATTTTCTTTTCAAAAGAATTATAAATATACGTTTTTTCTTCTATTTCCTTCTTTAGATCATTTTTATAAATAATATATGTGTAAAAACTTCTCAGGCTTAAACCCAAAAACAACAAGGTTAACACTAGAAATATGACAATTAAACCATCCATCGTCTCACACCCTAATATTGGTTACTTTTTTAACTAGGATAAAAGTTAATAAAGTACCACCTATGAATAATAGCAACAGGATGACACCAAGACCTGTGAACAAAGGATCTAAGAATCCGTCGATTATATTGTTCATCATCAGAACCAGGAAAATTGGAATGACCGGAACGATATAGGCAACATAACGTTGTTCTGCTGTCATCGTTTTAATTTCTTGCATTAAGATCTTCCGCTCTTCCAACGTTTGGCCCATCTCATCCAAAACAGAGAATAAATTACCTCCGGCTTTTTTCTGAATGAGAATTGTAGCAACGAATAGTTTGAATTCACGGTTGTCAACGCGCTTTTCCATCGATCGAATGGCTGTGTTAAAATCAATCCCCAATGAAATTTCCTGCGCTAATCGTTTGAATTCCCCTTTAGCTGGTTCATTTACTTCCTGGGCTACAAGCTGTACTCCCTGATTCAACGTCATCCCCGATCTGGTTGCATTTGCAAGCAAGCGGCAAATTTCAGGTAATTGTTCAACCAGTCGTTGTTTCAATTTGTTTTTCCTCAATAGAAAGAGAAGTCTTTTTCCCCCTTCCAAGAAAAGGAGAGACACAAAGATACTGATTAGAAAGCTAAGACTGAAAAAGTTCTTCAGCATAATGACGATTCCCATAAAAGCCACAAATTGTGCACCAAAGTATTCAGACGGAGTAAGGGGAATATTTGACTCCCTTAGTTTCTCAAAAATAGGTTTCGCCGTTTCTGTTCGGTCAAACTTATCTCCTAAGAGGACGATATAACTTTTTCTTTTTTCTCCATTACTATAAAAATCGTTTACTTGCTTTTTCCATTCTCTTTTTTCCTTGCGGTAATCCAAATAGAAGCTTATGGAAATAATGAATAGAAGAGCCGAGAGAGTCGCTATGGCAGCAGATATCAAGTGCTCACCTCCTCAAAAACAGGTGTGAAGGCGGATTCGGAAATGTTATTCCCAAACACCTTCAGTCGTTCCAGGCACTTAGGTACATATCCTGTGGCCGTATAATGGCCTTCTATGGACCCATCTTTTTTCATACCCGTTCTTTTAAACGTAAAGATTTCTTTCATTTCATGACGACCATCAGAGTGTTTTATAACTTCCGATATCGAGATGATCTTCCTTGTACCATCAGTCAATCGTGTTGCTTGAATGATGATATCCAAGGCACCTACAATATATTCCCTAACAATATGGGACGGGAGATCCATTCCTGCCATTACAACCATGGCTTCTACACGCCTCAATGCATCTTCAGGTGAGTTGGCATGCACTGTCGTAATAGAACCTTCATGACCCGTATTCATGGCTTGAAGCATATCAAAAGCTTCTCCACTACGAACTTCCCCAACGATGATGCGGTCAGGTCTCATACGCAAAGCGTTTTTCACCAGATTACGAATCGTAACCTCGCCTCGACCTTCGACATTTTCAGGTCTTGCTTCCATCCCGACAACGTTGGGTCGATCGAGTCTAAGTTCTGCTGAATCCTCTATCGTTATAACCCTTTCACCATAAGGGATAGACGCAGCAATGACATTCAAGATCGTTGTCTTCCCAGAACCGGTACCGCCTGAGATCAACGTGTTAAGTTTGGATTTTACAACCGCCTCTAAAAAGTGGGCCATATGAGAATTCAATGAGTTGAAGTTTAATAGATCTTCCATTTTAAATGGTTCTGCTCTGAATTTCCTGATTGACACCAAGGTACCGTTTAAGCTAATCGGAGAGATAACCGCATTCACACGGCTTCCATCAGGAAGTCTGGCGTCTACCATTGGTGAACTTTCATCAATCCGTCTTCCTAATGGTGCAACGATTCGATCTACCACATGCCGTACATGCTCATCATCACGGAACTTAATGTTACTAACTTCTAACTTCCCTAATCTTTCGACATAAATTTCTTCATACCCATTAATCAGGATTTCCGTGACGGTCTCATCATTAATAAGTGGCTCCAACGGTCCAAATCCCACTGCTTCATCAAGAATTCTAGAGATCAATAACTCCTTATCATGTCGAGATATAATTACTCTCTCCTCCGACATGAATTGCGATACCAATTGTTCAATCTTTAATCTCATTTCCCCTTGAGTTAATTGGGTAAGGGCTTCTAAATTCGTATCTCTAAGAAGTCTTGCTTTATAGTGTTCAACAAGGTCGTCAACTAAATGATTTTCATATTCATATGTTGTCGGCCGATTTTTCTTCATTTTTTCTTTTCGTTTATCGAATAGGGACGACAATCTTTATTCCCTCCTATTTCAAGACTGCCATAGTGAATTTTCTTACATCCTTTGCAAAAGGAATCAACCTTTTCTCCTTAGGTGATTTCCGCACCGGTTCACCCTTATTAATATAAGTTTGCAGTCCTTTAAGATCTCTCCTTATGGACGCCGATATTGGAAATCTAAGAATGTCCTTTAAGTCACTCTGCTGCAGTTCGTTTTCTTTGGAAATCTCATTTAGAACAATTTCCAATCGAGATTGAAGATCTATCCCTAAGCGGGTACATAATTCTTCATAATGCTTAAGGACTTTCAAAGATGAAGTTTCCGGATATAGAACGTAATAAATCTTGTCTGACTCTTCCATCGCCGTGACAATTAAATTATTGACGTCAGATGGTAAATCGATGATGACATAATCAAATGACCTTCTACATGTTCTAAGAAGTTTAGCGATGAATTGTTCATCTAATGTTTCCCCTACTTCTGCATCGCATGGACTTACTAATATTTCTAATTGGGAATGCGTTTCGGTTTGAGAAACATTCCTTACATGGCTTTCATTCAGCTCTTCAATGACTGGCGTCAAATCAGCTATAGATCGATTCGTTTCAATCGACATCATCGTTTCAATACCGCCATACTGCAGATTGAAATCAATAAGGATAACTTCTGCAGCCGACTCAAGCTTGAGCGTTTGGGCAAAAGTAGAAGATATGATTGACTTCCCACTTCCTCCCTTTCCGCTGTAAAACGAATAGATTTGTCCACGTCCCTTTCCAAAGACCACTGTACTCTCTTCTTGACTGCTCTTTTTCATTTCATAATTCTTCTTAATTGTTGGGAACCTACTAAGGAACAATGACATCTCATCCGGCAATACGAAGAAGTCTTCTGCACCAGCTTTTGAAATGTTTCGTAATATAGTAAAATCTGAATCTCTTGCTAAAAAAATGATATAAGTGGAAGGATTAACTGATTTAATGTATTGGATCAGCTCGACTGAATTATCATTATTTGATTGGACAAATACGATCATATCTCTTGGTTGTCTATTTACTTCCCTTACTGTATCTTCTGCGGGTATGACAGAAACTCTACTATCCTCTTGATCAAGGGTGTTTAAGACTTGATTGGTCACTACGTCATCTTCACTTACTAGTAGAATATCAAGATTCTTTTCCATTTGATGCGTCTCCTTGATTTGATTCTTTTGGTTTGTTTTGTTCAGCTGGCTTTTGATCTGATGTCTTTTCTTTTGTAGTCTGTGCAGGTTGTTCTTTCTTTTCGGTTTCCGCGGACTTTTCAGGTTTTTCTTGTTCAGCTGGAGGTCCTTCCATTTTCCCTACATTAGCTTTTAAAATTCGTATATGCTCCGCGTAGTTTTGCATATGTATTAACTTGGGTGCCTTTTCTTCCGGAACCTCGACCGCAACTCCAGCGAAATTCTTTTCATCTCCCTCAGCATATGAGACTGGTACATCCTTCATAAATAGCTCCGTCTTTCTTTCACCATTCACTTCAGTGGAAACAATGATATCGATTCTATCCAGAGCTTCTATTACCTGGTCGAATTGAACCTTATCATTCCGATAAATGGCAACTAATCTATTGTTTTCGTTATTTAAATTTGAAACAGGTTTAATCATATTTTCAGTGATAATATCACCGGCTTTAAGGGGGACCACTGATACCCGGTTCTCCAATTGAAGTTTCCCTGTAATATGTGATTTTGTAACGAATTTATTAGGTATTTCCATTACATCGATCTGATTTTCTTTTATAGGCGTTCTTGACGGAATATCACTTTTTGCCACATAAACCTTTGTCATGCCACCCAACTCAGAATTTAGATCTTTCACTTTGTCGTATACCAAGTAGCCTGCACCGACGGCTAATAGAAATGCTAAAAACAAAAATATAAATGCCCTTTTTTTGGACTCAATCATCTCCAATGTCACTCCATTACAAGGTTGTTTAGTTACTATTAATTGTTGATTACTCTTTTGCAGGTAGTTAAATATCTAGGTTCTTTATTCATCCCCCACTTCTAGTTGTATCTACGAACCAAAAGACAAAACAATGTCACATTTCCCTCAAAATGATTCGTTAGTATGAGGTTTGAAGAAAATGGAATTAATTCTATCCTTATTTACCACGAATTTCATGTTTAAAAACTTTTCATTGTAAAATCCTGATACTTTTTTTCTATATAATAATTATCACTGGTAACCGGGAACGTCAATCCGACAAAGGTTTTGTCGAATTTTGTCTGTTATCATTGGACTATTTTATAAAATTTTCCATAGGTAAAAATAGGTATTTTGTATAGTTACGAAAGGATTACTTCACTTTTATCAACAGAGGATTTGAATTTTATAGTGGTAATTTTTAGGTGTTTTATTACAAGTATTAAAATTGGTAGGTAATTGGAATCATTTGTGAATGAGGTGTGACTGCACCATGGGATTTTTATGTTGTTCGAATTTTCCAAATTCAGATAATATCAGCCATATAATTGAAAAAGCCACCCGGTCACGCCGGATGGCTCATTCATCTTCTCTATAGTTCGTTTACCAGTTTTTCAAGTAAATCTTCCTTACTCATAACTGCCTCTCCACCGCCTTGAACAAACGATTCTTTCCCGCCCCCTTTTCCATTGATGAGCGGGAAAACTTTTTGTGCGACTTCTCTTAAGTCAATCGTCTGGAGAGACCCCTTCGCCACTACGAGCTGAAGCTTTTGATCATTATGCACGACCAGCATCACAATCGCATCTTCTCTCTTAGAGACGATATGCTGGGCGATCTTCTGGAGTTCCTGGATCGGCCGGTCACTGTAAGCTTTTTGAATGAGTGTATAGTCATCTTTTGGGATTCCGAGTAATCCTTCCGCTTCATATGTAAGCAGGACTTCTTTCAATCCTTCGAGTGCTTTTTCCTGCTCTTTTTGTTTGGCGATCAGTTGCTCGGCGGTCAGTACCATCGTTTCTTCTGGTACCTGGAGTATACTTGTGAGCTCTTTCAGCAGTCCATGCTTCCGGTGCAGTTGATGGAGGACCCTGTCACCGCAGATAAATTGCAGGCGGATATGGCCTTTGTGCTTTTCCCAATCAAGGATCTTGATGGCTCCGACTTCACTCGTGGAACGTGGATGGGTTCCACCGCAACCGTTATAGTCGAAGTCCGGGATGATGACGAGACGGATTTCATCCGTGACGGATGGCTGTTTGCGCAGCGGATAGTCGGACAGTTCCGCTTCCGTCAACCACTTCGTCTCGACCGGACGCGCTTCCCTTATGATTTGGTTGGCGAGTTCTTCTGCTTTCAGTGCGTCCGAGTTACTAATATCACTTACGTTTAAGTCGATGGTGAGGAACTCTTTCCCGAGATGAAAGCTGATCGTCTCGTATTGGAATGCTTCTGCAAATGCAGCCGACAGGATATGCTGACCGGCGTGCTGCTGCATATGGTCGAATCGGCGTTTCCAATCGATCTGTCCCTCGACAATACCTGAAATATCTTCAAACGGTTCTTCTATGTAATGACGGATCTCTCCGTTCACTTCTTCTACATTGATAATTCGCTTATCCTGTAATGTACCTGTATCATGGGGCTGGCCGCCGCCTGTTGGATAGAAAGTCGTCTTTTCTAATACGACGTACCAGCCTGACTCATCCTCCTGCTGTTCTTGAATGGATGTTTGAAATCTTTTCATATAGGCATCTTGATAGTATTGTTTGACTGTCATCGTTAACCCTCTTTCTGAACTGTTCTATCCATACTTTATCATAAGAAGGTTGGATGGAACCACGTCAGTCCCTTGGCTTCTTTTCAATGGATATCGAGACCGTCCCGACCTGCTCCCACGGAATCTCCCATCGCCTTTCGAATTCTTCTTTTGCCATTTTGTCTCCTTCAATGACCCGCTCTACCAGTGTCCTGAGTTTCATCGTTGTGTAGTCCATATTATCACCTGCTTTTGTTTAGTTAAAAAGTAGAAGTCACACGGAGTATACGTAAAGTATTTCGATAGGGATGTGTTTTTATCATACTTTTTACCTATATGGTGATTTTGTAAACGTTTGGACTCTCTTGGGATGAGAAAAAGTGGTCACTCCGGTTGGAATGACCACTTTGAGTACTTTACATAGTCTAACATCAGTATTTATTTTCAAAAACAGGTTTTAAACCCCAACGAATCCTATCTCATAAAAAAAAGAAGCCCCCCAAAAGTTCACCGAACTCCTGAGAAGCCTCTCTTTATTCACCTTAATGTCATCCAAGGGAATGGCGATGATGAATTACATCATGCCGCCCATTCCACCCATACCGCCCATACCGGACATATCCGGCATGCCGCCGCCTTCTTCAGGAATGTCCGCTACTACTGCTTCAGTAGTTAGGAACATTGCTGCTACAGACGCTGCGTTTTGCAGTGCAGAACGAGTTACTTTGGTTGGATCTACGATACCTTTTTCGATCATGTTGACCCACTCACCAGTAGCTGCGTTGAATCCAACGCCTACTTCTTCCTTCTTCAGACGTTCTACGATGATAGAACCTTCGAGTCCAGCGTTGTGAGCGATCTGACGGATCGGCTCTTCTAGAGCGCGTAGCACGATGTTGATACCAGTTGCTACATCTGCATCCGCTTCGATTGATGCTACTTTGTTGTATACGTTCACGAGTGCCGTACCACCACCGGATACGATACCTTCTTCTACTGCTGCACGAGTAGAGTTCAGGGCGTCTTCGATGCGTAGTTTACGCTCTTTAAGCTCGGTTTCAGTTGCAGCTCCAACTTTCACGACTGCTACTCCACCTGCAAGCTTAGCAAGGCGCTCTTGTAATTTTTCCTTGTCGAACTCAGAAGTAGACTCTTCTAATTGAGCACGGATTTGGTTTACGCGAGCTGCGATTTTTTCTGGATCTCCAGAGCCTTCTACGACAGTCGTGTTTTCTTTCGTTACGACTACTTTCGCAGCGCGGCCAAGTTGAGTGATGTTTGCAGATTTAAGGTCTAAGCCTAGATCTTCTGTGATCACTTCTCCACCAGTTAGAACCGCTAAGTCTTCAAGCATGGCTTTACGACGGTCACCAAAGCCAGGAGCTTTAACAGCTACAGCGTTGAATGTTCCGCGAAGTTTGTTCACAACAAGCGTTGCAAGAGCTTCACCTTCAACATCTTCTGCTACCATTAGTAATGGCTTACCTTGTTGTACAACTTGCTCAAGGACAGGAAGTACTTCCTGGATGTTACCGATTTTCTTGTCAGTGATTAAGATGTATGGATTTTCTAAGACAGCTTCCATTTTATCTGAATCAGTGACCATGTATGGAGATGCATATCCGCGGTCGAACTGCATTCCTTCTACTACGTCAAGTTCTGTAGTGAACCCTTTAGATTCTTCGATTGTGATAACGCCGTCGTTTCCAACGCGCTCCATTGCTTCTGCAATCAGTTGACCGACTTCTTCGTCAGCAGCTGAGATGGCTGCAACTTGAGCGATGGAATCTTTGCCTTCGATCGGCTTGGAGATCACTTTTAATTCTTCGATAGCAGCTTGAACCGCTTTTTCGATTCCTTTACGGACGCCGACAGGGTTCGCACCAGCTGTTACGTTTTTAAGACCTTCACGGATCATTGCTTGAGCAAGGACCGTTGCAGTCGTTGTACCGTCACCGGCGATTTCGTTTGTTTTGCTTGCTACTTCAGCAACCAGTTTCGCACCCATGTTTTCGAATGCATCTTCTAGTTCAATTTCTTTCGCAATGGTTACACCGTCATTTGTGATAAGTGGTGAACCGAATTTCTTCTCAAGCACCACGTTACGTCCTTTTGGTCCAAGAGTTACTTTTACTGCATTTGCTAATTGATCGACACCGCGAAGCATGGAACGGCGTGCTTCTTCGCTGAATTTAATATCTTTAGCCATTGATAAAGTCCTCCTCTTATTTAAATAATGTATGGTTTACGTTTACGGAAATTTAATTATTCGCCAACTACAGCCAGAATATCGCTATCGCGAAGGATCAGGTATTCTGTGCCTTGGTATTTCACTTCTGTACCAGCGTATTTAGAGAAAATGATCCGATCGCCGACAGCTACCTCAAGAGCAACGCGCTCACCGTTGTCTAGAATGCGACCAGTACCTACAGCCATCACTTTACCTTCTTGTGGCTTTTCCTTTGCGGAATCCGGTAGCACAATACCGCTTGCTGTTTTTTCTTCTGACTCAACTAGCTCGATAACGACGCGATCACCTAGTGGTTTTAACAAGTGAAACAACCTCCTTGAAATATGTAAATGATATTTATTAGCACTCGCACTCTGTGAGTGCTAACACAACTATTATATTAATTAATTCGTTTTCATTTTGCAAGACTCCTGCTTAAAATTTTTTTCGTCATATTTCTCTTTTTTTCACACCCTCCTATCCTATGCCCCCCGTTCCCCATATATTCCAGGACGAATGAAACCCTTAGATTTGAACAGTTCCGCTTTTCTTAGTAGAATTGTACAGGAGTAACTAGGTTGATCGTTATCTTACAGGTGCAAAAGGAGATCAAACGTTGAAAAAACATTTTGGATTTATCTTAATTGCCTATATCGTCATGCAGCTTTCAAGCATTGTCGGGGTACCCCTTTTATATAAGATCGGTGTCGACGTCCTCGGTAAACCCGATGAGACGGTACGGAGCCTTGTCCCTGGATACTGGCTTGTCATCAGCTTCACGCTGACCCTTCTCATTGTGGGAGGCATCCTCAGGAAAAGCGAAACAAGTACCCGGCTTGAACGGAGTGCTCCCATGGGTGCCGGTCGTTCGATTGTTTGGGCGGTTCTCGGGATCTTCATGGCATTCATCGCTCAATCGGTTGCGATACAAGTTGAATATGCACTGGGAATTCAAATGGGATCTGAAAATACGCAGATGATCATCGGCATCATTGAAAAAGTGCCGTTATCCATGCTGGTCGCGGCCATCATCGGACCTATATTGGAAGAGATCGTATTCAGGAAGATCATTTTCGGCGTGCTTTACGAGAAGATGCATTTCTTCTTTGCCGCTCTGATCAGCTCGGTCATTTTCGCTCTAGCCCATTTCGAGCCGGAGCATGTGATCCTTTATTCCGCGATGGGCTTCACATTCGCCTTCCTTTATGTAAAAACGAAGCGGATCCTGGTGCCAATATTTGCCCACGTTGCCATGAATACAACGGTCGTTCTAATGCAATCTATCTATAAGGACGAAATCGAGAAAATGATGAACGAAGCTGAAAAAATACAAGGATTTATTGGAGGATTATTTCTATGAGGAGATCACCATTATTCTCAGGAGTGATCTATCTCCTTCTCGGTGTGCTCTTCACATACTTTGCTGTACAAAATGTACAGAATGATGAAGGTTGGGGATTTTTCACGTACATGCTCATCTTTCTTGCGACCCTGGACTTCGGTTCCGGGCTACGGATGATCATGTTGCATTTCAAGATCAAAAAACAAATAAAGAACAAAAAATAAGGATTGATCATTTGATCAATCCTTATTTATATTCTCGAACTGTTCCATTTCAAGCTTCTGCTCCGCTTCCAGCACCTTTTTGTATCCGATCTTGGAGATCCATATACTGATTTCATATAGAAGCAGCAAAGGAACCGTCACCATCATATGGGATACGATATCAGGCGGTGTAATGAAGGCCGCAACGACCAACAGGATGAAGTAAGCGACTTTCCTCATTTGGGCCAGCAGCATCGGCGTGACAATTCCCAAACGGGTCAGGAATAGCATGATGACCGGTAGCTGAAACAAAAATCCAAATGGGATCGTAATTTGAAACAGGAAATGAAAGTATTCATTTATTCCTATGACTTGCTCGATATTCAGATTGGTTGATAACCCCATCATGAATTTCACGACGTACGGAAACAAAATAAAATATGAAAATGACAATCCACCTAAGAAAAGCAAAAGAGAAATCGGTATGTAGCTGAGCGTCACCTTTCTCTCTCTCTCATATAGACCCGGACTAATGAATGACCACACTTGGTATAAAATGATGGGTGATGTCATGATGATGGCAATGAACATGATCATTTCCATATAGATTTTGAGAGGGTCTGTGATCCGAAAGGCGTTCATGGTCAGCTCTTTCGCCTCATCGGCGTGCTGCAAATATCGAATTAACGGTTCCGCAAGAAAGAAACTCACGATAACCGCCAACAAGAAGAAAACGACTACAAACATGAGTCGTTTCTGCAATTCTCCTATATGTTCATAGACTGTCATGTCTCTTTGACTTTGACTCATGGCGTTCATCCTACCCTACTTAGCTTTTTTGCTGTTGTCGTCCTCATCATCTGCTAAGCCCTTTGTTGCATTCTTGAATTCGCGTAATGTATTCCCAGCCGCTTTTCCTAACTCGGGCAATTTCTTCGGTCCAAAGATCAGTAAAGCCACAACGGTTATTAGTACGATACTACCTGCACCTAACATAATGAGACACCTCCTCTTTTACCATTCTATCATAACGTAAATATGAAGAATTTTCTATTCTGTTATGATTCCATCTTGTGACATTTCCGTGTCATCCTCTGAGTAATGCTTCAAGAAATAAACGAGTGACTGAAGCTCGACAGCCAAGTCGATATGATGGACGCGGATATGATCCGGTACCGTCAATCTCGCAGGAGTGAAATTCAGGATCCCTTTAATATTAGAAGAAACCAATCGGTCTGTGATATTTTGAGCAGAAGATGCCGGCACCGTCAAGATCGCTACTTCAATATCATGCCCTACAAGCTTCTCTTCTAAATCATTTAAATGAAAAACAGGTACATCACTGATTTGCGTCCCGACCTTATTTTCATCCACTTCAAATGCCATCTCGATCTTCGTATTATTATTTTTGATGAAATTATAATGAAGAAACGCTGTACCCAGGTTCCCCACCCCGATCAGAACAACCTTCGTAAGGGCATCTTGATCTAACGTCTTTCGGAAAAAGGATAGTAGGTAATTGACATTATAGCCATATCCCTTCTTCCCCAATGCCCCAAAGTACGAAAAGTCTCTGCGGATGGTGGCAGAATCAACCTTCACCGCTTCACTTAATTCCTTTGATGACACCCTCTGCTTACCGGATGAGTACAGGTTCTTGATAAAACGATAGTATAACGGAAGGCGCTTGGCCGTTGCCTGTGGAATTTTCGTTGTATCCTGGTTCATATTGTATTCCCCCACATCTTTTCAAAACCTCTGATACCGCTTCCAAAATAGAAAGCACACAGTATTAATAAACTCTACTACTCATCATACACTATATTTTATCCTAAGTGTACGAAGATTAATAGGTGTTTTATTGCCGTTCCCCTCTCGAATACGGTACACTAGCACTATGAAATAGAGGTGAAACGTCATGATTCTTCTACAAGTGAATCAATTAACGAAAAACTTTGGTGCAGATAATATCCTATCAAATATTAAACTTGAAATACAGACAAGAGATCGCGTCGCCCTTGTTGGACGTAACGGAGCCGGGAAGTCGACGCTTCTAAAAATAATCGCAGGTCATCTTTCCTATGATGCGGGTGAGATTACAAAGCCAAAAGGTGTCTCCATCGGATACTTGGCACAGAACACTGGCTTGGAGTCGGATTTATCGATTTGGTCCGAAATGTTGACCGTCTTCGAAGAATTGCGCCGTCAGGAAACCCAATTACGAGCATTGGAGCAGCAGATGGCAGATCCATCTGTATATGAAGCCGAAGAAGTCTATCAACGGGTATTAAAAGAATATGATGAACTTCAGATCCGCTTCAAAGATTCAGGAGGTTATCAATATGAAGCCGATATCCGTTCCGTCCTTCACGGATTGAACTTTGCCGATTTCGATTATGAAACCAAGATATCCACTTTGAGCGGTGGTCAGAAAACCCGACTTGCTCTCGGTAAGCTTCTACTCACCAAGCCTGACATCCTCATCCTTGATGAACCGACCAACCACTTGGATATCGAAACATTATCATGGCTCGAGACCTATCTGCAAAGCTATGCAGGTGCGGTCCTGATCGTTTCCCATGATCGCTATTTCTTAGACAGCGTCGTCAATCAAGTATATGAGATTTCCCGGAACCGGAGCAAGAAATACCTGGGGAACTACAGCAGATACCTTGAACAAAAAGCAGAAGACTACGAAAAAGATCTGAAAATGTTCGAGCGCCAGCAGCAGGAAGTCGCAAAGCTTGAAGACTTCATCCAACGGAATATTGCACGGGCCTCCACCACAAAGATGGCACAGAGCCGCCGGAAGAAATTAGAGCGCATGGATATGATGGACCGTCCCCTCGGGGATGAGAAATCCGCCAACTTCGCGTTTCAGATCGACCGCCCAAGCGGAAATGATGTTCTCCACGTCCAGGATCTTACCATCGGATATGGGGAGAGTGAGACCATTTCCTCCCATATTGACTTTTCTGTCAAAAAAGGGGACAGCATCGCACTCGTCGGCCCGAACGGAGTCGGCAAATCGACACTGTTAAAAACATTGGTGAATAAGCTTCAGCCTTTGGACGGTGCATTTAAATTCGGATCCAATGTGTCCATCAGTTACTACGACCAGGAACAAGCCGAACTCTCATCCAACAAGACGGTCTTGAATGAACTGTGGGACGAATACCCGATGAAGATGGAGAAAGAGATCCGTACGGTACTCGGCAACTTCCTCTTCTCCGGGGAAGATGTCCTGAAGCCCGTATCGACATTAAGCGGTGGAGAAAAAGCCCGTTTAGCCCTCTCCAAGCTAATGATGGAAAAAGGGAACGTCCTTATACTCGATGAACCGACTAACCATCTGGATTTAGACAGTAAGGAAGTGCTGGAGAATGCCCTGATCGACTATCCAGGGACCATCCTCTTCGTTTCCCATGACCGTTATTTCATCAACCGCATTGCCACCAAGGTCGTGGAATTATCCAAGCAGGGATCAACCGAATACCTTGGTGATTATGATTATTATGTCGAGAAGTTACAGCAACAGGAAGAGCTTGCAGCACTTGAAAGTTTGGAACAAGGTAAAACAGCTCTATCTCAAAGTACGACTCAAAAACAAACCCATAAGATTGATAAAGAAGCGAAAAAACTCGAACGTCAACGAAAGCGCAGAGTAGAGGAAATCGAAGACCTTATGGAAACCCTTGAAACAACCATACAGGAAAAAGAAGACCTTCTCTGTGATCCGGAAATCTTTCAAGATCACGAGAAAGTGCAGGACATCAATGAATCACTCACAAAAGCAAAAGAAGAACTGGATTCTTTACTAGAAGAATGGACAGAACTTGAAGAACTGCTAGGACAGTAATCCACAGGATTGGGGATAAGTACTACTCCCCAATCCTTTCTTATTCCACATAATTATCCACAACCAAAACACGTATGAACCGTTATTCATATCACTTTTCCACAATATCCACAAGAATAACCTTATTTATCCACAGCAAAAACCCAATAAATGGAAGTTTGTTCTACGGTTTTTTCACATGCTGTACACATTTTTTAATAAGTTACTAACAACTTATCCACAATCTGTTGATAAAACGTATGTTCGTTCACATTCATCGGAGATTCTGTAGATTACTCACACGATATCAACAGACGTGGATATCCGAAACGAAAAAAAGCTTGAACGAAATCTTCGCTCAAGCCTTACCTTTAAAAACTCTCGATATCAAGTCCAGGGTGAGCATTCATATCCATGCTTCCCCTTTTGCCTTGTTCAAATAATATCGTCCCGGCTGCCGCAATCATGGCGGCATTATCTGTACATAAGGATAACGGCGGGATGATCAACTCCGCATCCATTCCTTCAAATGCTTCTTGTAATGCAGCACGCAATCCTTTATTAGCCGCCACTCCTCCGGCCAGGAGTACTTGCTCCACTTCATGTTCCTTTACTGCTTTTAAGGTTTTGGTCACTAACACATCAATTACACTGGCTTGAAAGCTTGCTGCCAAATCCTGTGGAGGAATATTTATCCCTTTTTGTTTCGCATTGTGTAAAGTGTTGATAACGGCTGATTTAAGCCCACTGAAGCTGAAATCATAAGATCCTTCCTCAAGCCATGCCCGTGGAAGATCAATACTTGGTTCGCCCTCATGTGCCAAACGGTCGATATGTGGACCACCCGGATACGGAAGACCCAAGGTACGGGCTACCTTATCATAAGCTTCTCCAGCTGCATCATCACGTGTTTCACCGATGACCTCAAAGGAACCGTGCTCTTTCATGAGAATAAGCTCAGTATGTCCTCCTGAAACGACCAGGGAAAGGAGTGGGAATTCCATCTCTTTCAATAGACGATTTGCATAGATATGCCCTGCAATATGATGAACTCCGACTAATGGTTTATTATGGGCAAACGCAAGTGCTTTGGCCGCATTGACACCAATTAAAAGCGCACCTACTAACCCCGGCCCCTCAGTCACAGCAACACAATCAATATTGTCCATGGTCATCCCGGCTTGTTCCAGAGCTTCCTCCAGTACAAATGTAACTTGCTCCACATGATGGCGTGACGCAATTTCAGGTACCACGCCACCAAATCGCTTATGACTTTCAATCTGAGACGAAACAATATTCGTCACAATTTCTGTTCCATTTTTAATAATCGCAACGGCTGTTTCATCGCAGCTTGTTTCGATTCCCAATACAAATATATCCTTCTTCATAAGTTCACCCACATTACTAAAGCATCCTCTTGATTGTCCGAATAGTATCGTTTACGGATCCCGCCATCCTGAAAGCCGAGCTTCCGATATAAATGCTGGGCAGGTGCGTTTGAGATCCTGACCTCTAGCGTCATCACCCGGGCGCCAAATTCAATGGCGATTCCCATAATCTTGCGCATGAGAGCTTCTCCCATGCCCTGTCCCCGATAATCTGGTAAAACGGCCACATTTGTGATATGTGCCTCATCCACGACGAGCCATACCCCACAATAGCCTGCAAGCCTGTCCCCATCCTCCGCCACAAGATAACTGGACAAATGATTGTGTTCAAGCTCATTCAAGAAAGCGTCCCGGCTCCAAGGAATGCTAAAAGATTGATTTTCAATTTCCATTACATCATCTAAATCATCGACTGTCATAAATCGTATATCCATGTCGTAACGATCCTTATCATTTATTGAGATTTTTTTGAGACTCCAGCCACTTCACTTCGGCTTCTGCCATCCTAATATAATTAGGGAGCACTTCATGAGCCGTCGTTTCTTTAAGACCCATTCCAATATAAGCAAGCTCGGACGGGCGTGGATTATGACTGACAAACGGAGCGATTCTCGCCTGTTTTCCCAGTACTTCCTGAATCTTATTTTCATGCAGGGAGACATCATTCCCGACGAATAATATATCTTTATCCAACTCTTTTAACTTTATGACCCATTCCTCAAGCATCACATTTCGATCCTCTTCCTTGCAAACAAGTTGGTCTCCTTGAAACTCATAGAGTCCTGTATATACCTGTCCTCTTCTTGCATCAAACAAAGGAACAATATATCCTGAAAAGTACCTTCCGGATGAAGCCAGTGTGGCGAGGCTTGAAACCGGTATAAGAGGGATACTCAATGACCATGCAAGAGTCTTGGCCAATGTGACTCCAATCCGTACGCCCGTATAGGAACCTGGACCGTTTGCAACGACGATCTTCGTTAGCTCCTTAGCCTCTATCCCACAGTCTTTCAATAACTGCTCGATGGCAGGCATCGCTCTTACAGAATGATTTTTTTTAATATAGGTAATGTACTCTCCAATTACTCTGTCCTCCTGAATGAGGGCAACCCCAAACGGATAATTGGATGTATCTATTGCTAATATCGTCATGACACAATCTCCTTACACAATTCACTATATCGGGCTCCATATGGCTTCAACACGATCCTTCTCTTAGAATCGCCTTCACGGTATATCGACAGACTCAACAACTCTTCCGGAAGTTGATCCTGTATGAGATGCGCCCACTCGACGACCGTCACACCTTCTCCTTCAAAGTATTCGTCGAATCCCAGATCTTCAAAGGAATCATCAAGCCTGTATACATCCATATGATAAAGAGGCAAATGCCCCTTATATTCTTTAATGATAGTAAAGGTGGGACTGTTCACGGTTTTCGTGACACCAAGACCCTTCGCAAGACCTTTCGTAAACGTTGTCTTCCCCGCTCCAAGGTCACCTTCCAATGTTAATACAGCCCCTGGCTCTAATAGTGCTGCCAGCTTCTCTGCAAAGCGGCCTGTTTCTTCCGGGCTGTTTGTTAAAACCTCGAACTGATTCATGTTAATCTCCTCAATCATCATTTAGAGTATAAAAAAACCTTAGGATCGTTTGTTACCCTAAGGGAGAATGTATATATGTAGTTTACCCTTTTTGGGGTATGAGAGTAAAGGTTCTGAAAAAAGACAATAAAAAAAACGAAACAATGTTTCGTTTGAATGAACAGAAATGGCGGTCCGGACGGGACTCGAACCCGCGACCTCCTGCGTGACAGGCAGGCATTCTAACC
>NZ_JAXBLY010000027.1:0-49364 GCF_033963925.1 Rossellomorea sp. YZS02 | reverse complement strand
GAAAGCGAGCACCTGTAGCGGAAATCAACAGCCACTCGCTACATCCAAAAGCAACAATGTTTATGAAAACAGCCAATCGAAAAGTGCAGGCGGCTTGAAAAGTCCCAAAGCGGAAACAACATATAATAGAAGAAAAAATGGAGGAAACCTATGGTTCAGTTAAAAGAAGATGAACGTTTGGATTACTTATTGGCTGAAAACATGAGGATTATTCAAAGTCCATCTGTTTTCTCCTTTTCTACAGATGCTGTCCTATTGGCCCATTTCAGCTATTTACCGGTTAATAGAGGGAAAGTGGTTGATTTGTGTTCTGGTAATGGTATCATTCCTTTATTACTAAGTGCCAGAACCAATGTAGAGATTACGGGTGTGGAAATTCAGGAACGATTGTTTGATATGGCTCAAAGAAGTATCGAGTATAATGATCGCCAAGACCAGATATCCATGAAAATGGGAGATGTAAAGGAGATTAATCGACTGCTTCATCATTCACATTATGACGTTGTGACATGTAATCCACCCTATTTCAATACGCCCCCAGGGGATAAGCGAAATGTGAATGAGCATTATGCCATAGCCCGACATGAAATCCTATGCACCCTTGAGGATACGATCAAAGCTTCAAGCTATCTGTTGAAGCAGGGAGGGAAGGCTTCCTTCGTTCACCGCCCGGGTCGCTTGATGGATATCCTCTCATTAATGAGGAAGCATCGTCTTGAACCAAAGCGCCTGCGCTTTGTTTATCCGAAGCCGGGAAGAGAAGCCAACACCATATTAATAGAAGGAATAAAAGATGGGAAACCAGACCTAAAAATCCTTCCGCCATTATATGTATACGATGAAAAGAATGAGTACTCTAAAGAAGTACATGATATGCTATTTGGACATAATGAAAATACCCAAACGTAATGCAGGAGGTGAGCTTTACAATGAATCATCAAAAAAGTTTTCAAGATAGTGATAAAGGAAGCTTGTATCTTGTCCCTACGCCGATAGGGAATTTAGAGGATATGACCTTTCGTGCCATCCGTATGATGAAGGAGGCATCAGTGATTGCAGCCGAAGATACAAGAAATACAAAAAAGCTGTGCAATTATTTTGAGATTGACACGCCTATCATTAGTTATCATGAGCATAACAAAGAAACAAGCGGGCAGAAGCTGATTGAACGAATGGAAAGGGGAGAGCTCGTTGCCCTTGTAAGTGATGCAGGAATGCCTTCGATTTCAGATCCAGGTTATGAACTGGTGAAAGAAGCCATCGATCACGATATTGCTGTCATCCCACTACCCGGGGCGAACGCTGCCCTTACGGCTTTGATCGCTTCTGGCCTATGTCCCCAGCCGTTTTATTTCTATGGATTTTTACATAGGGGGAAAAAAGATAAAAGGGCTGAGCTTGAAACACTCAAATCATTGGAAGACACATTTATCCTTTATGAGTCTCCACACAGATTAAAGGAAACATTAAAGGAATTGTATACAGCCTTGGGGAACAGACAAATCGTTATCTGCCGTGAACTTACAAAGAAATTCGAGGAATTCATCCGAGGGACACTTGAAGAGGTCATGGAATGGGCAAATGACGGGGAAGTACGTGGAGAGTTTTGCCTTTTGATCGAAGGGGCGGGCCCCATGGAGAAGGTACAGGAAGAAGAGTGGTGGAGCAGCTACTCTCTTCAAGAGCATGTTCAGCACTATGTAAATGAAAAAAGCCTGTCTTCGAAAGAAGCCATCAAACACGTTTCCAAAGAGCGATCCCTCCCGAAACGTGAAGTGTATCAAGCCTATCATGTTGAATAAAAGCCGTTTTGCAAAAGAAAAAAAGCCTGAGTTCAGTCACTCAGGCCTTTTAATATGTTAACAACAAATTATTTTGATTGTAATGATTCCTGGATTTCTTTCAGTAATTGATCTGCACCTTCACGGCTAAGAACTAATTTACCGTTGGCAAGCTTGATGTTATCATCAGAAACTTCCCCAGTAATTTGGCAAGTCATGCTTGGCTTATACTTCTTTAAGATGATTCTTTCATCATCCACATAAATTTCCAAAGCATCTTTCTCAGCAATACCTAATGTACGGCGTAATTCGATTGGAATAACGACACGACCTAATTCATCAACTTTTCTTACAATACCTGTAGACTTCATTTGAGAATCTCCTCCAAATAAATATGATTTATCTCTATCTATTTCGTCAATATTCGACAAATTTCTTTAACTGATACTATCATACCAACGATTGTAAATCTCGTCAATAATTAAATCTGTAAATTATTAATAAAAAATGGATGTTCAAAGACTGTTGTAATAAGCTTTACGCTTTATTGTAAAATATTGTATTACCAATTAAATATTATTGTAAAGAAAGTAATAGAAGGTGATTTTGTCGAATTTTCATTCATCAAATTATTTTTTCGACATAATTCGACAGAAACGAAGTGTCATTTCGACAAAATTCAATATTAGCATTGTTTAGTTGCAGAAACCCTTTATTTTAGGTATATTTTGATGAGATAAGAGGTTAAGATGATAGGTAAGTGTCTTTTAATTGGATGTTTATAACAAACTTACCGCTATAAACCATTCGGAGGCTTTTTTGGCTTTATGGGGGTAAATGAAAAAGAGGAGGAATAAAAAGTGGAAGAAAAGTTGAACACCTTCTATATTACAACACCGATTTATTATCCAAGTGGAAATTTACATATTGGACATGCATACACCACGGTTGCAGGTGATGCCATGGCCCGCTATAAGAGAATGCGTGGATTTGATGTCATGTATCTTACAGGAACGGATGAACATGGACAGAAGATCCAAAGAAAAGCTCAGGAAGAGGGAATTACTCCTCAAGCATATGTAGACGGCATTGTGAGCGGAATTAAAGATCTTTGGGGGAAATTAGATATATCTTATGATGACTTTATCCGGACAACGGAAACGCGCCATAAGGATATTGTCGAAAAGATCTTCAATCAGCTTGTGGAGCAGGGTGATATCTACTTGGATCAGTACGAAGGATGGTACTGTACGCCATGTGAGTCCTTCTTTACTGAAAGACAATTAGAAAACGGGAATTGTCCTGATTGTGGGCGTCCGGTTGAAAAAGTAAAAGAAGAATCGTATTTCTTTAAAATGAGTAAATACGTCGATCGACTTCTTGCTTATTATGAGGAGAATCCGGACTTCATCCAGCCGGAGTCACGTAAAAATGAGATGGTGAATAATTTCATTAAGCCTGGATTGGAAGACCTGGCCGTGTCCCGTACGACCTTTGACTGGGGAGTGAAGGTTCCAGGAGATCCTAAGCACGTGATCTACGTTTGGATCGATGCCCTCTCCAACTACATTACCGCTTTAGGTTACGGAAGCGAAAATGATGCCAACTACTTAAAATATTGGCCGGCTGATGTACATCTCGTAGGGAAAGAAATTGTCCGTTTCCATACAATCTATTGGCCGATCATGCTGATGGCATTAGACCTGCCCCTTCCGAAGAAGGTTTTCGCTCATGGATGGCTTCTGATGAAAGATGGAAAGATGTCCAAATCAAAAGGGAATGTCGTGGATCCCGTAACCCTCATTGATCGTTATGGTCTTGATTCCCTTCGTTACTACTTGTTAAGAGAAGTGCCGTTTGGCTCTGACGGGGTCTTCACTCCGGAAGGATTTGTAGAAAGAATCAATTTCGATCTGGCCAATGACTTGGGCAACCTGCTAAATCGTACAGTAGCCATGATCAATAAATATTTTGATGGTGTCATTCCAGCTTACGTTGATTCTAAAGGGGAATTTGATCAAGCCCTCCTTGCTATGAATGATGAAACCGTCAAGAAGTATGAAGATGCGATGGAGAACATGGAGTTTTCAGTAGCCCTATCGAGTCTTTGGCAGTTAATCAGCCGTACGAATAAGTACATTGATGAAACCCAGCCTTGGGCCCTTGCGAAAGATGAAAGCAAAAAAGAAGAGCTTGGCAGTGTCATGAGTCATTTGGCAGAATCCTTAAGAAGGGTAGCCGTTTTATTGCAGCCATTCTTGACAAGGACTCCAAAGAAGATTTTTGAACAGCTGAATCTACATGATGAAAAAATGCATACGTGGGAAAGCTTGGAGCAATTTGGAACCATTCCGACAGGCACCGAAGTAGTCAAAAAAGGAGAGCCGATTTTCCCGCGTCTTGAACTCCAAGAAGAAGTAAGCTTTATTAAAGATAAAATGCAAGGTTCAGCCCCGGTTGAGGAAGAAAAGAAAGATACAGCGGTAAAGGAAGAAGCAGAGGAAATCGATATCAATGATTTCATGAAAGTCGAGCTTCGCGTAGCGGAGGTTATTGGAGCGGAACCGGTTAAAAAAGCCGATAAGCTTCTAAAGCTGCAATTGGACCTTGGGTTTGAAAAACGTCAAGTCGTATCCGGGATTGCTAAGTTCTATCAGCCAGATGAACTGGTAGGGAAAAAAGTGATATGTGTGACGAACTTGAAACCGGTAAAACTTCGTGGGGAGCTTTCACAAGGAATGATCCTTGCAGGAGAAGAAAATGGAACATTGTCTCTTGCTTCCATCGATCAATCTTTACCTAATGGAACAAAAGTAAAATAAGTCATTCACATGGTTTTAAGGTAAAGGGATGTTCCACGTGGAACATCCCTTTGCTATATTGAAATAATTAATTATTTATCTATAGTAGGGATCTATTTCTTTTTCACTATGTTGGAATAATTATTCATTGAGGAAGAAGCAGATTATTTTGGTTCTCCATCTGAAATGGTAGAATGAAAGCGGACTGGAAACGGAACAGATTAAATAAAAAATACCCATAGTAACCATAATATGTAATACGAATGTTACATGAATGTGATGCTTGTCATGCGTTTTTATATTAAACTTATCTTTATTACAAGGAGTGTCTTACATGCTATTTGATACACATGTACATCTGAATGCCGAACAATTTGACGAAGATCTGGAGGAGGTAATTTCAAGAGCAAGAGAAGCTGGAGTTGAAAATATGGTGGTCGTCGGTTTTGACCGGCCAACGATTGATCGCGCCATGGAGCTCATAGGTCAGTATGATTTCTTATATGCCGCGATTGGGTGGCACCCAGTGGATGCAATTGATATGAAGGATGAAGATCTTGTTTGGATAGAAGAGCTTTCCCGACACCCTAAAGTAGTGGCCATAGGGGAGATGGGGCTTGACTATCACTGGGATAAATCCCCGAAGGATGTTCAAAAAGAAGTATTTCGGAAACAGATTCAATTAGCTAAGAAAGTGAAACTCCCGATCGTTATACACAACCGTGATGCTACACAGGATATAGTGGATATTCTGAGGGAAGAAGGAGCAGATGAAGTCGGTGGAATCATGCACTGCTTCAGCGGAAGTCCGGAAATTGCCCAGGAATGTGTAGATATGAATTTCTATATTTCCCTTGGAGGTCCCGTAACCTTTAAAAATGCAAAGAAGCCAAAAGAAGTAGCAAAGGAAATTCCTTTGGAAAAGCTTCTGATCGAGACTGATTGCCCTTATCTGGCCCCTCATCCATACAGAGGGAAGAGGAATGAACCGGCTTACGTCAAGCTTGTGGCAGAACAAATAGCAGAACTGAAAGAAGTGTCATTGGAAGAAGTAGAGAAGATGACAACAGAAAATGCAAAGAAATTATTCAACATAAACTGACATCAACATTTGTCGAGAATTGAGAGAGCTTGTCCAAATAGGAAATGAAAACAAATAGTTCTACATAGGAATCTTGTTTCATAGGATAAACGTGTCGATAACTCTCTCTTTTCTTTTTCTTTCATTTTCTGCATAATATGTTTTGTGTTCCCCGGGTTGTAATATTTTGCTAGATTAGGTTAGAAGAAGTAAGGGTTGACAGTCACTGGATAACTCTATATAATCACTCCGAGAAAAGGAGGCGTTTTTCATGAACTTTAAAGCCATGAAAAGCCTGTTTTCCAAGTCTTTGAGTCGAAGGAAATGGATTGTTACAATTGGAACATTGATAACATCTGCAGCTGTATTTGGAATTCTTTTTTATGAAGGATCGAAGAACACTGTAGCATTGACCTTAGACGGCGAGCAAAAAGAGATTAGGACGCATGCAAACACGATTCAGGATATATTACAAGAATTAGAGATTTCACCCCGCTCAGAAGACTATTTGTACCCCTCGGGGAATACGAAGGTTTCAAATAATATGAATGTTGTTTGGGAACCGGCAAAACAGGTAGGGATCACAGTAGGAGGCCAGGAGAAAAAATTCTGGACGACTGCAGATACAGTAAAAGAGTTACTCTCTGAAAATGACATTCAAGTAGGAGAACATGATAAGGTCCAACCCGGCTTATCAGAAAAAGTAACAGGGAACATGGATGTAAAGATTGATACCGCATTTTCACTTAAGCTTGTAAACGGTGGAAAAGGGCAAAAGGTATGGTCTACTTCGACTACGGTCGCTGACTTTTTAAAGCAACAAGGAATTACACTAAAAGATTCAGACCGTGTTGAACCAAGTTTAGACAAAGTTGTTAAAGCAAATGATGTCGTAAATGTCGTTCGAGTTGAAAAAGTCACCGATGTAGTGGAAGAGACAAAAAATTTCACCGTTATTTCCAAGAAAGATTCTGACCTTTCCAAGGGGAAAGAAAAAGTCGTTCAAGAAGGTAAAAACGGAAAGATTGAAAAGAAGTATGAAATTGTAAAAGAGAATGGCAAAGAAGTTTCCAGAAAATTGCTGAGTGAAAAAGTAGTGGAAGAAAGCCAGGATAAAATCATCAATGTCGGCACAAAGGTTTTAGTGGCCCAGGTTTCACGGGGAAGTTCATCCTCAAGTTCAGCTTCAGCCGCTCCAAGTGGAGGCAGGGAATTCTATGTCAGTTCAACCGCATACACAGCTTCATGTAACGGATGTTCCGGACATACGGCAACAGGCATCAATTTAAAAGCCAATCCAAATGTTAAAGTGATTGCAGTTGATCCTTCCATCATTCCTTTAGGTTCAAAGGTTTATGTAGAAGGGTACGGCTATGCCGTCGCCGCAGATACAGGAGGAGCGATCAAAGGGAATAAGATCGATGTATTCTTCTCATCCAAATCAGACGCGTATCGATGGGGTAGAAAAACCATCAAAGTGAAAATACTGAACTAATAGCAGGGAGTTTTCCTGCTTTTTTTTTATTTCTTGGTTAAAACCGTTATAATAGCTTTAGGTTTTCATTTATTAGACGAAATGAAAAGAAGAAATGTTTCAACTTTTTTGGAGGAATTATGAAAATTAAAGAAATCATCGTAGTTGAAGGGAAAGATGATACAGTTGCGATTCAGCGCGCCGTCGATGCGGATACGATTGAGACGAATGGTTCTGCTGTGTCCCCTGCTACAATAGAGAAAATCAGACACGCTCAGGAAAAAAGGGGCGTTATCATATTTACGGATCCGGATTATCCGGGAGAACGAATCCGGAAGATTGTGGCGGAAGCAGTGCCGGGATGTAAGCATGCCTTTGTACATAAGAAGGACGCACTGCCTAAGTCGGGCAGGGGGATAGGTGTTGAACATGCGACCCCTGATGTCATCCGGGAATCCTTAAGGGAAGCTCATTTACTCGATACTGAGCAGGAGGAAGTCATTTCGAAAGAAGATCTAATCGATGCCGGTTTGATCGGCAGTCCTCAGTCCAAGGACCGGCGGGTAGCACTTGGTGAGAAGCTGAGAATCGGCTACACTAATGGGAAACAGCTCCACAAACGATTACGGATGTTCAATATTCAAAAAGAAGAGTTTACACAAGCGTTAATGGAAATCATTCAGGAGGAAGAACATGCATAAAGATATTGCTACACCGCTACGCACGAAAGAAATCCTTGCCAAGTATGGATTTTCGTTTAAGAAAAGCCTGGGTCAGAATTTTTTAATCGACCCTAATATCCTAAGGAACATAACGGAACACGCAGGTCTATCAGAGAAAACAGCAGCCATTGAAATCGGACCAGGCATCGGAGCCTTGACAGAACATCTTGCACGCACGTCAGGGAAAGTCGTGGCCTTTGAAATCGATCAGCGGCTGATACCAATCTTGGACGATACCTTATCACCTTATGATAATGTGAAAATCATCAATGAAGATATCCTGGAAGCGGATGTCGAAGCGATTATTAACAAAGAGTTCGAAGGGTTCGCCGATATTATGGTCGTGGCCAATCTTCCGTATTACGTCACAACGCCTATCATTCTAAAGCTATTGATGGAGAGACTCCCTATCAGGGGAATATGTGTCATGCTCCAAAAAGAAGTGGGAGATCGTATATCCGCCCAACCAGGGACAAAGGCTTACGGATCCCTTTCGATTGCTATACAGTATTATACAGAGGCTGAGATGGTCATGACTGTTCCGAAGACGGTCTTTATGCCCCAACCGAATGTTGACTCTGCCGTCATCCGTCTAACGAAGCGTGAGAAGCCTCCTGTAGATGTAATCAGTGAAGACTTCTTGTTCACCGTTACACGCTCGTCTTTTGCTCAGAGAAGAAAGACGATCTTAAATAACCTGACAAGTCAGCTTCCTCAAGGCAAAGAAAAAAAGGACGTGATCCTGAATGCTTTGTCTACAGCAGGGGTGGAACCTACACGTCGTGGGGAAACACTGACGATACAAGAATTCGGTGCGTTAAGCGATGCATTATACCCACATTTCAAATGAAAATCCAAATGGCTAAACGCGAAGATGCGTTTAGCCATTTTTGTTTACGTGGACACTTTAAGCCCAATCCCATTTTATTGGCACCTAATATTCCAGGGATGCATAGGTTATCACAGGGAATATATATTTACTTGATGGAGAAGGGTAGGGCATATGCTGATCCTCCTCGGCTTGTTGATTTCCTTTTTTGATTTCTCAACGAATGTTTAGCCCATGGGAGTGACTGATGTGAATATCGAAATCAATGATGTCGTAGGTCGCCTTTCATATCACTGTGATATTTTATTCAGGGTAATAGATATCCGCATGATAGATGGTCATAAAACGGCAGTACTGTATGGTGAAGATTTCCGATTGATAGCGGATGCTCCTTTTCATGATTTGAAGAAGATGGACCCCAGGGAACAGGATCGGATTACGAAAGAGTTTCGTTCAAAGGAAGAACAATCCTTAGATCTGTTTCGACAGGATATAGAGCTTCTTAAGTATAAGCAGGAGTACAGGGTGACGAACGCTTATCGAGACGATTACAACTATTTCCAAGTTCCGGGGAAAGTGCTTCATCTTGATGGAGATCCCAGTTATTTAAGAAAATGCTTAGATCTTTATGAGAAAATTGGTGTCCCGGTAAAAGGTGTCCACTGCAGCGAAACAGAGATGCCTCAACAAATCGGGCCCCTTATCGATAAATATAGACCGAATATCATCGTATTGACAGGTCATGATGCCTATTCCAAGTCGAAAGGGGCAAAGGCTGACATAAACGCCTATCGACATTCGAAATATTTTGTTCAAGCAGTAAGAGAAGCCCGCAGTAAATCCCCTCACCTGGATCAGCTTGTGATCTTCGCAGGTGCTTGTCAATCCCACTTTGAGTCCCTGATCCATGCAGGAGCCAACTTTGCAAGTTCTCCTTCAAGAGTCAATATCCATGCTCTGGATCCAGTGTATATTGTGGCTAAGATATGTTTTACCGGGTTTAAGGATTCGGTGAATGTGTGGGATGTCATCCGTAATACATTGACGGGGGACAAAGGATTGGGTGGCATCGAAACGAAAGGTGTCCTTCGTACAGGAATGCCATACAAAATCACGGAAGATGAATAAGAAAGGTTCGACAAAACCTTTGAAGACCTTGCAATTTATGCGAGGTCTATTTCATTTTGATGTGACATATATTGGTTAGGTGTTGAATTTTTCTTCATTGTCACGACTGGTCAAAGTTCTTTTAAAAGGCTTTTTTCGTATACATTGTTGCTTTTGAATATAGCGAGTGGCGGTTGATTTCCGCTACAGGTGCGCTTTCCGCGGGGCTGGCGGTGAGCCTCCTCGGCTGCGCCTGTGGGGTCTCACCTGTCCAGCTCCGGCGGCTAGAGGCTCGAGGTCATAAGCTAAATTGGGCCAAGAAGGCAAAAAACGCCTTCATGGCCCATTCATCTTATGCTGGTCGCCTCTGACCAAGCCGCCTCCGCTTTAATTTGTTTACATAATTTTTCATTGTATGGGGAATGTTAGAGATGTAGAAAAAACGTATTTTTTGTTGAATAAAATATATTGACAGGTGTTCATGATTCTTGTTAAAATAATAAATTTATTTGACTAAAATTACATAATGTGTTATATTTAATAACAGTGAGGTGGAAGCGAAATGCCAAAAACATTAGCCGACATTAAAAGATCCCTTGATTCTAATCTGGGGAAACGTTTAATGCTTAAAGCAAACGGTGGACGTCGAAAAACAATTGAGCGTTCAGGTGTTCTAGCCGAAACGTATCCTTCTGTATTCGTGGTTCAACTGGATCAAGAAGAGAATGCGTTCGAACGAGTTTCTTACAGCTATGCAGATGTTCTCACTGAGACAGTTCAATTAACATTTTATGATGAAGCAACAGGAAATATCATCTTTAGCCAGCAGTAGACAATTGTTTGCTGCTTTTTTATTTGTTTAAACATACATGTTTTACATAATATCTTTCATCATTTTTTGACCTCCTATACACATACTAAACATGTGGTGCATTTTGAAGGAGGTAGACAATGAGTAGAAGAAGAGGAATTATGTCTGATCAATTAAAAGAAGAAATCGCTCAGGAATTAGGATTTTACGATGTTGTTCAGAAGGATGGTTGGGGCGGGATCTCGTCCCGTGACGCTGGGAATATGGTGAAACGCGCAGTTGAGCGCGCAAGTCGGCAACTCTCAGAAAGCCAGCCAAACTAACTCTTATTACACAATTGGATTACATCTTTTATACGTACCATATGTAAAGGGCCGTCTCAAAGTGTCATGCTTTTGGGCGGCCTTTGTTTCGTTTAACATCAGACTGCCTTTTCTATCATTACTTTACGTGATAAAATAACATACTTGTATGAGTATGTTAAGAAGTTAACACTCCCTATAATGAAGTGTATGATACAATATAAAAAAGAGTATTGGTAAGAAGGTGATGATATGAGGTTATTAGTGAAGGCGCCGGCAAAAATTAACCTATCACTTGATGTTTTACATAAACGTTCAGATGGTTACCATGAAGTTGAGATGGTTATGACGACAATCGATTTAGCGGATAGAATTGAACTCACGAATCTTTCAGATGACACGATCAAAATTCTTTCGCACAATCGATTTGTACCGGACGATGGAAGGAATCTTGCTTATCAAGCTGCACAGCTCCTTAAAGAGAAAATGAACATTAAGAAGGGTGTAGCCATTTCCATCGATAAAGTGATTCCTGTCGCCGCAGGCTTAGCAGGGGGGAGCAGTGATGCAGCTGCGACGTTAAAAGGTTTGAATCGTTTATGGGATTTAGGCCTGAGTATGGACGAGCTTGCAGAGCTTGGTGCAGAAATTGGTTCCGATGTATCTTTTTGTGTTTACGGAGGTACCTCTTTAGCGTCGGGCAGGGGAGAGAAAATCAAACATCTTCCTGCTCCTCCGAACTGTTGGGTTATTCTTGCAAAACCGACAATAGGTGTTTCAACAGCGGATGTATATAAAAATTTAGATCTGAAAAATATGACACATCCGAATACAAAGGCAATGGTTTCTGCCTTGGAACATGGGAATTATCATGATATTTGCTCCAATCTTGGGAATGTTCTTGAATCGGTTACATTGGATATGCATCCAGAGGTGTCCCAGATCAAAGATCAAATGGAGCGTTTTGGCGCCGACGCCGTTCTGATGAGCGGAAGCGGTCCTACAGTATATGGATTGGTGCAATATGAATCAAGGCTCCATCGAATCTACAATGGTTTAAGAGGCTTTTGTGACCAGGTATTTGCGGTGCGAATGCTTGGAGATTAAGAACCCTTGCCGAAATCCGTATATTAATGATATATTTACTTTATAATATTCGGATTTAGGAGGTTTCTTTGGTGAAGTTTAAGCGCAGCGAACGATTGATTGATATGACGCACTATTTATTAGAACGGCCCCATCAACTTGTGCCTTTGACTTTTTTCTCGGAACGGTACGGTTCTGCCAAATCTTCCATCAGCGAAGATTTGACGATTGTGAAGGAAACATTTGAAGGACGGGGTGTCGGTACGGTTCAAACGGTTCCCGGGGCTGCAGGTGGAGTAAAATATGTTCCAAAGGTGAACAGTCAGGAAGCGAAAGAAATGATCGAAGAGTTATGTCTCCATCTGGAAAGCTCCGATCGCCTTTTACCAGGCGGGTACCTATACATGACGGACCTCCTTGGGAATCCTCAGCTCATGAAGAGTGTCGGGAAATTGCTGGCATCTGCTTTTGCAGAGAAAGATATCGATGTCATCATGACAGTGGCGACAAAAGGGATACCGATTGCTAATGCGATTGCTTCTTACTTGAATGTTCCCGTTGTCATTGTCAGACGCGACAGCCGTGTCACCGAGGGGTCGACTGTAAGCATCAATTATGTTTCGGGTTCATCGAAGAGAATCCAATCCATGGTGCTTTCAAAGAGAAGCCTGAAGGAAGGTTCTAAAGTATTGGTTGTCGATGATTTCATGAAAGCAGGGGGAACCATCAATGGAATGAAGAACCTGCTGGAAGAGTTTTCTGCTACTTTGTCCGGAATTGGGGTATTGGTTGAATCCAACAGCCTGGACGGTCGACTGGTGGATGATTATGTATCATTGTTAAAATTATCCGATGTCAATGAAAAGGATAAGCAGATTTCGTTAAAAGAAGGAAATTATTTTGAATCCAATCTAACATTTCTACCATAAGGGGAGGCGTTTAGCATGCGTGTAGTGTCTACTAAGGAAGCACCAGCAGCAATTGGTCCATATTCGCAAGGCATTGTCGTGAATAACCTGTTTTACAGTTCAGGTCAAATCCCATTAACATCCGAGGGGACGATGATTGAAGGTGATGTTGCGGATCAGACACATCAAGTCTTTCGCAATCTACAAGCCGTGCTATCGGAAGCCGGTGCATCATTGGAAACGGTAGTCAAAGCAACGGTTTTCATTAAAGATATGAATGATTTTGGAACGATCAATGAAGTATATGGGGAATATTTCAGTACTCATAAGCCTGCCCGTTCTTGTGTAGAAGTAGCCCGCTTACCTAAAGATGCACAGGTTGAAATAGAAGTAATTGCACTCGTGAAGTAATATTCACGGGTGTTTTTTTGTACCAAAATGGAAGTGTAGTTCAAATGAAACAGAAAAAAGATGAGAAAAATAAAATTTTTCAAAAAATTTTACAATTTAAGAAGGAATATCTATTAAATTCGTTGAATACATACAGTAGATTTCATCTAGGGAAAAAGGTGGTGAACAGAATGGAAGTAACAGACGTAAGATTACGCCGAGTAAACACCGACGGTCGCATGAGAGCTATCGCATCTATTACGCTGGATAATGAATTTGTTGTTCATGACATTCGCGTTATTGATGGGAACAATGGCTTATTTGTAGCAATGCCAAGTAAGCGGACTCCAGATGGAGAATTCCGTGATATTGCTCATCCAATCAATTCGGGTACTCGCGGTAAGATCCAAGATGCCGTTTTAGCTGAGTATCATCGTTTAGGAGAGCTGGAAGAAGTTGAGTTAGAAGAAGCTGGGGCTTCCTAATTAAGATTTATAGCATCAAGAGCCTACTTTTGTAAGGCTCTTTTTTTTTGTCTATAGAGTCCTGCGGTTCTTACGTTTTTTGTATACCCAAGCAAATAAAGAGTTGAAACCTTAAAAGATAGAATTTTTGTATTTTTGAGGTAAAGAAAATTCGACATGGGTTTTGGTGGGCGCCTTTCCGGGTTACTCGTCTTAAGCTTGTCGCCCCAGAGCAGCCCCTTCCGCTTTTCTCCATGTCCAGCTTCGGCGGCTAGAGGCTCGAGGTCATAAGCTAAATGGACCAAGAAGGCAAAGAGCGCCTTCATGGCCCATTCATCTTATGCTTGTCGCCTCTGACCAAGCCGCCTCCGCTTTTCTAATGACAAATATATGTACTTTTATATGAATCCTTGAAATGATAAAGTTTTTAGGATATATTCGTTATGGATAAAAAGGTTATTGGAGGACCAAAAATGACAAATCGATATGCCGTTATATTAGCTGCCGGACAAGGGACGAGAATGAAGTCAAAGCTTTATAAAGTTCTTCATCCAGTGTGTGGCAAGCCGATGGTGGAACATGTGGTCGACCAAATTTCAACACTACATATAGAGAAGACTGTCACGATCATCGGTCATGGTGCCGAGCTTGTGAAGTCGCATTTAGAAGGTAAGAGTGAGTTCGCTCTTCAGGCTGAGCAATTAGGAACGGCACATGCCGTTATGCAGTCGGAAGATGTCCTGGGTGACTTGGAGGGTACGACTTTAGTAGTGTGTGGTGATACACCGCTCATTAAAGGAGAGACGATGGAAGCATTGGTGAAGCACCATGAGGGTCAGGGCGCCAAAGCGACCATTTTGACAGGTCATACAGAATCCCCAGATGGATACGGACGAATTATCCGTAACCAGGATGGGTTAGTTGAGCGCATTGTGGAACATAAGGACGCGACGGAAGCAGAAAGAAGCGTTAAGGAAATCAACACAGGAACATATTGTTTTGATAATAAAGCGTTATTCGACGCATTGAAGAAGGTGTCGAATGATAATGTACAAGGTGAGTACTACCTTCCGGATGTCATTGAGATCCTTCAATCCGAAGGTGAAATCGTGAGTGCGTATCAAACAAGTGACTTCGATGAGACGCTTGGTGTCAATGATCGTGTGGCCCTTTCTCAAGCGGAGATTACAATGAAAAAGCGCATCAATGAGTACCATATGCGTAACGGCGTAACAATTAAAGATCCGAACAATACGTATATCGATGCGGATGTGACAATTGGAAGGGATACGGTTATCCTGCCTGGAACCGTTCTGAAGGGAAATACAGCAATTGGTGAAGACGCCTTAATCGGTCCGAACTCAGAAGTGAAGGACTGTCAGATCGGAGACCGGACGGCAGTGAAGCAGTCTGTCGCCCATGACAGCTCGATTGGTTCGGATGTTCAAATCGGGCCATTTGCCCATATTCGCCCCGCTTCCACTATTGAAGATGAAGTGAAGATCGGTAATTTTGTCGAGATCAAGAAAGCGACATTTGGTAAAGCGAGTAAGGCCTCACACCTAAGCTATATTGGTGATGCTGAGGTTGGTCGCGACGTCAATATCGGGTGTGGATCTATTACCGTGAACTATGATGGGAAGAACAAGCACCTGACGAAGATAGAAGATGGTGTATTTGTCGGCTGTAATTCAAATCTGGTTGCACCTGTCAATGTAGGGAAAGGGGCATATATTGCCGCTGGTTCTACAATCACCGAAGACGTTCCAGGTGAGTCTCTATCGATTGCTAGGGCTCGTCAAGTAAACAAAGAAAATTATGTTCAAAATCTAAATCATAAGAAATAATTGGAGGTCCACAATGCCAAACTCTTATATTAATTCCAAATTGAAAATTTTCTCTCTTAATTCAAACTACCATCTCGCAAAGGAAATCGCTGATGAAGTAGGTGTGGAATTAGGGAAATCGTCTGTTAAACGTTTTAGCGACGGTGAAATCCAGATCAACATCGAAGAAAGTATCCGTGGTTGTGACGTATTCGTCATTCAATCTACTTGCCAGCCCGTAAATGAAAACCTGATGGAACTTCTCATCATGGTAGATGCGTTGAAGCGTGCTTCTGCCAAGACGATTAACATCGTGATGCCTTATTATGGTTATGCCCGTCAAGACCGTAAAGCAAGAGCGCGTGAGCCGATCACCGCTAAATTGGTGGCAAATCTACTGGAAACAGCCGGTGCTACACGTGTCATCACGTTGGACCTGCATGCTCCTCAAATTCAAGGTTTCTTTGATATCCTGATCGATCACCTGATGGGTGTGCCGATCTTAGCGGATTACTTTGAGGAAAGAGGATTCAATACTGAAGATCTTGTCATTGTATCTCCTGACCATGGAGGGGTGACAAGAGCTCGTAAGCTTGCAGAGCGTCTGAAAGCTCCAATCGCGATCATTGATAAGCGTCGTCCGAAGCCAAATGTGGCAGAGGTTATGAATATCGTTGGTAACATCGATGGGAAAATCGCGATCTTGATCGATGATATCATCGATACTGCCGGTACGATCACACTTGCAGCCAATGCGTTAGTAGAAAACGGAGCAAAAGAAGTGTTTGCATGCTGTACGCATCCGGTTCTTTCCGGTCCTGCCATCGAGCGTATCCAAAACTCTAATATTAAAGAGCTGGTTGTAACAAATTCGATTCCACTTGGCGAAGAGAAAATGATCAGTAAAGTGAAATCCCTGTCTGTGGCTCCCCTGATCAGTGAAGCGATCATCCGGATCTACGAACAGCAGTCTGTCAGCACACTTTTTGATTAAGAATTAATATATGTAGTTTGTGCATAGAAAGAAGAGCCTCTCCTTCACATGGGACGGGCTCTTCTTTTTGTATATGTACCTCGCTCAGTCCCCGCAAAACCCTCATGTGTCAACACTCGCCCACCCGTTAAGACGGGATTAATTGGGTTTTCTATGTTTATTTCAAATAGGATTGGGGTAATTACTATATATAGAACTTTAACTAACATAAAAGATTAGGGAAGGTGTTGGATTAGACATGGCAACAGAATTGAAAGCAAATACGAGGAAAGATTTTAAACGATCTTCATTAACAAAGCTGAGACATGAGGGGAATATCCCTGGAGTTGTCTACGGCTACAAGGCAGACAATACACCCATCATGGTAGATTCCATAACATTTATTAAAACGATACGCGAAGTAGGAAGAAACGGAATTATTTCCTTGAACGTAGATGGCAAAAAGCAAAACGTCATTTTAAGTGACTACCAGCAGGATCACCTGAAGGATGCTGTTACACACGTTGATTTCCTTGCTGTGAATATGTCAGAGGAGATTGATGCCGATGTACGTATTGAGCTTGTAGGAGAAGCGGCAGGAGTGAAGGACGGCGGCGTCATGCAGCAGCCATTGCATGAGGTATCCGTTACTGCCAAGCCGAATGATATTCCTGAATCCATCGAAGTGGATGTTACAGAGCTTCAAGTCGGGGAAACGGTAACGATCAGTGATATACGTAGCAAGTACAGCGTTACCTTGAATGAAGAGGATGACCGCACGATTGCTTCGATCCTTGCTCCAAGACAAGAAGAAGAAATCGACAGTGGGGAAGAGCAGGAAGCCGGCACACCTGATAACGAAGAAGGAAGAGAATCAGAAGCCAGTGAAGAAAGTGAATCACAAGAATAATAAAAATCACTGATTTTTTCGCGTAACCTTTTGCAGGTTGCGCTTTTTACGTTATTCTAGATGTATAAGGTCAGAAGAGGTGTTAGAGATGAAGTTAATCGTGGGACTCGGGAATCCGGGATCACAGTATGAAAAAACGAGACACAATATTGGATTCATAATTATAGATGCGTTAGCCGATCGCTTGGGTGTTTCACTGAATCAATCTAAGTTTAAAGGGGTTTATGGAACATACCATCACAAAGGTGAAAAAGTCGTCCTGTTAAAACCGCTTACGTATATGAATTTATCCGGGGAGAGCATTGTCCCCCTAATGGATTATTTTGAAATTGATGATGAGGATTTACTTGTCATATATGATGACCTTGACTTGCCGGTAGGGAAATTACGATTAAGGCAAAAGGGAAGCGCCGGGGGGCATAATGGCATTAAATCGACCATTGCTCACTTAGGTTCCCAGCAGTTCAACCGTCTGCGGGTAGGCATCGACCGTCCGACCAATGGGATGAGTGTTCCTGACTATGTCTTGGGGAAATTCTCAAAGGAAGAGCATCCGGAACTGGATAAAGCCATTATATCAAGCGTGGAAGCATGTGAGACATGGTTGGATAAGCCATTTCTTGAAGTGATGAATAAATTTAACTAATTGATTCATATACTGAATTCCCCGGGTCCTTTCACCGCCAACATTGAATAACTCCCTTCTATCAGGTTCATACTAACCATATAAATGTGTATGGAGGGAAAGAGATGGCGATCCATTATCAGTGTCGACATTGCGGCACAAATGTAGGGACCCTTTCAAACGTATCCGTGCATTCAGAGCAGCTGGGGATTCACATGCTGACGGATGAAGAGCGGTTACATATGGTTCAGTACCAGGACAACGGGGACATCCAGGTAAAGACGATCTGTGAAGATTGTCAGGAGAGTCTGGAAAGGAATCCAGGCTATCATGAATTAGATCATATCATTCAGTAAGAACGCTTTGGTTGCGAGCCAAAGCATTTTTCTGTTTGCACTTAGCTATAAAAGGGTTCAAGGGGAGGAGCGTACACTTGAAAGGTATTTTAAAACAGGTCCATCAAAGTGAAGAAATCCAGTCCATCATCGCCGGAGTGGAGGAAGGACTGTCTGAACAACTTGTTGCAGGATTGTCCGGTTCATCGAGGACGGCGTATATTGCAGATGTGTATCTGCAAACGAATAAATCCACTATAGTGGTCACACATAATTTATTTCAAGCTCAGAAAGTCTATGACGATCTCATTCAGTTTGTATCAGAGGATGAGGTATATTTATATTCTGCTAATGAGTTAATCGCAGCTGAGTTAAGCGTGGCGAGTCCGGAGCTGAGGGCTCAGCGGATCGAGGTATTGAATAAACTTTCAAAACATCACAAGGGTATCTACATCGTTCCGGTCGCAGGTTTGCGGAAAATCCTTCCTCCTCCATCGATGTGGGCAACAAACCAGATCCGTTTTCAGATGGGTGAAGATATCGACTTGGATGAAGTATTGAATCAATTGGTGCAGATGGGGTATCAGCGTACAGGGATGGTCAGCACACCAGGGGAATTCAGCCTGCGCGGGGGAATTGTAGATATTTTCCCTTTAACATCCCAAAATCCTGTACGAATCGAATTATTCGATACCGAAATCGATTCTATCCGCATATTTTCTGCTGAAGACCAGCGTTCCATCGATAAACTGAATGAAATGGAAATAGGCCCTGCCACAGAGGTCTTGTTGAAATATGAGAACATGGAAAGGCTCATTAAGGAAATAAATGCCGGATTGTCCACCAGCTTAAAGAAGGTAAAATCTGCAGCCGTCAAGGAGAAGATGACAGAGTACATAGGGCATGAGGTGGATCAGCTTGAAAATGGGCAGGTGCCTGAGCAGATCTTCAAATACTTATCACTGGCGTATGAGAATCCTAGTAGTTTGCTAGATTATTTACCTAATGATGGGGTTCTGTTCTTTGATGAGTTCAGTCGCGTACAGGAAATGAGTGAGTCACTCGAGAAAGAGGAAGCGGAGTGGTATACTTCCCTCCTTCAAGAAGGACAGATCATTCATGACGTAGCGGTCTCTCATGCTTTTTCGACGCTGGTTAACAGGACGAAGCTTCCGAAGGTGTATTTCTCTTTGTTCCTTCGTCAAATTGCCAATACCAGCCCCCAGAACATCTTTAATGTGTCTACGAAACCCATGCAGAATTTCCATGGGCAGATGAACGTATTGAAGGCAGAACTGGATCGCTGGAAAAAAGGAAACTATACCGTTGTGTTATTGGGACCGGATCAAGAACGGGTCAAGAAGCTGCAAAGAGTACTGGATGATTATAAAATCGAGATTGCCTTTGTGGAAGATGGAGATAAGCTGTTACCTGGTAAAGTCCAAATGATCAATGGAAGCCTGACAAGCGGGTTTGAGCTCCCACTTCAGAAGATTGCCGTTATCACAGAAGAAGAACTATTCAATAAGAAGACTCAGAAGAAGCCGAGAAGGCAGAAGCTTTCGAATGCAGAGAGAATCAAAAGCTATTCCGAGCTGAAAGTTGGGGATCATGTCGTTCATGTGAACCACGGGATCGGTAAATTCCTGGGGATTGAAACATTGGAGATCAATGGCGTCCATAAAGACTATCTTCATGTGAAATACCAGGGGAATGACAAACTTTATGTCCCGGTCGATCAAATCGAACTGGTACAAAAGTACGTTGCTTCAGAGCATAAAGATCCGAAGCTGTATAAGCTGGGCGGAAGTGAATGGAAGAAGGTCAAGTCTAAGGTTCAATCTTCTGTACAGGATATAGCGGATGATCTCATCAAGCTCTATGCTGAAAGGGAAGCGGCAAAAGGGTATGCCTTTTCTCCTGATGGGGAGATGCAAAGAGATTTTGAAATGGCCTTCCCATATGAAGAAACAGATGACCAGCTCCGTTCTGTGACCGAAATCAAACACGATATGGAAAGAGAACGTCCGATGGACCGGTTACTATGCGGGGACGTGGGATACGGAAAGACCGAGGTTGCGATTCGGGCAGCCTTTAAGGCGATTGCTGATGGAAAACAGGTAGCCATCCTTGTCCCTACTACCATTCTTGCTCAACAACATTATGAAACGATCAAAGAACGGTTTCAGGACTTTCCTGTGGAAATCGGGTTATTGAGCCGTTTCCGAACCAGGAAACAGCAGCAGGAGACAACGAAAGGTCTTAATAGCGGCACGGTTGATATTGTGGTGGGGACCCATCGACTCCTGTCAAAAGACATTCAATACCGGGATTTGGGACTGTTGATCATCGATGAAGAACAAAGGTTCGGTGTCACACATAAAGAGAAGATCAAACAGTTAAAAACCAATATCGATGTACTGACCCTGACGGCAACACCGATTCCCCGGACGTTGCATATGTCGATGCTTGGGGTAAGGGATTTATCGGTCATCGAAACACCACCGGAGAATCGATTCCCGGTCCAGACCTATGTGATGGAGTACAATGGGGCCTTGATTAAAGAAGCGATCGAAAGGGAAATGGCACGTAACGGTCAGGTGTATTTCCTCTATAATCGCGTGGAAGATATCGAAAGGAAAGCCGATGAAATATCCATGCTAGTCCCCGATGCCCGTATTGCCTACGCTCACGGTCAGATGAGTGAAAATGAACTTGAAGCCGTCATATTAAGCTTCCTTGCAGGCGAATACGATGTTCTGGTTACCACGACGATTATTGAAACAGGTGTCGATATCCCGAATGTGAACACGTTGATTGTCTTTGATGCAGATCGTATGGGCTTATCGCAACTTTACCAACTAAGAGGACGTGTAGGACGTTCGAACAGGGTGGCCTATGCCTATTTCACCTATCGTAAAGACAAGGTCCTCACGGAAGTGGCAGAGAAACGACTGCAGGCAATTAAAGAATTCACGGAGCTTGGATCGGGATTCAAAATCGCCATGCGTGACTTGACGATCCGCGGTGCGGGAAATCTCCTCGGGGCACAGCAGCACGGATTTATTGACTCTGTGGGATTCGATCTGTATTCCCAAATGCTCAAAGAAGCCATCGAAGAACGAAAAGGGGATCTCCCGAAGCAGCCTGAATCGAGCTTTGAGGTCGATATAGAAATCGATGCTTATATTCCGGATGATTATATTAAAGATGGTCATCAAAAAATCGAGATGTATAAACGGTTCCGCTCCCTATCTTCCCTTCCTGAAATCGAAGAGCTGGAAGAAGAAATCCTGGACCGGTTCGGGGAGTATCCTGAAGAGGTGGGTTATCTATTCCTGATCTCAGAAATGAAAATATACGCAAAGAATACGGATCTTGAATCCATCAAGCAGGATAAGAAAACGGTGAATATCTTCATGTCACCGGAAGGAACGGCGAAGATCGACGGTTCCAAAGTATTTAACCTTTGCAACAAACACGGCCGTGCCGTCGGACTTGGAATGGAAGGCTCCAAGCTTAAAATATCCATCAACACAGCACGACTTGAAGCGTCCAAATGGTTCAACATGGCCTACGACATCATCAAGCATCTGGATGAAGCAGTAAAAGTAGAAGAAAACGTGTAAGCATTTAACGATATCGATACAAAACCAGTGGCATTTCTTCCCTTCGTTATAATAATGTAACCAAAATGTAAACGCGCGGATTGTTTCACTCTACTATGATAAGGGTATTAGTATTTATGCAGCTGCCAACAATGGAAAAAGATACCTGCATTAGAATTTTAGTGAAATTACAGAAAAAATAACTGAATGTGTATAGAACTTCTAAGTTGTAAGATACTAAACTCAACAATGGTAAAGTATTCATCCAGAGATGGGTACATTGCCAAATAAAATCATCTGATGAAAGTGAGGCAACTATAGATGAAAGCAACTGGTATTGTTCGTCGTATTGATGATTTAGGGCGTGTCGTTATTCCGAAAGAAATTCGCAGGACATTAAGGATTCGCGAGGGAGATCCTCTTGAAATCTTCGTTGATCGTGACGGAGAAGTCATCTTAAAGAAATATTCCCCAATCAGTGAACTTGGTGACTTTGCTAAGGAATACGGCGAAGCATTGTACGACAGTTTGGGAAGTGCCGTATTGATTTGTGATCGGGATGCAGTCATTGCCATCTCCGGCGCTTCGAAGAAAGAGTATTTAAATAAGAACATCAGTGAGCTGATCGAGAAAGTAATGGATGACCGCACGTCTCTATTACACACTCAACAGGGACAAGCTGAGCTTGTCGAAGGACACGGTGAAGATCTTGCTTCCTATACGATCGCTCCGATTGTCGCAAATGGAGATCCGATTGGTGCCGTTGCGATTTTCTCAAAGGAACGTACAGTAGGTGAAGTGGAACAAAAGGCAGTAGAAACGGCAGCTGGCTTTTTAGCAAGACAAATGGAGTCATAACGTAAAGGAGTGGCATAAAAGCCGCTCTTCTTTTTTTTGCCTCCAATCAGCCATCTTAGAACATAGCCGGATCAATATGGTAAAATGACCAGTACATATATGATTTTTCATAAGCTGATCGATTCACGCTTCGAAATAGTGGTAAGGAAAGGCAGGAAAACGGGTTGGGTAAGAAGTACTCTTCCAATCGATTTTTGAAAGGTGCAATGGTATTGACGATCGCAGCATTGGTAACGAAAATACTAAGTGCTGTCTATCGGGTGCCGTTTCAGAACATTGTTGGAGATATCGGATTTTATATATATCAGCAGGTGTATCCATTTTACGGAATCGCCATCGCGTTATCCACCTATGGATTCCCTGTCATCATTTCGAAAATGGTAGCGGAGAAACTGGAGGAAGATGATGAAGAAGGTGCAAAGAATGTGGCCGTTACCTCCTTCCTGTTCCTCTGTATCGTCGGTGTGGCCTGGTTCCTGCTTGTCTACTTCGGTTCAGGGGTGATCGCCCGGTGGATGGGAGACCCAAAGCTTAAGCCGTTGCTTCAAATGATTTCATTGTCCTTCCTTTTGTTAGCACCCCTATCTATCATAAGGGGATATTATCAAGGAAAAGAAGATATGGTACCCACGGCGGTTTCTCAGGTAACGGAACAAACCATCAGGGTGGGGACGATTCTTCTATTTTCAACCATTTTGGTATCTCAAGGGTACTCTTTGTATATGACAGGAAACGGTGCGCTGTTCGGATCCATCACCGGTGGTCTCGGTGGCTTATTGGTGCTTTTGTCGTTTCTGACTGCGCGGAAGGAAAAGCTGTTTTCACGAAAATACTTTTCTCTGCCTGTCGGATATATACAAATCTGGTCCCGGTTATTAAAGAATGGTACGGCCATCTGCGTCAGTGCGATGCTGCTCGTCTTACTTCAATTTGTTGATTCACTGAACGTATATTCCCTACTTCTATCCTCTGGGATGGAAGAAGTAAGTGCGAAAACGTGGAAAGGGATTTATGACCGGGGACAGCCTTTTGTCCAGCTCGGAACGGTTGTGGCTACATCCATCTCACTGACCATTGTTCCACTCGTCACCAATGCCTATCTGAAAAGAAAAGAGGATTTAGTGAGGGAATACAGCCAGCTGGCCCTTAAAATAAGCATTACCATCGGGTTTGCTGCGACTCTCGGGATCATTAACATCATGGTGCCGACGAACACGATGCTATTTGAAAATGCCCTTGGTTCAAAGGTCATCGCTGTATTCTGCCTGTCGATATTCTTTAGCTGTCTTATCTTGACATTTGCCGGTATTTTTCAAGGCATCGGGAAGATTTATTTCCCTGCATTCTGCATTGTAACAGGCATTTTTGTAAAATATCTTGGCAATGCCTTGCTGATCCCGATCATGGGGATCATGGGTGCATCCATATCTACGGTAGGCTCTTTAAGCATAACGGCCATCATGATGCTGAGTTATTTACGAAAGCTGTTTCCCATCCGTTTTTTCACCTTCTCTTTTTATAAAACATTGTTGATGAGCGGTGCAGCCATGACGATTGGTTTACAGGGATTATTGCAGATTTATGATACACTTTTAGACAAAGGAATGCCTGATCGTCCACTTTCCATCCTCTTTTCATTAGGTGGAGTAGGGATTGGGGGCGCCATCTTTCTGGTCGTGCTATTAAGAGGGAATGTCCTCTCAAGGGAAGACATCAGTTTCTTGCCTTTTGGGAGCAAATGGACGTGGCTGATGGATAAGGTTCAGCCGAATAATAAGTAGCGAGGAGATTAACATGAATACCATAACGATAGTCGGGTTAGGGGCAGGAGATTTAGAACAGCTTCCCCTTGGAGTATATAGACGTATTAAAAGCAGCTCACATCTTTACTTGAGGACGGATCGGCATCCCGTCGTAAAGGATTTACTGTCAGAAGGGGTGACGTTTCAATCGTTTGACGCTGTATATGAAAAACATGATCAGTTTGATCTCGTATATGAAGAGATTGTCCGTGAACTGGTGGCCGCATCAGAGCGGCATTCACTTGTATACGCCGTTCCCGGTCACCCTTTGGTCGCTGAAAAGGCTGTCCAAATGCTACTGGATCTTCACGGTGAAGGAAAGATCCACGTTGAGATCGGCGGGGGACAGAGCTTTATTGATGCCCTGTTTGCTTCTGTCGGAGCGGATCCGATTGATGGGTTCCAGCTCCTTGATGGGACCAGCTTAAAGCTTCAAGATATTCATATGAAACAGCAGCTCATCATCGGACAAGTATATGATGCCTTCATTGCTTCTGAGGTGAAACTCACTCTGATGGAGCTCTATCCATATGATTATGAAGTCATGCTTGTAACGGCTGCAGGGAGCAGTGAAGAGAAAGTGGAGCGGATTCCACTGGTGGAGCTTGACCGGGTGGCCCATCTGAGCAATCTGACCAGTTTATACATTCCTGCAGTGAAAGAAATGGAGTCCTCCTTTAAGCAATATGCCACATTAAGAGAGATCATTTCGACGCTCCGGGGTCCAAATGGGTGTCCGTGGGACAAAGAACAAACTCATCACTCCCTGAAAAAATACCTTATTGAAGAAACGTATGAGTTATTAGAAGCTATCGAGGAAGAAGATATTGATCATATGATCGAAGAGCTGGGCGATGTCCTTCTTCAGATCATGCTCCATGCTCAAATAGGCGAAGATGAAGGCATGTTCACCATGGAGGAAGTGATTGAAGGCCTTGCTTCCAAGATGGTCCGGAGGCATCCTCATGTATTCGGAAGCGTCCAAGTGGAAAACACGGAACAGGTGAAAGCAAACTGGGACGAAATCAAGAAACGTGAAAAACAGGACGATAGGGAACCAATGCTTAAGAACGTAGCAAAAGGTATGCCGGCTCTCATGAAGGCGTTTGAATATCAGAAAAAAGCTGCGAAAGTGGGCTTTGATTGGGCAGACCCTAAAGGTGCCTGGGAGAAAGTATGGGAAGAATTAAAGGAATTTGAAAGTGAAGTCGAGAATAATAGTGAAAATAGCATGAAAAAAGAATTTGGAGATGTGTTATTCGCTCTTATCAACGTGGCCAGATTTTATAAGATTTACCCTGAGGAAGCTTTAGCCATGACGAACACGAAATTCTACCGCCGTTTTTCTTATGTGGAAGAACAGGTTGAAAAATCCGGAAAGAGCTTTGAGGACTATTCGCTGGAAGAGTTGGATCAATTCTGGAACGAAGCGAAAAAGATGAATATCGAATAAGGGGAGATATACAATGGTATCCATGAGATTAGATAAATTCCTGAAAGTATCAAGACTGATCAAAAGAAGAACCTTGGCGAAAGAAATTGCCGATCAGGGACGAATCACGGTGAACGGCCTGCAGGCAAAAGCGAGCTCCAATGTAAAGGTGGGGGACGAATTAAGCGTAAGGTTTGGTCAGAGGATAATGAGGGTAAAGATAGAAAGGCTTCTGGAAACAACCAAAAAAGAAGAAGCAAGCGGACTTTATTCCGTCCTCTCAGAAGAAAGAGTCGAGGAAGCGGAGTAAAGGATACATAGCTCTAGGTATGTAAATTGGTTCTAATTTTCCCCCAAACACATAAACATAGTTACAAAGCTTGTACTATGGGAATGTGAGGGATGGATATGAATCAATATTATGATGGAAACAAAGATAAAACGACGTTTCAGGAACATGACGTGATGATGAGGGGGCGCAAGCTTCTGGACATCACAGGCGTGAAGCAAGTGGAGAGCTTCGATAACGAAGAGTTTCTCCTTGAAACGGTGATGGGATTCCTCTCTGTCAGGGGACAGAATCTTCAAATGAAGAATCTGGACGTGGATAAAGGCATCGTCTCGATAAAAGGAAAGGTGTTCGATCTCGTTTACCTGGATGAACAAAGTGGGGAGAAGGCTAAAGGCTTCTTTAGCAAGCTGTTTCGATGACCCTCTCCACCCAGTTCTATACCATGCTCTCCATGATCGGCATGGGGGCATTATTTGGTGCGGCCCTCGACACGTACTCCCGGTTCTTAAACCGATCCGAGAGAAAACGGTGGTTTGTATTCATTAATGACATCTTGTTTTGGGTTTTACAGGCACTGGCGATCTTTTATATCTTATTCGTTGTTAATTTCGGTGAAATCCGTTTTTATATTTTCATTGCATTGCTGTGTGGCTTTGCAGGGTATCAGGCTTTGATTAAACAGCTTTATCTTGCTTTTCTTGAACGTCTGATCCACTTTTTCATCTCCCTGTATAATTTCGGTGTGAAAATGGTGAAAAAGTTGATTTATTCACCGATAAAATGGATGATAGTGCTTCTGATCACGATTGTATTATCTGTAGGAAAAGGGCTCTTATCCGTCATATTATTCCTTTTAAAGGTAATCTTGAAGGTGATGCAATGGGCGATAAAGCTCATAATCACACCTATATGGTGGATATTAAAGGGTATTTGGAATTTATTGCCGAAAAATCTTACAAAAAGAGTCGAGAAGTTATATAATAAAATGGCAGGAATTTTTAACGCATATATCAAAAAAGTATATAGAGTGGTAGATAAGTTTAAAAGGAAACCTAAAGATAAAGAATAGAGCTTAAGGCTTTGCCACTCCATATTGTAAAGGAGGTATGGGAATGAGAAAGAACGTGACACCAATGGAAAATGAATATGTCCGTCATCAGGAGCATATGCATAAATCTTCATCTAAGAGAAAAAAGCGTTTGGTCCGTCGATTAGCAGTTTTCTTTGTGTTAGTGTTGGCAATTAGTGGATTTTTAATCTCGACCCTCATTTCCAGAGCCCAGGTCTTAGAAGATAAACAAACGGAAAAAGCACAATTGGAAAAAAAGTTGGAACACCTGAAAGATAAGCAATCAGCACTCGAAGAAGAGATTGTGAAGCTTAACGATGATGAATATATAGCCAAACTGGCGCGCCGGGATTACTTTTTATCAGATGAAGGTGAAATTATTTTCAACATACCTGACTCAGATAAAGAGAAAGAAGAAGAGGTGTCTTATTGACACTCTTTTTTTTAATTGGCTATAATATATAGTAAGGTTTATCTTTTATAATTTTAAGGAGGAGCATTTCTTTTATGTCAATCGAAGTAGGCAGCAAGTTACAGGGTAAGGTAACAGGTATTACAAATTTTGGAGCGTTCGTGGAATTATCGGAAGGTTCAACAGGTTTAGTTCACATTAGTGAAGTTGCAGACAACTATGTTAAGGATATTAACGAACACCTTAAAGTCGGCGACGAAGTAACAGTTAAAGTTATTAATGTTGAGAAAGATGGAAAGATCGGTTTATCCATCCGTAAAGCGAAAGATCAACCACAACGCCCGCAGCGCCCTCAGCGTCCTCAGCGCCCGCGTAGTAATAACAAACCGAACGACACTCGTACGAAAGAGAGTTTTGAACAAAAGATGGCACGTTTCTTAAAAGACAGTGAAGATCGTTTATCATCTTTAAAGAAAAACACTGAGTCTCGTCGTGGTGGAAAAGGGGCGAAAAAAGGTTAACTTGCTGTCTATTAACCCATATAGCAGGTTGTGAACGGAAAACAGGCATACTCATGATGATGAGTGTGCCTGTTTTTTTATTGTCTCTGAAAGAGGGCTTTTATTTTGATTAAAGACCCATACAGGAAATTCGTCATCCTTTACCGAATAGTTAATATATATCATTTAGTGGAGGCAGGATGTATGAAAAAAGAACAAATTATCGATCATCATGAATCGTTTAAGATGTGGCTGAATGAATTGAAGTCGATAAACAAAGAGGAATGGCTTCAACCGATGGAAACGGGAAAGTGGTCGATTGCGGCAAATGTTTCCCATATCATTAAATGGGATCAATATTCCTTACAAGAGATTCTTCCATATGTCGTGGAAGGAGCAGAGCTTACTCCTTTCCCGGATTTTAAAGAATTTAATGGAGAAGCTGAAGAATATGCGCACCGAGTGGTAAAACAGGAAGACTTGGTTGAAGAAGGGATCAGAACACGGGATCAAATCATAGCCTATGTGAAAAACCTTTCGGAGAATGACTTCCTGCAAGCATTCAAAGTGGGGGATCAACATTTTACCCTGGAAGAATTTTTTGAAGACTTCATCGGTCATGATAAACACCATCAAGAGCAGATCGAAGAGGTAGTATCTTTAGAAAGAACTTGAATGGCGAAAAGAGCAAAATAAAAACGACTATCATCATGATAGTCGTTTTTTTATGACCCGTACGGGATTCGAACCCGTGTTACCGCCGTGAAAGGGCGGTGTCTTAACCGCTTGACCAACGGGCCGATATAATATGGTAGCGGCGGAGGGGATCGAACCCCCGACCTCACGGGTATGAACCGTACGCTCTAGCCAGCTGAGCTACACCGCCATATCAATCTATACCTTTTTGGCACAAAATCTATGATACCTAGAAAGAATTATCTTGTCAATATACGATTGTAAAGAATTTGTCAGATTTCCCTTAAGCATAGTAACACAAGGATTTGAAAAGAAAAAACAAGGAATTATTAGAAGATCCCTCGTGAATATTCTGAATATTTTACCGGAATCAATAGAAAGTCGTCGAAACATTCTTGGTATGCATTCCCTCATTTTGACAAAGTTTTAAGCTCGTACCATTTATACTGAACAAAAAAGAAATGGGGAGTGTTTCATACATGGGGAAAGTCGATCAGTCGATCATCGAACCTGTTCAGAACGTTGACATTGAACACACGAAATTGGAACTATCCAAGGGGATCCGGTCCGTTTATTCGAAGCTCGAATGGTTATTTGTAGAAAAGGGGATTGCCTTATTCGTCATTGGATTTCTACTCGGGAGAGCTTTAATCCTTTCACATTTGTCACCATTTGCCCTGCCGTTCTTTGCCTCTGTTTATATCATTCGGAGAGAGAAATCGCCGATTGCACTGATCGGGCTATTGGCAGGAGCGCTTACCTTATCCATTCCTACTATCAGTTATACGTTCGGAAGTGCGGTAATATTCCTGTTAGCTTTTCGGCTATCGCAGAAATACCATAAGAATAATGTGAGGGCTGTTGCTTTCTATGTATTCTTTACGGTCATGGCTGCCAAACTGGGCTTTGATTATATTCAACAAGGACAAGCCCTCACCATTTATAACGGGGTGATGGCGGCAATAGAAGCAAGCCTCGCGTTTCTATTAACCTATATTTTCATCCAGAGTGTACCACTTGTGACTGTTCAGCGGCGAAGGAAGTCGTTGAAGACCGAAGAAGTGGTCAGCTTGATCATTCTCCTGGCCTCCATCCTGACGGGGACAATCGGTTGGTCTGTGTACAATTTATCTGTGGAACATGTGCTATCAAGATATCTGGTGCTGCTGTTCTCCTTTATTGCAGGGGCCACGATGGGTTCAACGGTAGGGGTGGTAACCGGTCTTGTCTTCAGCTTGGCCAATGTTTCAAGCTTTTATCAAATGAGCTTGCTTGCTTTTTCCGGACTTCTGGGCGGCCTCATGAAAGAAGGAAAGAAATTTGGAGCGGCAATCGGTTTGTTAATCGCTACATTATTGATGGGAATGTACGGGGATACAGATACGGTCATTACGAAAACACTTTATGAATCGGGAGTAGCGATCTTACTCCTCTTTTTAACCCCGCAAAGTTTGACGTCTAAAATTGCGAGACATATACCCGGAACGGCTGAATATCAGCAGGATCAACAAGGGTACATGCGCCGGGTCAGGGATGTGACCGCTCATCGGGTCACTCAGTTCTCGTCGGTCTTCCAGGCTTTATCGAACAGTTTTCAACAAATAGAAGACCGGTTTGAAGAGGAGGAAGATAAAGAATTTGATTATTTTCTCAGCAATGTAACGGAGAAGACGTGTCAAACCTGCTTTAAGAAAGATCAGTGCTGGGCGCGCAATTTTGATAAAACTTATAATCTTATGAAAGATGTGATGACCGAGTACGACCAGGGAAGGGTCCCACTTTCCCCGAGACTGGCAAGGGAAGTGGAGAAGCATTGTACCAGGGAGAAGAAGTTGAAGGACACAATCTATCAGGAGCTGACTTTCTATCAGGCAAACCTGAAATTGAAGAAGCAGGTTCAGGAAAGCAGGAAGCTTGTGGCTGACCAGCTGCTCGGGGTCTCGGAGGTGATGGGGAACTTTGCGAAAGAAATCCAAAGAGAAAGGGAAAATCATCATATTCAGGAAGAGCAGATCCTGACGAGTATAGGAGAGTTTGGAATCGAAATTGAAAATATTGAAATCTATAATCTGGAACAGGGGAATGTCGATATCGATATCACCATGCCTTATTGCGGTGGGCATGGTCAGGGTGAAAAGCTCATTGCCCCGATGCTATCCGATATATTAGGAGAAAATATCGTCGTCCAGAAGGAGGAATGCGCCCAATTTCCGAATGGTCAATGTCATGTCACCTTTCAATCCGCCAAGAAGTTTGTCGTCGATACGGGGGCTTCCCATGCAGCGAAAGGAGGCGGCCTTGTTTCAGGGGACAGTTATTCGATGATTGAATTAGGAAGGGGGAAATATGCAGTTGCCATCAGTGACGGGATGGGCAACGGTGAAAGAGCCCATTATGAGAGCAATGAGACACTGAGATTATTGAAAAAGATATTGGAGTCCGGAATTGAAGAACAGGTGGCAATCAAGTCCATCAACTCGATCTTGTCCCTCAGGACGAATGATGAAATTTTTTCTACACTGGATTTAGCCATGATCGATCTGCAGAATGCCTCATCACGTTTTTTGAAAATCGGTTCGACCCCAAGTTTCATCAAGCGTGGGGATAAGATCCTCAAGGTGGAAGCCAGTAATTTACCGATGGGGATGCTTCAGCAGGATTTCGATGTGGATGTGGTGTCAGAGCAGTTGAAGGCAGGAGATCTTCTCATCATGATGAGTGACGGTGCATTTGAAGGACCGAAACATGTAGAAAATTATGATCTGTGGATGAAGAGGAAGATAAAGGAGCTTGAAACCGAGGATCCACAGGAAGTGGCGGACATTCTGATGGAGGAGGTCATCCGGTCGAGTTCCGGTTTAATAGAAGATGATATGACCATTGTGGTGTCGAAAATCAAACATAATATACCGAAGTGGTCCTCCATCCCGATGCATAAAGCGAAAACGAAAGATAAAATTTCATAGGCTGGAGTATGCCCTATAAAAATAGTTAACTAGAGTATAATTCCCTCCTGATTCGGCGAAGATGATATCAACTTTAGAATGAGGAGGGGAGTCTGATGAAGCCAGGTACACTTCGTCAAATTCTTTTAATTACGGATGGTTGCTCGAATCAAGGAGAAGACCCGATTGCAATGGCGGCCCTTGCCAAGGAGCAGGGGATTTCGGTCAATGTGATCGGTGTGATGGACAATGATGTCATAGATGATAATGGAATGCAGGAAATTGAAGGGATTGCTCTATCGGGGGGTGGAGTGAGCCAGATCGTATATGCTCAACAACTTTCTCAAACGGTACAGATGGTCACGCGCAAAGCGATGACACAGACGTTGCAGGGGGTTGTAAATAAAGAGTTGAAACAAATTCTTGGGAAATCCGCTTCCATGGAGGAGCTTCCTCCCGAACAGCGTGGAGAGGTCATGGAAGTAGTCGATGAACTCGGTGAATCCGTTGATATGGAAGTGTTGATTCTTGTCGATACGTCTGCAAGTATGAAACATAAGCTTCCGACAGTCAAGGAAGCCTTATTGGACCTATCGTTAAGCTTGAATGCAAGGATGGGGGATAATAAGTTTTCTGTCTTTGTATTTCCCGGGAAACGACAAGATGTCGAAAAATTGCTGGATTGGACACCGAAGCTTGAAACATTGACAAGTATTTTCTCTAAACTGTCTCCAGGTGGGATCACTCCAACAGGACCGGCGATTTCAGAGGCCATTACACACTTTAAGAAAAAACGTTCATTAAGGGGATTGCTCTCTCGTGGCGATGATGAACAATACTTCGAAGAAACCATTTAGTTTCCCCCCTGGAACAGTTATAAGAGGTAAATGGTACAAGCATATTTATACCATTGTGAAGGAACTGGGCTATGGTGCCAATGGGATGGTATATCTGGTGCAAGGGTCAGCAGGGTACCAGGCGTTAAAGATGAGTGACAGTAATGTCTCGATCACTTCAGAAGTCAATGTATTAAAAGCTTTCTCAAAGGTCCAAGGCTCACCCCTTGGGCCAAAGCTTCTTGATGTGGATGATTGGGAGGTCAGGGGTCAAAAAATCCACTTTTATGTAATGGAATATATACAGGGGACCGACCTGCTCTCATTTGTGCAGTCCAAGGGGTTTTCCTGGACAGGTGTCCTCATTGCCCAGCTTCTTTCAGATCTGGAACGCATTCATAAAGAAGGATGGGTGTTCGGGGATTTAAAGCCGGAAAATTTGATCGTGACGGGTCCTCCTTACCGTATTCGCTGTATCGATGTTGGTGGTACCACCATCAATGGCCGTGCCATAAAGGAGTTTACGGAGTTTTTTGATAGAGGATATTGGATAGGGGGATCAAGGAAGGCAGAGCCGTCTTATGATCTTTTCTCCGTAGGGATGATTCTCATCAACCTCGCGTATCCAACGCGTTTCACGAAGGCTCCCGAGGGGAATATGAAACAACTGAGGAAGGCGATCGATTCCAGGGACCAATTAAAAAGGTTTGCAGGAACGATCCAGGATGCATTGGAAGGGAAATTTCTATCCGCCAATGAAATGAGGGAGAGCCTCTTGCACGGACTATCCCATGTCCAAGCAACGCAGCAGCCGAAGCCGAAAGCGCAGAGGCCGGTCCCTAATCACTCCACTGCAAGACCCTCTTCTGCCCACACCAGCAGATATCAGAACCAAAGGAGTAAAAAGACCGGTCATTTCCTGGAAACCGTCCTTGTTGTCATCATTGTGTCACTTCTGTATGTTTTGTATATTTATGGAGAATTGTTGTAGCATATCAGTGTGAGAATGCAGAATAAATTGATACAATGGGGAAAATGGTTTGAGGAAGAGGATCACAATGTTTGAGGATACAACAAAACGTTTCATACGCGAACATCAGCTGATTGAAAAGGGAGACCGCATCGTAGTGGCTGTGTCAGGCGGACCCGATTCCTTAGCACTGCTCCACTTTCTTGATGAGAACAAGGTTGAACTGGGAGTAGATGTAGAAGCGGCCCATCTTGATCATATGTTCAGGGGCGAAGAGTCCTTTCAGGAGCTTCTGTTTGTCAGGGAATTCTGCAACCGTCGTCACATCCCTTTTCACGGAGAAAGGGTAGATGTTTCAACGGAAATCGAGCGGACAAATGGCAGCCTGCAAGATAAGGCACGTCAGATCCGTTATGGGTTTTTAAAAGAGGTCATGGAAGAGGTATCTGCTACCAAATTGGCTCTCGGTCACCACGGGGATGATCAGGTGGAAACCATCCTGATGAAATTGACAAGGGGAGCATCCGGTGCGGGCAGGGCTGGTATACCGGTAAAGCGACCATTTGCCGGTGGTGAGATCATCCGACCGCTTCTTTCAGTGACAAAAGAGGAGATCGAAAGGTATTGTGAAACACATGGTCTCATTCCGAGAAGAGATCCAAGTAATGAAAAGGAAGATTATACGAGGAACCGGTTTAGAAAGAGGATCCTTCCGTTCTTGAAACAGGAAAACCCCCATGTACATCTCCAATTCCAACGATTTAGTGAAGAATTGACAGAAGATGAGGCATACTTAGAGGAATTAACAAGGGAAAAGTTGAATAAGGTATGGAATAACACCGGGGATTACTCGACTTTACATATCGATGGTTTTCTTGCGATGGCTCAGCCTTTACAAAGAAGAGGGATTAATCTAATATTAAACTATCTTTACAAACTAAGACCATCTTCCTTATCGTCTATACATATTTACGATGTATTGGGTATTTTAAAAGGAAAAACGCCGAATGCCAGCTTAGATTTACCAAAGGGGCTAAAGGTAACGCGTGCGTATCATACATGCTATTTTCACTTTGGGGATTTAGCCTTAACCGAGGTTCCATACTGTTATGAGCTTCAGGTTAACAACAGGCTGGACATCCAAGGTGGATATCAGTTCCTTCTCTATTCTTCCCCGCCCGTTCTGGACCGGGCCGGTGATGTGATCTATCTTGATCCAAGCACAGTGTCCCTACCGCTATACGTGCGTACGAGAAGAAGTAAGGATCGAATGAAAGTGAAGGGAATGGAAGGCTCTAAGAAGCTAAAAGCCCTCTTCATCGACCAAAAAATCCCTGCACATCTTCGTGATGAATGGCCGATAGTAGTGGATGCAGAAAACCATATACTATGGGTTCCGGGAATGAAAAAGTCCATTTACGATTTGGGAGAAGAGCAAGAGAATAGTTTAGTACTACAATTTACAAGCAATCATCTTCTAGGAGGCAGTTGAACATTGTTAAACCAAGATATTGAGAAAGTGTTAATTTCAGAAGAAGAACTTCAAGAAAAGATTAAAGTGTTGGGTGCACAATTAACAGAGGAATATCAAGACCGCTTTCCTTTGGCAATAGGTGTGTTAAAAGGTGCAATGCCATTCATGGCTGACCTTTGCAAGCGTATGGATACACATATGGAAATGGATTTCATGGATGTATCCAGTTACGGGAACTCTACTGTCTCTTCAGGAGAAGTAAAGATTGTGAAAGATTTAGATACGAAAGTGGAAGGCCGTGATATCCTCATCATTGAAGATATCATCGACAGCGGATTAACATTAAGCTATCTGGTTGAGCTTTTCCGTTATCGTAAAGCGAAATCCATCAGCATTGTCACTCTGCTAGACAAGCCAAGCGGCCGTAAAGCAGACATCAAAGCAGACTACGTAGGCTTTATCGTTCCTGACGAATTCGTGGTCGGATATGGCCTTGATTACGCTGAGAGATATCGTAATCTGCCGTATATCGGTGTTTTAAAACCAAGAGTGTATACAACAGGAGAATAAGTATATTCTAAAGAGGAATCTTGTAAGTGCAATTTGTTGTAATGCCATGATTTTCTATGATACTATTTTACTTAGTTTGTTTACCCGTGGGAGGAGGTAAGGGATGAACCGGATCTTTCGAAACACCATATTCTATTTACTGGTCTTTTTAGTGATCATAGGTGTGGTGAGTTATTTCAGCAACAACAACGAGCCAACCAAAAATATCGAGTACAGTACATTTATTAATAACCTTGAAGACGGAGACGTTTCTTCTTTTTCAATTCAACCTGGCAGAGGTGTTTATGAAGTAAAAGGACAGATGGAAGGCGCTAAAGAAGGAGAGTACTTCTTGACTTATGTCCTTACCACAGATGGAAAACTGATGGATAAGATCAATGCGGCTGCGTCAGAGCAGGGCATCGATGTGGAAGTTTTACAGGCCAAGGAAACAAGCGGCTGGGTATCTTTCTTCACGACCATCATTCCGTTTGTCATCATCTTCATTCTGTTCTTCTTCTTACTTAACCAGGCTCAGGGCGGCGGAAGCCGTGTCATGAACTTCGGTAAGAGTAAGGCTAAGCTTTACAGTGAAGAGAAGAAGAAAGTCCGCTTTAAAGATGTAGCCGGAGCGGACGAGGAAAAGCAAGAGCTTGTAGAGGTAGTGGAATTCCTTAAGGATCCACGCAAGTTCTCCGAAGTGGGTGCCCGTATTCCAAAGGGTGTCCTTCTAGTGGGACCTCCAGGTACAGGTAAAACCCTACTTGCACGAGCAGTCGCTGGAGAAGCGGGAGTTCCTTTCTTCTCGATCAGTGGTTCCGACTTCGTTGAAATGTTTGTCGGTGTCGGTGCGTCTCGTGTACGTGACTTATTTGAAAACGCGAAGAAGAATGCACCATGTATCATCTTCATTGATGAGATTGATGCAGTCGGTCGTCAACGTGGAGCAGGCTTGGGCGGAGGTCACGATGAGCGTGAACAAACCCTGAACCAGTTACTTGTTGAAATGGACGGTTTCGGCGCGAACGAAGGAATCATCATCGTCGCTGCAACGAACCGACCTGACATTCTGGATCCAGCATTATTGCGTCCAGGACGTTTCGACCGTCAAATTACAGTAGATCGTCCTGACTTAAAAGGCCGTGAAGCTGTTCTTAAAGTACATTCTCATAATAAACCGCTTGATGATTCAGTGGATCTAAAGGCGATTGCGATGAGAACACCTGGCTTCTCCGGTGCCGATTTAGAAAATCTTCTGAACGAAGCAGCACTTGTTGCAGCACGAGAAGATAAGAAGAAAATTGATATGCGCGATATCGATGAAGCAACGGACCGTGTCATTGCAGGTCCTGCCAAGAAGAGCCGCGTCATTTCTGAAAAAGAACGTAAAATTGTGGCATTCCACGAAGCGGGTCACACCGTGATCGGGTTAGTCCTTGATGAAGCAGACATGGTACATAAGGTGACCATCGTTCCTCGTGGCCAAGCAGGCGGTTATGCCGTTATGCTTCCTAAAGAAGATCGTTACTTTATGACGAAGCCTGAGCTTCTTGATAAGATCACCGGCTTACTCGGTGGTCGTGTGGCAGAGGAAATCATCTTCGGTGATGTTTCCACCGGTGCACACAATGACTTCCAACGTGCAACTGGAATTGCCCGTAAAATGGTCACTGAATACGGTATGAGTGATAAACTCGGACCGCTTCAGTTCGGTCAATCACAAGGTGGTCAAGTATTCCTGGGCCGTGACATCAATAGTGAACAAAACTATTCAGATGCCATCGCTTATGAAATTGACTTAGAAATGCAGCGTCTAATCAAAGACAGCTATGAGAGAGCGAAGCGAATCCTTACTGAGAATCGCGACAAGCTTGAACTCATCGCCAAAACATTATTAGATGTCGAAACATTGGATGCCGCTCAGATCAAGTCTTTAATGGATCACGGCAAACTGCCGGAACGCACATATGAATCCGACCAGGATAACGGTGACGTGAAGGTGAATATCCAAAAGAAAAATGAAGAGAACGTGATTGAAGAAGACACGGCTTCTAAGGAAGACGATACTAATTCTGATCGCACGTAAATAAAGAAGGATGCATCCATTCGTGGGTGCATCTTTTTTGTATTGTGCCGGGCAGAGTTTGGATTAGATATTTTGTTGATTTGGGAAATATTGTTTAACGGCTGGATTATGTTCTGTTTCGGCCGGATCTTTCTTTGAATCGGCTGGATTTTCAGCGATTCTGGCTGAATAAAGAAGTATTTCCGCTGGATTATTCCAGAAAACGGCTGGATTCTGCTGACACAGGGGTTGTCATGGTTCACTGGGCCCAAAAAACCGCCTTTCCTGCCCATTCATCTTATGCTTGTCGGATCTGGCCAAGCCGGTTCCGCTTTTGTTTCATCCAGCTCCAGGGCTTAGAGGCTCGAGGTCATAAGCTAAACATGCCCAAAAGGCAAAAACCCGCCTTTTAGTCATGTTCATCTTATGCTTGTCGCCTCTGTGCAAAGCCCTTGCGCTTTTGTACCTATTCTAAATAAATTATGGTATGATGTTGGCAGTGTGAAAACAATTGGCTTAGTAGGTGAGGATATTGATTTTTGTAATGGATGTAGGGAATACCAATATCGTGTTTGGTGTGTATGAAAATGACCACTTAAAATATCATTGGAGAGCTGAAACGAATCGACATAAAACGGAAGATGAGTTCGGGATGCTTGTAAAGAATCTGTTTGAGCATGTGAATCTGACGTTTGAAGAGATTGACGGGATTATTATTTCTTCCGTTGTTCCTCCAATCATGTTTAGTTTAGAACGTATGTGTGAGAAGTATTTTCATATCACTCCACTGGTTGTTGGTCCAGGGATCAAGACTGGTTTAAATATTATGTATGAAAATCCAAGGGAAGTCGGAGCGGACCGAATTGTGAATGCTGTCGCTGGCATACATGAATATGGTGGACCTCTCATCATCGTTGACTTTGGAACAGCCACAACGTATTGCTATATCAATGAGGAACGACAATATATGGGTGGTGCGATCGCACCGGGAATAGGCATATCAACGGAAGCCCTTTACTCGAAGGCGGCCAAACTGCCAAGGATTGAAATTGCACGTCCAGAGCAGATCATCGGAAAGAATACCGTTACAGCCATGCAGGCGGGTATCCTTTATGGGTATGTTGGACAAGTAGAGGGTATCGTTCAAAGAATGAAAGCACAAAGTAAGAAAGAACCAACGGTCATTGCGACGGGAGGATTAGCAACACTGATATCGAAAGAATCCAATAGCATCGATGTCGTAGACCCATTCCTGACATTAAAAGGGCTGAAATTAATCTACAAGAGAAATATGAGCTGAGAAGAAAGGAGCTTCAACCATGAGCGACTATTTAGTGAAAGCATTAGCCTATGACGGGCAGGTCCGTGCTTATGCAGTGAAAAGCACGGATACAGTAGGAGAGGCGCAACGAAGACATGATACATGGCCGACTGCATCAGCAGCGCTGGGCCGGAGCATCAGTGCCGGTGTCATGATGGGCGCTATGCTGAAAGGTGATAATAAATTAACGATCAAAGTAGAAGGTGGCGGCCCGATCGGTGCCATCCTGGTGGATAGTAATGCAAAGGGGCAAGTGAGAGGGTACGTGACCAATCCTCATGTGCACTTCGATTTGAACGAGCACGGAAAGCTTGATGTCGCCCGTGCGGTTGGTACGACCGGAACTTTATCGATTGTCAAAGATATAGGAATGAGGGATCATTTCTCAGGTCAGGTTCCGATCGTTTCTGGGGAGCTTGGAGAAGACTTCACGTATTATTTCGTAACATCCGAACAAGTGCCTTCTTCCGTAGGGGTGGGTGTCCTGGTGAATCCCGATAATACTATCCTTGCAGCAGGAGGATTCATCCTGCAGCTTATGCCTGGAACAGACGATGCAACGATTACGAAGATTGAAGAACGCCTGGCTAAAATTCCTCCAATCTCGAAATTGATTGAAAAAGGGCTTACGCCTGAAGAGGTATTGGAAGAAGTACTGGGAGAAGGGGAAGTCAAAGTACTGGAAACGATGCCGGTGGAATTTAAGTGCCAATGCAGCAAAGATCGCTTTTCAAATGCCATCATCAGCTTAGGCGAGCAGGAAATCCAGGAAATGATCGATGAAGATGGCAGTGCGGAAGCAAGCTGCCACTTCTGTAATGAAGTGTATGTGTTTTCTAAAGAGGAATTAGAAGAACTGAAATCAAGCGCAGAGTAATAAATCACGTCCAGGGAGATTGGGAGAAATGAGAATTAAACGATCTGTACTCATGGGTATCATCGGGGTGCTCCTTGTCACCAACCTGATCACACTTGTGTGGAACTGGTCTTCAGGTAAAGTCGGTACACCGGAAGTCGTGGCATCGGTTGGCGGTGAGTCCGTAACCCGGGAGGATTGGTTGTATTCACTTGAACAGCAGCATGGTAAAGAAGAGCTTCGGGCACTGATCAATCAAAAGGTGATTGAACAATTAGCAGAGAAATATGATATTGATGTGTCGAATAAAGAAGTAGAGCAAGAATATTATCTGATCCAATCCGTGTATAATGCGTATGACGAAGAGAATTTCGAGGATGAAGAGACGTTAAAGAAGCAAATTAGATCTGAGTTATTGTTGGAAGAGCTTATTACGAAGGATGTTCAAATTCCTGAAAAAGAGTTGGAGAAATTCTACACCCAAAATGAGGATCAATATTCCATCCCTAAAATGTACAAGCTTAAACAGCTGAAGGTAGCGGATCGTACCGAAGTAGAGCAGGTAATTGAAGAACTGGATGCCGGGTCAAATTTTGAAGCGCTCGCCATTGAGCGCTCAATTGATGAGCAAAGCGCACATTTAGGAGGAGACATAGGGTATGTTCCACTTGAGGGGGATATTCTTTCTGATGAAGCGAAAGGTGAAGTGGAACCTCTGTCACAAGGTGAATGGACGTCTCCGATTCAACAGGATGAAGGGTATGTCATCTATTATGTAGACGACATCCTGAAGGAAAGGCATTTTGCGTATAAAGATGTAAAATCACAAATTCGCAGACAGATTGCTTTGGAACAAGTTGAAACGCCTCTGAAACCGGAATCCTTTTGGGATGAAATGAAAGTCGATTGGTTTTACGGTAAGCATGAATAAAAGGGGGAGCTGACCTACAATTGGTCAGCTCCTTTTACATAGTTCTTTCCGTTTCAACGAAACATAGGATAAGTGTCATGTGCATATAAATGTAGGTGAGTGATAGAGTAAGGGGACCGGTGGCTTGAGGTAAATGGGAGCCTTCGGAAAGGAAAGCAATATCGTTGACAAATTTATTGAATATTGTTACATTTTATTAAAACCAACAAATTTACTTGGAATTAGGAGTGATGAACGGTGAGGATAGCCAATTCAATTTCAGAATTAATAGGTCAAACTCCAGTGGTAAAACTCAATCGATTAGTTGATGAAAACAGTGCGGATGTTTATTTGAAATTAGAATATATGAATCCGGGCAGTTCTGTAAAGGATCGCATTGCCCTAGCGATGATCGAAGCAGGCGAAGCGGCAGGAACGATTAAACCGGGAGATACGATTGTGGAACCGACGAGTGGAAACACGGGCATCGGCTTGGCCATGGTCGCTGCGGCTAAAGGGTACCGCTCGTTACTCGTCATGCCGGACACGATGAGTATGGAACGACGGAATCTGCTGCGCGCGTATGGTGCAGAATTGGTATTGACACCAGGTGCTGAAGGAATGGGAGGAGCCATACGTAAAGCAGAAGAATTAGCGAAAGAGAAAGGCTACTTCATGCCGCAACAATTTAAAAATGAGGCCAACCCTAAAGTCCATCGGGAAACAACGGGTCCTGAGATCGTAGAGCAAATGGGCGATCAACTGGATGCCTTCATTGCCGGTATCGGTACAGGTGGGACGATAACAGGAGTGGGAGAAGTCCTGAAAAAGCATTACCCATCCGTTGAACTATATGCCGTCGAACCATCGGATTCCCCTGTGTTGTCGGGAGGAAAACCTGGCCCTCACAAAATCCAGGGAATCGGTGCGGGATTCATTCCGGATATTCTGAACACGGAAGTATATGACCATATTATTCAGGTGGATAAAGATTCAGCTTTTGACTATGCAAGAAGAGCGGCGAAGGAAGAAGGGATCCTGGGTGGTATTTCCTCCGGTGCAGCCATCTATGCAGCCCTTGAAGTGGCGAAGGAGTTAGGTAAGGGTAAAAAAGTACTCGCCATCATCCCAAGTAACGGAGAACGCTATCTAAGCACCCCTCTTTATCAATTTGACGAAGAATAAGAATACGATTGCGGATCCTGAAGAATTTCAGGATCTGTTTTTTTATGTTGATTGGTCAAGAATTTCAATTTTTTAACGATGAAACCATGCGAAAGTTCATGTATCATGAAGGGAGATAAAGATTAGGAGTGTGAGGGGTCAGTGCAGCACCTATATTTTCATAAAAACCATTCAACTAAAGAGCAATTTTTTGCAGCATACGAACAGCTTAGTCAGCAAGAGACACATCATATTTTGCTAGAAAGTGGACGGGGTGGACAATATAGTGTTGCCGGACTACGACCTGACGTCATTTTACAAAGTGTTCCGGAAGGGTTGGAAATACAAGACCTATCCGGAACTGAAACCATACTTGGAGATCCGTTGATTCAGCTTGAGAAATGGATGGAGCCCCTTCGAACGGAAAGAAGGAAAGATCTCCCGGACTTTCAAGGAGGAGTGATCGGGTTTATAAGCTATGATTATGCAAGAAAGATTGAAAGTCTCCCTTCACTCGGACGTGATGATCTGGAAATACCTGAACTTTATTTCTATTATTTGAAGCAATGGGTGGTCTTTGATCATGAGGAGAATTGTATGTGGACGATGATTCTGTCTGATGAAGAACCGGAATTAGCTGAAACAATGCTTGCACATTGGACGGGTTCTTGGATGGATGCCCTCTCATCTATGGAAGTGACAGGGAAACCTCCTGTGCATCACGAACCGGCTGAAATTGAAGTCTCGATGGGAGAAGGAGAATTCTCAGAGGCAGTGAAGAAGATTCAGTCTTATATCTCAGACGGGGATGTCTTTCAAGTCAATCTATCCGTCAGGCAGTCTCAGCAATTGAAGGTCGAGCCTTATAGGGTATATCAAAAGCTTCGGGAATTAAATCCGTCGCCTTATATGAGTTATATTCACAGTCCCGATTTTCAAATTGTATCCGGATCACCAGAACTGCTTGTGAAGAAAAAAGGAACGGAAGTAAGCACAAGGCCGATTGCTGGTACACGCTCCCGCGGCAAGGACGCCGAAGAGGATGAGAGACTTGCCTCTGAACTGATCAACAATGAAAAAGAAAGAGCCGAGCATGTCATGCTTGTAGACCTGGAACGCAATGACCTGGGACGGGTGTGCCAATACGGGACAGTAGAAGTGAATGAATTCATGGTGATCGAAAAGTATTCCCACGTCATGCATATTGTGTCTAATGTAAGAGGGACTCTGGATGAAACCAAAACGGGAGCAGACTTGATCAGGTCTGTTTTCCCCGGGGGAACGATTACTGGTGCACCCAAAGTGAGGACGATGGAAATCATCGAAGAACTCGAACCGGTCAGACGGGGCATTTACACAGGATCCATTGGCTGGATCGGTGTGAATGGCGATATGGAATTGAATATCGTCATCAGGACGATGCTTGTAAAAGAAGGAAAAGGTCATATCCAAGCAGGAGCAGGGGTCGTGATCGATTCCAACCCAGCGTATGAATACAAAGAATCTCTTAAAAAAGCAAAAGCACTATGGGTAGCAAAGGCGATGGCGGAAGGAGAAAATCTATGATCCTCATGATTGATAACTATGATTCATTCACTTATAATCTCGTGCAATTTTTAGGGGAGCTTGGGGAAGAGCTGATCGTTAAACGAAACGATGAGATCACCCTAGATGAAATTGAATCTTTATGCCCTGATTATCTGATGATTTCACCAGGACCCTGCAGTCCGAACGAAGCGGGTATCAGTCTTGAGGCCATCCGAACGTTTGCCGGGAAGATTCCGATCTTCGGCGTCTGTCTCGGCCACCAGTCGATTGCCCAGGTGTTTGGCGGCGATGTTGTGCGTGCCGAACGGTTAATGCACGGAAAGGTCTCCCCGATGATCCATGATGGAAAAACGATCTTCGAGGAAATGCCGGATGGGTTCAATGCAACGAGATATCATTCCCTGATCGTAAAACGGGAAACCCTGCCAGATTGCTTTGATATTTCAGCCCAAACGGCACAAGGGGAAATCATGGCGATCCGGCATAAGTATCTGCCTATCGAGGGAGTACAATTTCATCCCGAATCCATCATGACAGAGCAGGGGAAACGGCTGTTACTGAATTTCCTGAATGCATATAAAAAAGTCGGGTTGGTCTGATCCATGTATGTGTATTTAAATGGCAAGATCGTTCATGCATCAGAAGCAGTCATCTCTCCATTTGATCACGGATACTTGTACGGTATGGGAGTATTTGAAACGTTCCGAACGTATGACGGTCATCCGTTTTTGCTAAAGGACCACTTAAAGAGGCTTACTGCCGGCATGAAGGAAATGAATATCGAGGCAGACCTGGATGAGGAAAAAATCCGGCGTATCATCACGGACCTGTTAAAAAAGAACGGCCTCAAGGATGCTTACTGCCGTTTCAACATTTCTGGCGGCCCAGGGGAGGTCGGGTTAAGGACCAGCCCCTATGAGGATGCAACTGTCATCCTGTTTCAAAAAAACTTACCCCATTCGGTACCGTTAAAAGAAAAAGAAGCGGTGTTTCTAAACGTAAGGCGAAATACTCCTGAAACGGCTGAACGCCTGAAATCCCACCATTACCTGAACAATATGGCGGCCAAAAGGGAGATCGGGGCATCAATGGATAAAGAAGGGATCTTTCTGACGGGAGATGGACACCTTTGTGAAGGGATCACCTCCAACCTCTTCTGGTTAAAGGACGGAGAATTATGTACCCCATCGGTGGAAACCGGATTGCTAAATGGCATTACCCGTCAGTTCATCCTTGCTCTTTCCGGCATACTGGATATGCCTGTACGGGTGGGGATGTTTGAAGAAGCAGACATCCTTAAAGCCGATGAAGTGTTTTTCACGAATTCTGTTCAAGAAATCGTTCCGGTTAACAAGTTGAGTTCTACGCGTTTTCCGGGGGCAAACGGAAAGTATGTCGGGCTCTTTCATGAACAGTACGAAAAATATAAACGACACTTAAATTCAATTGAGGAATTAAGAAAGGGGGAATGATGAAATGAAGTGCGGTAAATATGAACTTGATTTTTCCAGGAAGACTCTCATCATGGGAATATTAAATATCACGCCCGACTCGTTTTCGGACGGAGGATCTTTCAATGAGTTAAGCATGGCGGTAGCGCGCGCGAAAGAAATGGTGGCCATGGGTGCGGATATCATTGATATAGGCGGGGAGTCTACCCGTCCCGGGCACCGATTCGTTCCTGCTGAAGAAGAAATATTACGGGTCGTCCCGATCATAGAGGCGATCTCTCAAGAAGTGAATGTCCCGATCTCCATCGACACGTATAAGGCTGCAACGGCACGAAAAGCCCTCGAAGCGGGAGCAAGCATCATTAACGATGTGTGGGGTGCGAAAAAGGATCCAGAAATGCCACAAGTCGCTGCGGAGACAGGTGCCCCCATCATCCTCATGCATAACCGGGACAACCAACATTACAGCCACTTCATGCGGGATGCGATCCAGGACCTGCAGGAAAGCATCTTTCTGGTGAAAGAAGCGGGTGTGAAAGACGACCAAATCATCCTCGATCCTGGCATTGGTTTCGCCAAAACAGTACAATTGAACATAGAAATGATGAGAAACCTGGATGTCCTTGTTTCACTGGGGTATCCTGTGCTCTTGGGAACGTCACGAAAGTCTGTCATTGGACAAGTGCTTGATCTGCCGGTGGAGGAACGAATGGAAGGTACGGGAGCGACGGTATGTTATGGAATTCAAAAAGGCTGCCAGATCGTGAGGGTCCATGATGTAAAAGAAATGGCACGCATGGCGAAAATGATGGACGTATTAGTCGGGAAGGAGAATATGAATGGATAAGATCCTATTGAATGAGATGGAGTTTTACGGCTATCACGGTGTGTTCCAGGAAGAAAACAAACTTGGACAACGTTTTCGTGTTAGCGTAGAGTTGCATTTAGATTTAAGGAAGTCCGGACAAAGCGATCAGCTTGAAGACTCCGTCAACTATGCGGAGATCTATTCCATCACTAAATCTGTTGTGGAGGGAGTGCCCAGGAATTTAGTCGAAGCGGTGGCTGAAGACATCTCTTCCCAAATCCTAGAAACATTCAAAGTCGTAAAGAGCTGTAAAATTACACTAATCAAGCCTGACCCGCCTATTCCTGGTCATTACCAATCGGTGGCAGTGGAGATTAATAGGAGTCGATAGGATGAATACTGCATATATTTCCCTTGGTTCCAATATGGGGGACCGTGAGAGTTATTTAGAAAAAGCCATAAACATTTTAGGCAGTCATGGTAAGATAGAAGTAACGAAACGATCCTCTATGTATGAAACAGACCCGGTAGGATTTACAGAACAAGATCAATTTTTGAATATGGTCATCGAAATTCGTACCAGTTTAAGTCCAGAAACTCTATTACATCAGTGCTTGCAGGTGGAAATCGACCTTGGAAGGGAAAGGGAGTTCAAATGGGGTCCGAGAATCATAGACCTTGATATTTTACTCTATAATCGCTTAATGGTTGAATCAGAGGATCTTCTCATTCCTCATCCAAGGATGCAAGAAAGAGCATTCGTATTGATTCCGTTATTAGAGGTGGCTCCGCGTATCGAGCACCCGTCCATTAATGCCCCGTTCGTTGAATTTCTGGACGAAATACCTGACAGAGAAGGAGTTCGGTTATGGAAACAGATAAATGGGGAAGACGCATTCGTGCATTCAGAAAGCTAAAGGGCTATACCCAGGAAGGTTTGGCTAAGGAATTGGACATTTCCGTTTCAGTCCTTGGAGAAGTGGAAAGAGGGAGCCGGGTACCGAAAGAGGACTTCTTAGTGGAAGTAGCAGAGGTGTTGAACATACCACTGCAAGACCTCATCCCGCAGGAAGAAACTCAGCGCAGCGAGTGAATCGACTTAGTCGAGTAATATACAGAAATAGATATGGGGGTAAGAGCTTTGCTACAGGCAGTAAAGCCAGTTGAATGCCGGTTGATTCACCTGTATATCTTTTTATGTTATCCTAGAAAAGGCTTGAACCAATTCGTGACACCGTCACCAGGTTGGATCGGCCTTTTTTGGATTTTTTCAATCACTTTCTAACCCCTGATCGTGTGTTTCTGAAATAACTCATACTTTAGGGGTGTTACAAACATAGATATTGTGTAAAATAGTATGGTATATAATCGTATTAGTCTAGTAAAGCAAGCAGATAGAATAGGAGTGAAACATATGAGTCACGAAGAAATCAATGACCAGCTTCGAGTCAGACGCGAAAAAATGGAGGCCATCCGTGAAAAAGGACAGGATCCATTCGGTAAACGTTATGATCGTACACACAGTTCATCTGAGATCAAATCTCAATTTGATGAATTTTCTAAAGAAGAGTTAGAAGAGAAAGATATCAATGTAACCATCGCAGGTCGTATCATGACCAAACGTGGAAAAGGAAAAGCAGGATTTGCACATTTACAGGACCTTGCTGGACAAGTTCAGATCTATGTCCGTAAAGATGCAATCGGCGAAGAGGCCTATGAGCTGTTCAACACTGCAGACCTTGGGGATATCGTTGGGATTACGGGTACAGTTTTCAAAACGAAGGTAGGAGAACTTTCTGTTAAAGCGAAAGAGTTCCATCTTTTGACGAAGGCACTTCGCCCGCTGCCTGAGAAGTTCCATGGTTTAAAAGACGTAGAACAACGCTATCGTCAACGTTACCTGGACCTTATTACAAGCCAGGAAAGCAAGGAAACATTCATCGCCCGCAGCCGTATCATCCAATCAATGAGAAGATACCTGGATAACAATGGCTACTTAGAAGTAGAAACACCAATGATGCATGCCATAGCAGGAGGAGCATCTGCCCGCCCGTTCAATACACACCACAACGCTCTTGATATGCCATTATTCATGCGTATCGCAATCGAGCTGCACCTAAAGCGCCTGATTGTTGGTGGACTTGAAAAAGTATACGAAATCGGACGTGTATTCCGTAACGAAGGTGTCTCAACAAGACATAATCCTGAGTTCACGATGATCGAACTTTATGAAGCATATGCAGACTATCGCGACATCATGGCTCTAACTGAAAATCTTGTCGCTCACATCGCGAAGGATGTTTTCGGTTCAACTACCGTTCAATATGGAGAATACGAAATCAATCTTGAGCCTGAGTGGACCCGTCTTCATATGGTAGACGCGGTTAAAGAGCATACTGGCGTAGATTTCTGGCAGGAAATGTCCGACGAAGATGCTCGTGCCCTTGCCAAGGAACACGGCATCGAAATCAAAGACAATATGCAATATGGTCACGTAGTGAATGAATTCTTCGAACAAAAAGTAGAAGATAAGCTGATTCAGCCTACATTCATCTATGGTCACCCAGTGGAAATCTCTCCACTTGCGAAGAAAAATGATGAGGACCCACGTTTCACTGACCGCTTTGAGCTATTCATCGTGGGCCGTGAACATGCCAATGCCTTCACGGAGCTTAATGATCCGATCGATCAAAGAGAACGCTTTGAGGCACAGTTAAAAGAGAGAGAAGAAGGAAACGACGAAGCCCACATGATGGATAATGACTTCATCGAGGCGCTTGAATACGGTATGCCGCCAACAGGTGGCCTGGGAATCGGGATCGACAGACTGGTTATGCTGTTAACGAATTCCCCATCCATCCGTGACGTATTATTATTCCCATTAATGCGTCATCGTGACTAATAGGATATGAAAAACAGCCGGGGCATTAGCCTCGGCTGTTTTTTTTGAATCTCAATAACGAGCATGGTAGTTACTAGCATTGTGCACTCATTAGGAAGAAAGACTCTCTTTCCTCCAGCTGGCATTACGGTAAAGTGAATAAAAACAGTGTCGATTGACGGATATTAATCATTCAGCAAAAAAGAATCAATAAAACTCTTGCGCACGTTTATTTATGGTGGTATAGTATTATCTGTTGCCGCAAAACGCGACAAACAACACAAAAAACTTTTTAAAAAAAGTTATTGACTCGAACGAGTTGATAATGTAATATTTAAAGGGTCGCTTCAAACGAAGCGCTTGCACATTGAACCTTGAAAACTGAACAAAACAAGACAATAACGTCAACGTTAATTCTAGATTTATTTTAAGAGCTATTCAAACTTTTATCGGAGAGTTTGATCCTGGCTCAGGACGAACGCTGGCGGCGTG
>NZ_JAXBLY010000026.1:0-51415 GCF_033963925.1 Rossellomorea sp. YZS02 | reverse complement strand
CACGCCGCCAGCGTTCGTCCTGAGCCAGGATCAAACTCTCCGATAAAAGTTTGAATAGCTCTTTAAAAATAAATCTAGAATTAACGTTGACGTATTGTCTTGTTTTGTTCAGTTTTCAAGGTTCAATAAAAGGTAAAATTGGAGCGGGTGAAGGGAATCGAACCCTCATCATCAGCTTGGAAGGCTGAGGTTTTACCACTAAACTACACCCGCATATAAAATTATGATGGTCGGGAAGACAGGATTCGAACCTGCGACCCCTTGGTCCCAAACCAAGTGCTCTACCAAGCTGAGCTACTTCCCGTCAGAAAAGCATATGTATAACCGCGTGCATGATGCTCGCTAGTAGAAATAAGATGGCGCGCCCGAGAGGAGTCGAACCCCTAACCTTTTGATCCGTAGTCAAACGCTCTATCCAATTGAGCTACGGGCGCATTATGTCTTTTGTGATCTTTTGGTGCGGCCGAGAGGACTTGAACCTCCACGGGGTCGCCCCCACTAGGCCCTCAACCTAGCGCGTCTGCCATTCCGCCACGACCGCGTTTTAAAGCGACAAACACTATTATACCGAGGATAATCTATCTTGTCAATAACTTTTTGAAAAAGTTTTGAAAGTGCGGGTGAAGGGACTTGAACCCCCACGCCTTGCGGCGCCAGATCCTAAGTCTGGTGCGTCTGCCAATTCCGCCACACCCGCATGAATCTGTGATATATTTTCGCATTGGCGAAAATGGTGAGCCATGAAGGACTCGAACCTTCGACCCTCTGATTAAAAGTCAGATGCTCTACCAACTGAGCTAATGGCTCGTAATGGCTGGGCTAGCTGGATTCGAACCAACGCATGTCGCAGTCAAAGTGCGATGCCTTACCGCTTGGCTATAGCCCAATACTTTGTTAAAAAGTGACGAGGTTTTTATAATAGCACGTCCACCCCGATGAAGTCAATAACTTTCATGAAAAAAATCTGGCGGTCCGGACGGGACTCGAACCCGCGACCTCCTGCGTGACAGGCAGGCATTCTAACCAACTGAACTACCGGACCAAAAAATTTTTGCGTCAGCAAAATATTTTACCTTACATTATATTGCATTAGCGAAAATAACTATCCTTACCTTGCGTTAGCAAAATAGGTTTCATTACCCTTCTGCTAGCAATATATTTCATTAAGTAAAAATGAAATGACCCGTACGGGATTCGAACCCGTGTTACCGCCGTGAAAGGGCGGTGTCTTAACCGCTTGACCAACGGGCCGCGTTTTAAAAGTAGTAATGGCGGAGAAGGAGGGATTTGAACCCTCGCGCCAGTTGCCCGACCTACACCCTTAGCAGGGGCGCCTCTTCAGCCACTTGAGTACTTCCCCATAAAAATGGCTCCGCAGGCAAGATTCGAACTTGCGACCGATCGGTTAACAGCCGATAGCTCTACCACTGAGCTACTGCGGAACGTAAAGTATTCTTTCGCTTAACTCGTCTTATCGACTCTTTAGATTATAATGACTCATCGATTTCTTGTCAACTACTTTCAGACACTTTTTTCCCGATTAACCGGATGTGATCGATAAGCTCATTTTTCATCTTTTTTCAATTACCATTTCCTTCTCCAATCGAAGCTTCCCTCTGCAGCGACCACAAACATATTTAGTCGTATTAATCTTTCGCTTCCTTTCAAATTCCCATCCGCACTTAGAACAGATATAAAGTAATAATCGCTTTCTCGTCTTCACACTGGGTAACGAAGAACAATGCCTCGGTCCCCCAACTTTCTTTAAAAGCCCCTTAAAGTCCGGATCTCCATGTTTATACCCTTTTCCTTCTATATGCAAATGATAATGACACAGCTCATGTTTTATGATGCCTATCAATTCGTCCATCCCATGCTCATCAAGATATTTGCGATTAATATCGATGTCGTGGCTTCTCAGCATATATCTTCCGCCTGTTGTTCTTAATCTGGGATTAAAGTACGCCTTATGAAGGAACGGCTTGTGGAATGACCTCATTGAAATTTTCTCAACCAACTGTTGTAACTCGGCATTCGTCATCTTAAATCCTTCTTTCTTTATTAGAACATGACAACCTATTATAGCATAAACTAGGTATCACCCTTACTGTTTAAACCCGACAATCTACTCTGGGATTTCACTGGTGTTTTCTTAGAGACAAGGAGGTTCATCCATGCCTAATTGGCTTGTCAATCAATTAAGGAAAGCTTATTTTGAAAAGGATCGTTATCAAATTAAACTACTTAATCAGTGCTGGTACTTTTATCGAAAGAAGAACTGCTCTTAATGAAAGCCGCCAATCCTAAAGTCATTCAATCCCATATAAAGAAAACGAGCTGACCCCCTGATAGTTTCCCTATCACGTGAGTCAGCTCCTATTTATTCCCTACTGAATCATCGTCAGTGAGACTCTTCCTTTGTGGACGTCCACACCGTCCACCCAAACCGTTACGACATCTCCAACAGATACCACATCTAATGGATGCTTTACGAAACCATTTTTCAATTTGGATATATGGACAAGCCCATCCTGCTTCACACCAATATCTATAAACGCTCCAAAATCCACTACATTCCTCACAGTCCCTTGTAGTTCCATCCCTTGAGTGAGATCTTCTAATTTCAGGACGTCCTTTTTCAGTAATGGTTTAGGAAACTCGTCCCTCGGATCACGACCCGGCCGAACGAGTGAATCAATGATATCCTTCAGGGTCAGTTTCCCAATCTCAAGTTCTTCTGAAACTTCATTTAGATCCAACTGACTGAGCGCCTGCTTTAATTCTTCTGAACCAATGGCCTCAACACTTAATCCTACTTTAGCGAGGAGCTTCTTCACATCCTGATAGTTGTCGGGGTGAATCGGAGTACGATCAAGAAGTTCCTTCCCATCTACGATCCGCAGGAATCCGATGCACTGCTCATACGTTTTGGCTCCAAGCCGTGGAATTTTCTTTAATTGGGCTCTCGATTGAAACCTGCCTTCTTCCTCTCTCTTTTTCACGATATTATTTGCCACCGTCTTTGAGAGTCCTGCTACATATTGAAGCAGAGAAGATGACGCCGTATTGACGTTCACTCCTACTTTGTTCACCGCTGTTTCCACGACAAAGGTTAAGGATTCATTCAATTTCTTCTGAGAAACATCATGTTGATACTGGCCGACTCCGACGGATTTAGGATCGATCTTCACTAACTCTGCCAACGGATCCTGCAGTCGTCTTGCAATGGAGACAGCACTCCTCTCTTCAACCTGAAGATCAGGGAATTCTTCTCTCGCCACATCAGACGCGGAATACACACTTGCCCCTGCTTCATTGACAATCAAATAGGAAATGTTTTCGTTCAGATCTTTTAATATATCCACCACGAATTGTTCTGTTTCCCTCGAAGCTGTTCCATTTCCAATCGCGATCACTTCGATCGAATATTTCTTCAAAATGCTTTTCATTATGTCTTCTGCCTGGCTCCGTTTTGATTTAGGCGGGTGTGGGTAGACCACATTGATATCGAGGGTTTTCCCTGTTTCATCAATGACAGCCAGCTTACAGCCCGTACGGAATGCAGGATCTACACCCAATACCATCTTTCCTTTCATAGGGGGCTGAAGCAGTAATTTCCGTAAGTTTTCAGAGAAGATATGGATGGCCTGGTCTTCTGCTTTGTCTGTTAATTCGTTTCGGATCTCCCTTTCCACCGATGGCTGGATAAGTCTTTTATAACTATCCTCCACCGCTTCTTTCACTAAAGGCGTGGAAATGGAATGGATATTTTTAATGACCTGCTTTTCTAAATAGTGTTGAATACCCTCTGCATCTGGCTGGATATTCACTTTGAGGATGTCTTCCTTTTCCCCTCTATTCATCGCCAGCACCCGGTGGGGAACCACTTTATGTATAGGCTCCTGATAGGAATAATACATTTCAAAAACTCTTTTTTCGTCCAGCTCTTCCTTTTTCACCTTCGTTTCAATTAACCCTTTTCTAAATGTGTGTTTTCTTATGTAGTCCCTGTAAGAAGCTTCGTCGGAAATATATTCTGCAATGATATCCCTTGCTCCGTTCAAGGCTTCTTCGACAGTTTTCACTTCTTTTTCTTCAGAAATATAGCGTGTTGCCTCAGCTTCGAGGTTTCCGTTTGAAGGGAAAGTAAGGATCCATTCAGCAAGGGGTTCCAATCCTTTTTCTTTCGCTACGGTCGCTTTGGTACGTCTCTTTTGTTTATAAGGACGGTATAAATCTTCCACCATTTGAAGCTTGTCCGCTTTTTTTATGTTTTGAGCTAATTCTTCTGTTAACTTCCCCTGTTCTTCTATCAAGCGGATGACTTCTTCTTTCCGCTGCTCAAGATTCTGCAGGTAGTTCCATTTATCCATAATATTCCGGATCTGAACCTCGTCCAGCGCGCCTGTCTGTTCTTTTCGATACCTGGCGATGAAAGGAACTGTATTCCCTTCCTCCAGTAGTGAGATGACGTTTTTTACATTCTTTATTGATAAGTTTAATTCTTTTGATACTTGGTTGAGTAATGGTTCTTGCTTTGATAAGGTTGTTGTCACATCTATAACCTCCATTAATAGGATTCTTTTATATTTTACCATAATTACCTTTTAGGATTGAAAAGGCTGTTGATTCCATTCCACAAGTACGCCAAACATACAAAATACAAAAAAAACTTACCCTAAAGCTCTTAGAGTAAGTTTCCAATGATATATGTTGTATCATCTGAAGTACCGTCGACTAACGACTGAATATCACCTAATGCTCCGTGAAGCGTTGGATATCTCTGCAGGATATTTTTCACACCAGAGATATTTAATCCATCCGAGTGAATGAGGAATCTCGAATTAGGATTGTAGTGAAAGCGTTGGGTTTTATACTTCTGCGGCCTGCCAGATAAATAACCTGTTACCGGCAGGGGATAAGTCATCTTTCCTTCAGGTGCATACATATAAAAACGGATATTTCCTACACAACTATACACAAACTCTTTGGAATGGTAATAGGCCTTGATAATCGCCACGGCAGCCCCGCGTTTTCTTTGAAGGGCTTCGTTACAGAGGCTCATAAGTGTATCCACATCCTCGTGGTGATGTTCTTCAACAATTTCCACGACTACATGAGAAGACTCATAGGCAAACTTACCGCTTCCTAAACCATCGGCCAGGACACAGATAAAGTAATCGCTTGTAGACGTATAGTAATAACTATCGCCACAAAAGGGGTTCCCATTTTTCGATACCTGCTCTGCATAAAGCTCTATATCATTTTGTTGAAGATACGCCATTAATAATGACTCTCCGAATCGTTCATCTCTTCTTGTATGGCTTCCCTTAGCTTCTTAATCGCTCTTCTTTGCAGTCGGGAAACATGCATTTGAGAAATTCCGAGCTTTTCACCAGCTTCTTTTTGGCTTAAGTTCTCCAAGTAAGTGTGTTGTATAATAGATTTTTCCCTATCGGTAAGAACATGAAGTACTTTCTCCAGAACAAGTCTCTGATTTACTTTCTCGTAGCCCTCATCCTGGTCTCCAACAATATCCAGTATCGTTACCGTGCTACCCTCTGAATCAGCCTCGATGGAGTGATCAACAGACAACGCCTGATAACTTCTGCCCATTTCCATTGCTTCAAGTACTTCTTCTTCACTCACTTCCAAGTACTCTGCAATTTCATGAACCTGGGGAGAACGCTCCAATCTATTAGTCAACTCTTCAACCGTCGATTTTATTTTCGGGCCAAGTTCTTTTATTCTGCGGGGGACATGTACACTCCATGTTTTATCCCTTAAGAACCTTTTGATTTCTCCGATGATGGTTGGAATGGCAAAGGCTTCAAATGATCTGCCGAAAGATTCATCGTACCTTCTAATCGCTCCAAGAAGTCCTATCATCCCCACCTGGATGATATCCTCATGGAAAGACCTGCCCTTTGAATATTTTCTCGCAATGGACTCAACAAGATTTTGATAGTGCAGGATAAGTTGACTCTGAGCGTCATCATCCTGGGTTTCCTGGTAATCCTTGATCCATTGCAGTACTTTTTCCTTTTGGGCCTGCTGGTTAGGTTGAGATAGTTTTTTCATCCCTCTCCACCTGCTCCCCTGATAGGAATTTAGTCATGAAGACTGTCACTCCCTCCTTGTGATGCACTTTTACATCATCCATCAGGCTCTCAATAAGGTAAAGACCCAACCCACCTTCTCTCAAGAACTCAACGGAATGATCGGCATGATAAGGACCAACAGCACTTCGGATTTCCTTGAAATCAAAACTTTCACCGTGATCTGCCACCATCACCTCAAGACGATCCCTATACAGTGCAAACCCGACAACAACTTCACCGTCATTGTCCTTGTATGCGTGCTGTACAGCATTGGTGATTGCCTCACTTGTAGCGATTTTCAAATCCTCGATGGCATCATAATCAAACCCCATGCGACTTGCAATTCCCGAAAGCGTCAAACGAATAACTCCGACATATTCCGGTTTTGCGGGGATCTTCATTTCGATGTAATCAAAAGCTTGCATCATTCCACTCCACCTTCTACCTTGGAATTAATATTCATAATATCCCCTAAACCTGTAATATCAAACAGTCTTTGCAGACGTTCGGACAAACCTACAAGATGAAGCTGTCCCCCGCGTGCTTTTACCGTTTTAAACAGGCCGACGAAAACCCCAAGTCCCGTACTATCCATATATGACACTTCGGAAAGGTCGACAGTAATATCTTTATTATCAGCTTCAGCAGATGGTTGAAGCGTTTCTTTAAGCTTTGGAGCAGTATATGCATCAATTTCCCCCGCCACTTTCACAAGCAGATCGTTTTCTTTTTCTTTCATATCTATTGATAAGTTCATAAAAAGACCACCTTTTTGGCAACATTATAATAAGTCTCTAATTATTTACCCTATTTAAAATAAAAATAAACTTCTTTATGAATTTCTTTTTATGATGATCAAGGTGAAATCGTCCCTAAGCTCAAAATGCTGAAGCTTTTCGAGTTGTTTATACACCTTATTCACAATCTCCTGTGTAGGCAGATGAGTATATCGGCTGATTAATTGGACCAGATCTTCCCTCTCGATGAATCCTTCTTCTGTCCGGCATTCCGTTACGCCGTCGGAAAGGAGGATGATCATATCCCCAACTTCTACCCGTCGTTCATACTGCCTGTACTTCGCTTTCTTATCGACTCCCAACAGAAGTCCTTTTGCATCAAGATCCTCATATTCATCGGTTGACGCTCTATAAAAAAAGCCAGGTTCATGCCCAGCTGATGAATATGAAAACAAATGTTTCTCAGGGTTATAAACCCCGTAGAACATAGTGATGAACATACTTGCATCCACGTTCTGCTCCACGACTCTATTCAAACTTTCCAAGACGGCGTTCGGTTCATGGCGATACTCGGGCAAGCTGTCCATCGCGTATTTAATCATGGACATGCAAAGAGCAGCCGGTATCCCCTTCCCGATGACGTCTGCAATAGCCACACTGACATGATCATTTTCGTCCTGGACAAAGTGGTAGTAATCCCCATTCATCTTCTTGGCAGGGACGCTGACTGCCCCAATATCCAGTCCCTTCACTGCAGGGATGACTGTACCAAGCAGGGTCTGCTGCATATTGGATGCTACATCTATTTCATTGTTTAATTCCTGTTGTTTCGTTCTCAGACTTTGATGCTCACGGTATGCAAAACCATAGCCAATCATGACTTCCAACAGGATATCGAATGAGTGCAGTACCTGATGCGGTATATTCGGTTCCATTTCAAGAATGACATTCTTATGAAGGCTGATGATTTCTTCCGGTGATACGTGATGCTCAATTGATTTACGACTGAATTTCTGCCCTAAGTAAAGAGCTTTCTCATCTTGATCGTTAAGATAATGCTCAATGATCTCTCTATATTTTGAATCCATCAATTCTCTGAAATTCATCTAACTCCCCCTAGCGGAGCCACTTAGTCGCCCTAATATCTGTTCCTTCACCCGGTACAGATTCTACGTTAAATTCGTCCATTAAACGTTTAACCCCAGGCAAACCTGCTCCTAATCCGCCCGATGTGGAATATCCATCTTCCATTACCTTCCTGATATCAGCAATACCAGGACCTTCATCTAAGGCGATAATGCGCACACCCTTCTTTCCGGCGTCAAATAATTTTTCAATGCAAATTTGACCATAGCCGGCATATAAATAGATGTTCCTTGCTAATTCGCTGATAGCCGTAGTGATACGAGCTTGGTCAACTGTGCCGAATCCGAGCTCTTTCGCTACATTCCTCCCTAACTGGCGGGCAGCAACGATGTCCCATTCATTCGTGATCTTCACGCAGGATTGGCTATCCATACCTAGTCCCCCAGTTCCAATTGTAATTTCTCCAGACCTTTTTCCAGGTCGAGAGCGGTTAGAACGTCCTCTAACCTGATTCCAAGCTCAATCAACGTAATGGCTACAGCAGGCTGAATACCCGTGATGACCACTTTAGCCCCCATCAATCTCGACATATTGATGACATCCCCAAGAACTTTGGCGATAAAGGAATCTATAAAATCAATGGAGGTGATATCGATTACTACTCCCCTTGCACTCGTCTCGTGAATCTTCTGAAGAAGATCTTCTTGAAATTGAAGGGCGGTTTGATCATCCAGCTCCCACTGAATGGAAATTAACAAACAATCATGCAGCTTTAAAATTGGTATTCTCACTCTAATCCCTCCGCCGAAACAATTTTTCGATTTGTCATTTCAAGAGCCTTTTCTATTCCTTTTCTTAACGTACTATTCGTACTGAACTGATTAAGATCAATTCCTAAATTAACGATGGTCTGGGCAATCTCCGGTCTGATTCCCACAAGCATACACTTCGCACCGACCAGACGCACAGCCTCTGCTGCCTGAATGATATGATGAGCAACCATTGTATCGACCACAGGTACACCCGTAATGTCAATCAGCACAACTTCCGCCCTATGCTTCACTACACCGTTTAACAGGTTTTCCATGATCAGTCGCGCCCGTTCTGTGTCAATCGTACCAACAAGAGGCATAATGGAGATCTTTTCAAAAACCGGTATGAGCGGTGCCGATAATTCCTGCAATGCGATCTTCTGAAGAGAAACCGTTCTTTCCCATGATTCTGTATACGCTTTGACTACTCTGTTGTACATCGGTGTCAGCCACTTATCGAATTTTTCAACCTGAGCAGCGTAATTTTCTTCTGAAATCAGTTGATCATTCGTCATGCCCTCAAATACCACTTTACCAAAAGTGCCTAAAGCCGTTGTCACAAACGTCAGAGGCCACCCCAATCTGACAACCTTCTCAGCGAAATCTTCCAAGCGGCTGTTGAATTCTTTCGAATCTCTCAGATTGGAAGCAATCATTTCAACAAACTCATGGCTTGTCTTAGTGAAAACCTGATCAGAAACGACTTGGAGAAATTTCTCATCCGCTTCATTTCTCATTCGTTCCATCCAAATACTAGTGATCTCTGATTTATTATTTTGAATATAATCCGTGACTTCACTAAACATTTAGTTCTCTCCATTCTATCATATGAAATTTAACCTCAGTATTTATGCCCGGTGATGTAATCCAATTTTAAAGTAGTTTACAACCGTGGTCGAAAAATGACGTAATTAATTTAATAGTAACAAATAAACATGGAAAAGAAAAAACCTATGCCTTTTCGGGTATTTATCTTTCTTTTCCCATTATAAATTGTTTACCTTGTTTTGTCATAAAATTGTCTATATTTCCATTATCCATATTCTTCTTAACTTACGTAACAGGTCGAGGGATAGTCAGAACATAAAAAAAGGCAAAACAAAAAGGCTCAATGATCAAGATGGTGTTGATCAGCAAGCCTTCTGGTTTGCAGTATTACTGTCCCTATTGTACATATGAGCATGATTACACATATGATCGAAAAGAATTCCGGTTAAAACTGGATCAGACCTACACTAATCTGCAGGGCGTCGTCCACTTTCTCCATCATCTCATCGTCCAAGTGGGTTATCTTATCGGTAAGACGTTGTTTATCAATCGTTCGAATCTGTTCAAGCAAGATAACGGAATCACGTTCAAAGCCATAACGTTTTGCATCAATTTCAACATGAGTAGGCAGTTTTGCTTTTTGAATTTGTGCGGTAATGGCAGCTACAATAATGGTGGGACTGAACCTGTTCCCTATATCGTTTTGAATTACAAGTACCGGCCGAACTCCGCCTTGTTCTGAACCTACAACAGGAGAAAGGTCTGCAAAGTATACGTCACCACGCTTTACAATCAAAGGATTAACCTCCGCTTACTAAGCGTTCGACTGTATGTTCTGCCTCATATTCTGCTTGAATCGCTTCTGAAGCGATTGCAAGATTAATCTTAGCCATTTCCATATAGCCGCGTCTCATAGATTCACGTAATTGTCTCTTCTTACGCTCTCTTAAATACATTTTGGTTGCACGATAAATAAACTCATTGCGATTCACATTTTCTTGATCTGCAAAGCCGTCTAATTCTGTAACGAGCTGTTGCGGTAGACGAATTAAGATTTCTGTTGTTGCGCTGGATTCAGACACAAACTACACCTCCACCAATCACTACATACCGTTTCTGTTCATTAACATATTTATCATACCATCAATTATAGGGAATGAAAAGTTAATTTATCAATCTCTTCTATTATCCGCCATTTAAAATAGGAATTATTCATCGGACGGGCCGTTATTTTCCTGTTGACTGCGTACCCCTGGCATTAGGAGTTTATTGGATACTTCCGTTGCTTCACCATTTCGAATATAGATCCGCGGTACTCTTGTGGAGATGATGCAAGGGATCTCATAGTTAATGGTATCAAGCTTTCCAGCGATTTCATCCATTGTTATCGAGTCATTACCCTGGCTGCCGATTAACGTGATCCGTGTACCGATTCCCTTGAATTCAGGCAGACTGATCATGCATTGATCCATACAAACTCTTCCAACAATTGGAACTCTTTCACCTTGCACCAAAACGTCCTGTCCTTGCAATTTCCGAAGCCATCCATCAGCATACCCGATGGGAATCGTGCCGATCCACTCCTTATTATCTGTCTGATACGTTGCCCCGTAGCTGACTTTCTCAAAAGCTCCGAGCTCTTTTATATGAATGAGTCTCGAATGAAGGGAGAAGACTTCCTTTAAGGGAAATGGCAGTTCCGGCTTCATCTCAATAGAAGGGGTGAGGCCGTACATGGCAATCCCTACCCGTACAGCGTTGAAAAGGGTGTTCGTCTTCCGCAGTGTAGCTGCACTGTTGGAAGAATGAATATACAGTGGAAGGGATTCCAATTGTTCGAGCATATATTCAAACCGCTTCAATTGCTCCTCAAGATATTCATCATTCAGTTCATCCGCTGTGGCAAAATGGGTGAAGATCCCTTCAAGCTCAAATCGGGGATGGGCATGGATGTACTCCTCAACCCCCTTTAACTCTTCAATAGTACGGACCCCTATCCGGCCCATACCGGTGTCACACTTGATATGGAGGTTTAAACGCTCTCCTTTAGACAATTGCTTTTCAGCTTCAATCAGCCATTCCTTCTGAAATACGGTTAACGAAATATCCAAATGCGCGGCAATCTGCACGTCTTTTGGCCGTGTAGCACCCAATACAAGGATTGGAGCGATGATGCCTCCCCTTCGCAAGGAAATCGCTTCATCCAGGAATGCAACAGCCAAGCCGTGCGCCCCTGCAGCGAGTGCCGTCAGAGAAGTCTGCACATCCCCATGCCCATAAGCATTGGCCTTCACAACGGCGAAAACGCTCACATCCTCAGGGATATGCCCTTTAATATTCTTTACATTTTCATATAAATGATCTAGATTAATTTCAGCCCAAGTATCACGAAAAAATTGCGTCTGGGTTTCCACTCTCTTCACTTCCTCATATCTTTACACAAAACATTGTCATTCTATTCAAGAATACCATGGTTTATTCATATTATCATGGATTGTGATAAGAAGATTTTTCGGGGAAGGGAATTCAGCATAGAGGTTTTAAGGAGAAGATGGGTTGAGGCGGGACTTTGATCACTCCGGATTGCTTGATTCTTGAAGTCTGCAACTATATATTATCGGATTTGGGGTATTTATTATCGACTTACTCTCTTCGCTCTTGATTCCTTCCATAGAAAAGGGACGGACCCAAAGAGCCCGCCCCGATCATAGAGTTATTTCACCATTGAACCTTGTACAGACTGCGCCACCATTACCATTTCGGATGGGGTCAGATCATTTGAAGCAAGCATATAATCTACGCCGTTATTGGTCCACCTGATGGATTGATCCGTCATGGCCGCTACGGTAAATCCAAGGTCCACTACCTCACCTTTCAGTGACGTCGATACGGTCATCGTCGGAACGACAGTGGTCTTCTCCTGGACGATCGTGAACGATTTTTCACCGTCGTAAGTCAAGATGACACGTTTTCCGGTATCCGTCGCCACTTCTTTCTCCTCAATCAATTCCGTCCCTGTGATTTCTGACATCGGATAAAGTACAGTGAATTCCGTATCTTCCACACCTGCCGTTACAGGAACCTCAAGTTGGGCGCCGGTCATGTTCTTCTTCATATCGAAATCCTTTTTATCAAACGCCGCCTTCATATCCATTTTAGAAAATTCCACTTTCACAAGGGGATTCTGATCTGAATCCATGACACTGACGGATGCAGGCGTCAAGTCTTTCTTGTTAAAGGCAATCTCCTGAGTTGGGAGCATCTGACTGTTCTGGTAGCGTGTTTTTGTCGTAAAGACGTAGTGACTCTTTGTTTCTTTGAAGGTCGCTTCTTTGTCTTCCAACACATCTTTGACAAGTGATTCGTACAAGTATGCCTGACTGCTGTTTTCAGGCCAGTTGCTTTGGAATCGGAAGCTCTTGTTCAAAGCCGGCGTCAGGACGAATACTCCATCATCATTACGCAGGATCATCTGGCTTTGATCTTTCGTAGCATTCTTTAAGGCTACACGGTAATAATTAGGGTCATTATGCCATACTTCTACATCATAGGTCTGGGGTTCATCTCCCACTTGAAGGGTCATTTTGGCATCCGCCTTGTATCCCTTCATATCCTCTACTTTTGCCTTAAGGTCCTTGGTTACATCTTCTTTCGATTGTTCTCCACAAGCGGCGAGCGCAAGCACCGCTAGCATGGCGATCACTAGTATCACTAGCTTTTTCTTCATTTTTTCAACCCCTTTTGTCCCAGGATATACGTAATTGAGAGAGGGGAAGGCCAAGTGTCAAAGAATGGACGATCCTTGAAAGAATGCCCTGTTCCATTCGCCAACGAACCGCGATTGTGAGACACCTGACCTTGTCTCTCCTATTGCACTACTGAATATATGAGACAACCCGGGGGATTATGCTGACAAGCTTAAAATTTATTGCTCTATCACAACCTGAGCAGCCGCAAATTCCCTGCTATGGGTAATGGAAAGATGTGCATTCGCCCCCTGCGGCTTTGAAAAATAAGGCTTCCCGCTTCCGTCCTTACTGATTTCGATATCCTGAAATGAAATCGCCGCCCCGATCCCGGTTCCATTCGCTTTCGCATACGCCTCTTTCGCCGCAAAGCGACCTGCCATATATTCTATTTTTCGCCGTTCACTCAATGAAGAGAAGGTGTCCTCTTCTCTCTCAGTCAATATTCTCTTCACGAACTTTGGTTGACGATCCAGCATTTCCTGAATGCGCCCGATTTCCACGATGTCCATCCCTATTCCTTTAATCATCTGTGACTCCCCTTCTACTTTTGTCCTACCCTGCATATTTTGATAATGAACTCTACTCGTGATTTCTCCCGTTTTCTTATACTATAGTACTAACTAGTTTTTTTATGTCATGATCTTGTCTAGGAGGATACACTATGTTTGTACGAACGGAAAGTTTTTCTCAATTCTTACGGTTCTATCCTATTATCTCCCTGATTGTCTTGATTCATATCGTCCTTTACACAGTCAGCACCCTCCCTATTTTCCCTCAACTGTGGGTATATGAACAACTGGCCGGAGTGAATTTGTTTATTAAAGAAGGCGAATGGTGGAGATTGATCACCCCGATTTTCGTTCATATGGGTTTTGCCCATCTGTTATTTAACTCCTTTTCTCTTGTATTGTTCGGACCACCTTTGGAAAAGCATCTCGGAAAGGCGAAGTTTGTCGCCCTGTATATAGCAAGCGGTGTGTTTGCCAATATCATCACATTCCTTGTCAAACCACTCACGTACAGTCACGTCGGGGCATCAGGAGCCATATTCGGCTTGTTCGGTTATTACATCGCCATGATTGTTCTGAAGAACCATTTCATTACGAGGGAAAGTCGTCAGATTATCTTACCCATCGTCATCATCGGGGTCGTCATGACCTTTATGCAATCGGGTATCAATATTACAGCACACATCTTCGGATTGATTGCCGGCTTCGTTATCGGATGGATCTCCGGGAGAAAATAATAGGCAAGAAGCGGCCCGCATAAGCTGGCCGCTTCTTCACTTACTTACTATGGGAAAACCAGGAAGTAATCCTTTTAACATCTTCATGATCCAGATCCCTTACAGGACTAGCATAGCCGGCTACCCCCGACTTCACTGTGGTCGTAAGACTCCCCAGCTCATTTCTCGCCTGGAACCAGCTCACTTTTGAATCCAAAGACTGAATCCTGCTTTTCTTCATATACATCGTATTCTTCAGAACACCTCTATACCGCAACGTTAATTGTCCACCATCGATCCTAAAGCCACCTGCGCGGAACTGAAAGTAGCCAAGAATACCAAAAGGCAGGGCCAATAGAGCTGCCCAAAGGCCATATGGCCAATAGAAATAACAGGCGATTGCGGTCGGTACCAATATCCATACAGTTTGCCTGAAAACATACCTTCTCATGGAGCGTTCCGGCAGCCCCTTGAAATCTTTTTCGATGATATAATCAGGAAACAAGCCCATTAACAACTCAGGTACCCGCTCCTTCTTTACAATCGGAAACAATTTGATACTCATGCTATCTTTCTCCAATACAGACCCGCCTGCATTTTCAATATGTACGGTACAATAGCCGATCAGCTGCCTGACTGGGTTCTCCACAATCCTGATTCCCTGAACCCGGTTTAACGGAACCGTCACCTGCTTCTTCTCAAGCAGCCCCCTGGTAATCACGATATGTTCATCGACGATCCTGATCTTAAAATCACCGTAAATAATGAATGTCCAAATGATCGATAGCAACCAGGCAAGGACAAGCCCCACAAATGCAGTCAACGCGACAATGAGCACTCCGTTTTGTACAAACACGGCCAGCTCTTCAAATACTGCTTCATAGGGAATGAGTTCATTAAATTGCGACAGGAAGATCGCAACACCCGAAATGATCACACCCACTCCTCCAGAAGTCGCAGCCAGCACCCAGATATCTTTAGATCCCAGAGTGAAAACCGATTTCTCATTGTGGTTTTCAGGTTGTTCTACCGAAAGATCCTCCGTAACTTTTTGGCCCTTTTTCTCCAGGTAAATCAGTTTTTCCAGGTCGGTTGCTTCCTCTTTTGAAATGGCCGTCAGCTCAGCTTCCGATTCTCTCGCGTTTGAAGAACCCGCTGTTTCGACTTTCACTTTCACGAGTCCAAATGGACGGTGAAGCACCCCTTCGGAGAAATTCAGGCTCTGGATACGGTCTATCGGGATATACCGTTTCTTCTTGACAAAAAGGCCATACTCAATCCGGAGCTCTCCCTCTTCCACCCGGTAAGTGAACCGAAGCCATTTAATGATGCCGAAAGCAAGGACGGCAACAAGAACGACTGCCATGGATAATAAAGGGAGATAATCCCAGAATACGTTCTTCTCTCCACGATTGTTGATAACAAATAAAAAGACAAAGGGTACAATCAGATCCTTCAGCTGCTTAATGAAACTCGCTACTGCCGATATCGGATGAAGACGTTTATGTTCAGACATCATCTTCCGCCACCCTTGCCAGTTGCGATATTGAGTTTCTCAGCTCATCCGCTTCCTCCATGTTCAATGCGGGAATTTCATGAACAGTTGCAGCGGAAGATATCGTAATCGTCGATAGCCCATATTTCTTTAGAATCGGACCCTGAACTGTATCGACATGCTGAACCCTCACCATCGGGACCAGTGTGCGCTTCACAATGAAGATCCCACGCTGCAGTTCAATTTCCTGTTCCCTCACTTCATACCGCCATCTCTTCCATTTGATCATCGGCAGCAAGTATACAAACACATATGTAAAAAGTATAAAAACTGATCCTGCTATCACCGTTACCCACCCGGGCCAATCAAAAAGGTAAGTGAGTACGATCGCCCCGGCTGCAAGCAACGCCACGACCAGCGACTCCAACACTCCATATATCCTCCACACCTTTAAGGCCTTGGGTGAAATTCTCTTCTGCGGTTCCCCTATCATTCCAATCCCCCTCACATCTCTCTTACTAAATCTTACAGTATATATACGATTTGGAACAGAGATGGTTTCAGATCTATTTTAAAATAAAGGTACTCTTATCCACCCATTCTATATCTTCATGTTCTTTCAGATCCTCCACTAATTTGAACAAAGCGTCATCCTTTTTCTTCGCTTCGATCATACAATCGATTTCAGCCACCGTCCCTTTGATCCCGTGAAGGAAGTCCATAAACATGTCGGGATCGATGAATTCCGCATGGGCTTTATAATCCTCACGTGACCGGGGGCTTGAGATATGCATTTTCACCGGAAGCGGGGACTGACTCCACGTTCCGACCACCCTTTCCCAGTCCAGTAACCAGTCCCGTTCGTTGTACGCTAGATGGTGGTGATAATCAAATACAAGGGGAATGCCTAGTTTCTCACACAAATACAGGGCGTCGGCTGCACTGAACACCGTATCGTCATTTTCAAGAATGATCATCCGTTGAAGCGAGACAGGCGTCAGCCCCCAATTATGAATAAATTGCTCAAGCGCCTTTTCCTTATCCTCATAGGCACCGCCTACATGAAGAACACAGCGGTGAGTCGGGTCAATACCCATTCCTTTTAGCAATGCCTCATGCATCTTTAAAGTCTTCAGCGAATTCTTCAGCACATCTACATCGCTCGAATTTAAGAGGACAAAGTGATCGGGATGGAACCCAACCCTCATCGGATGAAGCTCGAGGTATTTCTTTATCTCATGGAGTTCATCCTTTAAAGGGGCAATGAAGTCCCACCCCTTTAATTCCGGATGATTCGCAAGGGGGATCAACTTCGAACTGAACCTGAAGAAATGGATTTCATTCAGGACATTATGTTTTAAAAGCCTGAGGCAATTTTGCAAATTCGAGCGGGCAATCCGTTCTAATTTATGAATCGCTGCTTCTCGATCCTTTATGCCTGCAAATTGCTTGTACGTCATCGTTTGTGAGGGAGAGGCATTTTGAAGATTCATGCTCATGGCTACATAGCCCAGTTTTACGAGTGTCATGGGTGATGGACTCCTTTTTGGGGTTAGTATGTGCTTTAGATGGGGAATTATCTCGTCGGTTTTGAATAGGTGACAGATTTGGTGCTTCCTTGGGTTTGGAGATGAAAGGATTTCAATAGTTTATAGGCTGTGTTTCTTGAGTTTAAATGGAGGAAGTTTCTTATTTCCCTATTGGTCAGGTGGTTGTTTATTAGTAAGAAGTATTCTTGGATTGCTTTGGTGTGTGCGGTTTTTGAAGAGTTGTTGCACTTAGGACAGTACCAGGCTGCACTGACTCTGATCATCGGGATGTGCTGGCAGTTGTCGCAGCGTACACCGGTGAGGATATCGTTTTTTGATAGGGAGTAGGCAGTTAGGATATCTATTTCTGGTTCTTCGTGCTTTTTTAGTATGAGCTTTTTCATTTTTAAAAGTTCTTTTTCTGTAACGGTTGGGGTTGGACGTTTTTCATTCAATTCCTTGATCTTATCGATGATATTTTGAGGATGGATAATCTGTTTATAGGGATCGTCAGGCGCCGGGGATACGGTGTAATTCAAAGTGGTCGATGGATTGCTGAATACGACGAGGTGTTCGATTGGGGGATGCTTTATTCTGTGGGTAATGAACCATTTGTGGATCAATAACTTATACCTTTGCACTTGAGATACCGGGTCGACCACCCCTTCTGTCACTCCTTTATGAGTTCGGGTAAGCTGTTTGATGAAAGGGTCAATGGTTACCATTCCTGATATGTTTTTTACTTCGATGATTAAGATATAGAATGGGGTGAGGATGAGAAAGTCCATTTGAAAATGGTTTGAGAAGATGGGGAGTCTTACATTATAAAAGATCTTGTATCTTTTATCTCTTAGAAAAGTGAGGTGGTAGTAGATCGTGGATTCTCCGTTGTAGCCGGCCCTTCTTTTTCTTAAATCCTTTTCAATGAGGGGGACCCTTGGATGATTTTTGACGATCCGAACGGATAATGCTTCTGTTTTTTCAAGAATAATCGGGATTTTCAGCTCTTTACAGATCAATTGATCACTCTCCTTTAGCAGTATGGTTAATTAGTTCGCCGCAGATTGGAATTTCCCTTCTTCTGATTTGGAAATATTAACATATTAATATGGATTGCGTCATTTTCGGCCCTGATTGCGTCATTTTCTTCATAATTGCGTCGTTTTTTTATTTATTGCGTCATTTTCAGTAGTAATTGCGTCTTTTTACAAATATCGGTACAACACTCCCCTCAATCTCTTCCAAAACCATAAAAAAACACGACAACCCTAAAGGTCGTCGTGTCCTATCTATCTAATCAAGAATTGTTATAAGATTTACGTTTAGTTGAAGATTGTGGTCTGCCGCCGCCAGTACGGTTGCGGTCTCCCCCACGGCTTCCGCCTCCGCGGTTTCCACCGCCGCTGCGTGATGATCCACCACGGCTTCCGCCTTTACCACTGCGTGATCCACCTTTGTATCCACCACGGTTTCCGCCGCCACGATTTCCACCTCTTGATGGTAATGGGCGCTCTTCCGTAATTTCAACTGGAGTTGTATCAGGCTCTTTCGTCAATACACGGATCGCTGCTGCAACTGCTTGAACAGGATCGTGATCGCCTAGGAACTCTTCTGCTAATGGATAGTAATCTTTAAGATCGCTTTCCTTCGCTGCTTCAACCAGTTTCTCTAAAGCCAGACGCTGCTGACCTTCAAGAGCTTCGTTTAAGCTAGGTGGCTTAAGGGCAGTCATTTTCTTCTTCGTTGTTTGTTCAACAATCTTCAGGTAACCCATTTCTCTTGGTGTAACAAAAGTGATGGACATACCCTTCTTACCTGCACGACCTGTACGTCCGATACGGTGAACGTAGCTTTCAGGATCTTGAGGAATATCAAAGTTGTATACATGCGTTACGCCTGAGATATCTAATCCACGGGCAGCAACGTCTGTAGCGATAAGGATGTCGATACGTCCTTCTTTAAATTTCTTAAGGACTGTCATACGACGAGCTTGTGAAAGATCTCCGTGGATTCCTTCTGCCAGGTAGCCGCGGATGCTAAGAGCACGTGCCAATTCGTCTACTCTACGCTTTGTACGACCGAATACAATCGCAAGTTCAGGTGATTGTACGTCGATTAAACGTGAAAGTGTATCAAATTTTTCTTTTTCGCTTACTTTCGTGAAGTACTGTTCGATGTTTGAAACCGTTACTTCTTTTGATTTAACCTTGATGACTTCAGGCTCTGACATGAAACGGTTCGCAATGCGACGGATCGGATCCGGCATTGTAGCAGAGAATAGAAGTGTTTGTCTTGTGCTTGGAACTGTCTCAAGGATGCTTTCAATGTCCTCGATGAAGCCCATGTTCAGCATTTCGTCTGCTTCGTCCAGTACAAGTGTTTCAACATTTTCAAGGTTGAGCGTCTTACGTTTGATATGGTCAAGTAGACGACCAGGTGTACCGACGATGATATGAGGGTTCTTCTTCATCGCACGAATTTGACGCTGGATGTCCTGACCTCCATATACAGATAGGACGCGGGCACGCTTGTCAGCTCCGATACGGTATAACTCTTCAGAAACCTGGATCGCAAGTTCACGAGTAGGCGCAATGATCAATGCTTGAACTTTCGGGTTCTTCACATCGATTTTCTCGATCATTGGAATTCCGAATGCTGTCGTTTTACCTGTTCCCGTTTGTGCCTGACCGATGATATCCTTACCTTCTAAACCGACTGGAATCGTACTCGCCTGAATTGGTGTTGCTTCTTCAAAGCCCATACGTTTGATTGATTTCAACGTAGATGCGCTTAAGTTTAAATCTGCAAACTTAGTCAATGTTACATTCTCCTTTAATTTACATCTTTTATAACTAATCAATATCTGATTATATTTTTAGGTCGGAACGAAATCTTACCCACCGAAAGACTTCGGTATCTAATCTAAAACCGTCTATATGAGATGTTTAGTTTTATGTTTGGTACAAAAAAATACACCCTTCAAAATAGAAGAGCTAGCACGTCCAACAAAATAAGAACTATGTTGTAGTTATGTTACCACTTCTAGAAATGAATTTCAATCTAATGTCAAATAGTCAATCTATTCACTTTGCAGGAATTGGTAGATCTTATCAAAAAGATCGTGCTTATCTTCACTATGACAAATCAAGTGTTTTGCTTCTGGGGAATAGAATAAATTTTTCTCTTTTGAGGAAATAGTCTCATATATATATTTCGCTGCTTTAGGGGGGACTATTCCATCATTCTGTCCTTGGGCGATAAAGGTTGGGATATTCACCTTAGAAAGAAGTGGACGAGCGATACGGACGACTTTCCTGAATTCGTATGTGGAAAGAATTGGGGTTTGTGTCACCTTGAATTTATATCGTTTGTACAGCTCGTTTTCAACTATATTGCCTTGCATTCCTTCTTTGATCAAATTTCCAATATCTTTCAGTAACTGTTTGACATTTATATAGTAGGCTGCAGCGCTTAAGAGCACGAGCTTACCTATGTCGTATTTCACAGAAAGATAGGAAGCAATTAATCCTCCCATTGAAAAACCGATGACATAGACCTCGTCACAGGTATCAAGCAGGCACTTCAGTTCAGACTCAGCATGTTCAATCCATTCAATATGCTTAATCCCTTTCAAATCAAGAGTATCCCCATGACCTGGGAGAGTGGGCACGACGATTTCCCAATCGGTCCGTTCTTGGAGGAATTCTGCCAGAGGCTCCACTTCAAATGGGCTCCCTGTATAACCATGGATTAATAAACAACCGATCATGTTATCCCCACTCACTTATCAAAAAGTAGGGAGCGAGCCAAACTCCCACATCATCTACAAGCTCATTTTGTTCATTTTCCTGAAGGTTTAAACTTATGCCTTCAGGCCGTCAATGATTTCTTCAAGCTTCATCCCCCGGGACGCCTTGAATAAAATCAGTTCATCCCCTTTAATAATGGAGGACAATTCACTCGTCAAATTCTCTTTATCGCTAAAAGAGTGAACCCTGTCTTCCGGGAAATTCTCCAGGGCTCCTTCTGCAATCAAGGCTGCAAGGGGACCGAACGTAAACACTTGCTGGATCTTCTCAGAGTCAATCATGCGCCCGATCTCTTTGTGAAAATCATCTTCGTTCTCCCCTAGTTCCAGCATGTCACCAAGCACAAGGATCTTCATGCGGAAGCCTTCAAGCTCTGATACAAGCCCAATGGCCGCTTTCATGGAAGTCGGACTCGCATTATAGGCATCATTGATGATGCTTTCGCCTTTTGCTCCTTCCAGCATTTCCATTCTCATTTGGGTCAGCTTCAATGACTGTAAGCCTTCTTTCATTTCACCTACACTGAGTCCGAAATGACGGGCAATCAGGATTCCAGCAAGGGCGTTATGGATATTATGCTGACCTAAGACAGGCAGGTAGAACGTTTCACCCTCAGCGAAAGACGTTTCAAAGTAGCTTCCTTGATTGTTCATTTCGATTTTTGTCGGGTAAATCGTATTGGATTCGCTTCTTCCGAATGTCTCCATATGCTTCAGACCGAGACTTTTAACACCTTCCTGCAGCAGCGGTTCATCTCCGTAGTAGGCAAACAACCCGTCAGTTTTAAGGCCCTTTACGATTTCAAGCTTAGCCTTGGCAATGCCTTCCCGTGAGCCAAGGTCTTGAAGATGGGATTCACCGATATTCGTAATGATGGCGGCATCCGGCTGGGAGATTTCAGATAAGAGTTCAATTTCCCCGAAACCGCTCATCCCCATTTCAAGCACCGCCACTTCCGCGTCCTGAGGCAGGGAAAGGATCGTTAACGGGAGGCCAATATGGTTATTATAGTTCCCTTGCGTCTTATGAACCCGATATTTCACGGAAAGAAGATTGGCCACAATATCCTTGGTCGTTGTTTTCCCATTACTTCCTGTAATCCCGACTACCTTTAGATCCAGTTCATGCCGGTACTTGTTCGCCAAATCCTGAAGGGCAAGGAGTGGATCCTCCACCACTATAACGGGTATGTCCTCAGGTGGATTAGGGACATTGACATCCCAGAGTGCAGCAGACGCCCCATTATCAATGGCTTGTCGTACAAACTGGTGACCGTCCACATTCTCCCCTTTAAAAGGAACAAATAGATTGCCGCTTTCAATTTTTCTCGTATCGATGGAAACGCCTTTTACCACAACGGCATCAAACGAGGAAAGATCGTTTTTCACATCAATCATGGTACAGATATCTTTAATCGTCTTCTCGAACATTCGCTTTCTCCTTTTACTCATTTTATCATCAAAATAGAGCAGGGACTGCCTTTTGGCGGTCAGTCCCATGTTGTTTTACATCGTATGTTTAATGGTTTGTTTGTCTTGATATCGTTCCATTCCAAGCTCCACAAGTTTCCCGATCAGGGTAGGATAATCGACTCCTGTGTGCTTCCAAAGAAGCGGGAACATACTGAATGGCGTGAAACCAGGCATCGTATTCACTTCATTCATAAAGATTTGACCATCTTCTGTCAAGAAGAAGTCCGCACGTACAAGTCCTGAACAATCCAGGGCTTTATAGGATTGAATCGCGATGTTTTTCATTTCATTGTAGATGCCGCCTTCTACTTCTGCAGGGATGATGAGGGCTGTATCCCCATCCTCATATTTCGCTTTGTAATCATAGAAATCTTTCTTAGGGACGATTTCACCTGCGACAGAGCATTCAGGCTGATCATTTCCAAGTACGCCAAGCTCGATTTCACGTGCCTTCACGCCTTCTTCGATGATAATCTTGCGGTCGAATTGGAATGCTTCTTCAAAAGCCGTCTCCAGTTCTTTACGGGACGTACACTTGCTGATTCCAACAGATGAACCCAGGTTTGCCGGCTTCACGAAACAAGGATACCCAATCTCATCTTCCACTTGCTTATAAGCAGCGTCAGGATTTCCTTTCCAAGTGCTGCGGATGAACCATGTGTAGTTGACTTGTGGAATGCCCGCCTGAGCAAACAGATTCTTCATGATGACTTTATCCATCCCGGCTGATGAAGCAAGGACCCCATTCCCTACATACGGGAGGTTCAACAGCTCAAGCATCCCTTGAACCGTTCCGTCTTCCCCATTCGGTCCGTGAAGCAATGGGAAGATCATGTCATATCCTTCAGATTCAGAAGGAGCGATGGATGTACTCAACGCATTAGGGGCGATTTCCTCCCCTTCTTTGAATTGTAATGCTTTCACGTCTTCAACGGGGGCGTTCAATTGTGGACCCTTGACCCATTTGCCTTCTGTCGAGATAAAAACAGGGTGGATTTCATATTTATTTAAGTCCAGGGCACCAATCACGGCCTTGGCTGTTTGCAGAGATACATTATGTTCAGCAGATTTACCGCCGTACAGTAAGCATAACTTCGTTTTCATGTATGTGTTACCTCCAATATTCACAATAGATGTTTCTATTTTATCACTTTCAGGGGAAAGGGAAAGAATGATTCCTTTGGAAATCAAAAATTACCACATTTGTCTTGATTCAAATGGCATTCGGATCATTGCCCATTATATATGTATGCAAACGAAAACCAGTCCTGCGACAGTCCTACCATTATTATTCTGAATACACTTAAGATTTCGCCTATTTAAAAAGCTATTAAAATCTTACTCTATAAGGTGTATAATCCTCCTATTAAAAACATTTGTACTTTCAAGGAGGACACCCAGATGAGAAAGCTCGGTTTACTGCCTAAGATTCTTTTAGGTATTGCGTCAGGTATTGTCATTGGAGCATATGCACCAGAATGGTTTGTGAAAATCTTCGCTACATTCAATGGATTATTCGGGAATTTCCTTGGATTCGCGATCCCGCTGATCATCATCGGCTTTATCGCTCCTGGAATTGGTTCCATGGGTAAAGGCGCAGGAAAACTTCTTGGATTAACCACTGCACTCGCATATGGTTCCACGGTGCTTGCAGGTTTGCTCGCCTTTGTAGTTGCGAAGTCTATTTACCCATCTTTACTCGCAAATCAAACGTCCCAATCATTTGAAAATCCGGAAGAAGCTCTTCTCAAAGGATTTTTCACAGTGGACATGCCCCCGATCATGGGCGTCATGTCGGCACTCCTTATCGCCTTCACCATCGGTCTTGGTATGGCGGCCATCAAAGGGGACACCCTTCAAAAGGGGATGGATGAATTCAGGAACATCATTGAGCTCGTAATTGAAAAAATCATCATTCCACTCCTGCCAATCCATATTCTTGGAATCTTCGCCAATATGACTCAGGGCGGACAGGTGAGCGCAATCATGTCTGTATTCGCAAAAGTCTTTGTCATGATTATTCTATTACATCTTATCTTTTTAGTTATTCAATATACTGCTGCCGGTACTCTGAGAAAGCAAAACCCGCTTTCCATGATGAAGGGAATGCTTCCTGCTTACTTCACGGCACTTGGAACGCAGTCTTCTGCGTCTACCATCCCGGTGACACTTGAACGCTCAAAGAAAATCGGTGCCAGGGAACGCATCGCCGACTTCTCCGTTCCACTGCTGGCCACGATTCACCTATCAGGAAGTACAATCACCCTTGTCAGCTGTGCCATGGCGGTTATGTTCATCCAGGGTGAAGCACTTCAGTTCTCTCAGCTGTTCCCATTCATACTGATGCTCGGCATCACGATGATCGCAGCACCAGGTGTTCCCGGTGGAGCGGTCATGGCAGCACTCGGACTACTTGAAACAATGCTTGGATTCGGACCGACCATGACGTCCCTCATGATCGCCCTTTACCTTGCTCAGGACAGCTTCGGTACAGCCTGCAACGTAACGGGTGACGGTGCCATCACATCCATCGTCGACAAACTGACCCAAAAGAAAAAAGCACGCGTATCTTCTATTAAAGTAAGCTGACCTGCCAGAGGTCCGTCCCTCGATCGTGAGGGACGGACCTCTGTTTCTATTTGGGGGATTTCTTTATTCTTTCTTTTGACTGTTTCACGTGTGTCCGCTTGCTATGAGGTATATGTTACAAGCCCTACATTCATCTTTTCTGAATCATCCTGTTATTTTCTGTATAATGGAAATATTAACATAATAAAGGAGTGCTATTACATTGAAATTAACCGGTCAGCGTGTAACACTTAGAAAAATAGAAGAGAGGGACCTTCCTACCCTATGGGATTATATTTATGGCAATCCATCGCCTGAGTGGAAAAAATGGGACGCTCCATATTTTGAACATAAGTACGTTCCCCTTGAAGAGTATATGGAGTCATCCATCCGGAATCGAAACCGCACCGATGAATTCCAGCGGATCATCGAGGTAGATGGGACCATCATTGGAACCGTGGCATACTACTGGGACTATGAACCAACCAGATGGCTTGAGGCAGGCATTGTCATATATGATCCTGCATACTGGAACGGCGGGTATGGAACCGAAGCCTTCTCTCTTTGGATCGACCATCTTTTTACCACAAAGGAAATCGGTCGGGTCGGCATCACGACGTGGTCAGGAAATGAGCGGATGATGAAGGCCGCAGAAAAAGTCGGCATGCAGCTTGAAGGGCGCATGAGAAAATGCCGCTATTACGATGGCGTCTATTACGATTCCATCCGCATGGGCATGATCAGGGAAGAGTGGGAAGAAAAACGCGCTCTCTAAAAAAAGGAGATCCTCAATGAAAACAATCATCCTAGTCGGTGGCGGCCACAGTCACCTTCACTGCTTAAAGAAAATAGACTCTAAGGAAGAAAACGTGAAGTGGATGCTCATTTCCCCTTCCCGTTATCAGTATTATTCTGGAATGTTCTCGGGATACACCGAAGGAATCTACGCACTGGAAGAAACCCGTATAGATTTAAAGAACTTATGTGAGAGGTCCGGCTGTGACTTCGTCGAGGGGACCGTCCTCTCCATCGATCCCGATCAACAGCATCTCCTCACAGACCAAGGCGACATTTTCACGTACGACTTTGTTTCCTTCGACATCGGATCCCGTAATGACTCAATGGAGATACAGGGCTTGCATGAACACAATTTGCCCATCAAACCAAACTATCGTTTCCCGGAGCAAATTGAAAAGCTGCACAACAGCCGGAGAACCGTCTTTATCGGTGGCGGGGCGGCGAGTATCGAAATGGCATTATCTTTAAAGGCATGGAAAATGGACAAGGGATATGGAGACCATTCCATAGCGGTTGTCCACTCCTCTCCCCTGTTAGAAAAGGCGGGTTCCTTTTCATCCAAAAAAATGACGGATCTTGCACGTTCAAAGGGAATCGAGTTGCACCAAGGACGGGTGACAAAGATTGAGAGTGCTCGACTGCATACAGATGAAGGTGAGATTCTAGACTTTGATGAAGTCATCTTCCTGGGCGGACCTAAAGCACCTCCATTGTTCGGAAGCAGCGTGCTGGGGAACGATGAAAAAGGTTTCCTATTGGTAAACAGCTATCTTCAATCAGTGGATTACCCTAACGTGTTCGGAACCGGGGATTGTGCGACTTTACAAGACTTCCCCGACCTTCCGAAAAACGGGGTCACGGCCGTCCGACAAGGTCCTGTTTTGTGGAGAAATCTGACCGGTGCAGCGGCGGATGGAAAGATTATTCCATTTGAACCACAGAAAAGGTATTTGGCGATTATGTCTGTGGGCAACGGACAAGGCTTCCTGACGTACGGATCGTTTTCATTGGTCAGCAGATGGGCTTGGCGGTTGAAGAATTGGATTGATGTGAGGTTTGTTGGAAAGTATGAGGGGTGATGTAGTAGGTTTTGGTGTTGGTGGTGCCTGTGGCGGGGAGGTTTAGGGCCTGAACAATCTTGAGCACTGTTTTTCTGAATTCTAAATGGAGAGATATCGTGATTTTGTCCTCCAATAGTCAAATAATGATGATACATGGGCATCTCTTTATTTCTCACCACACAAAAAAACACGACCACCCCACCAGCAGTCGTGCTCTACCCCCCTATCGAAACAACTCCACATATTTCTTACTAATCACAGGCAGTACGCCGTCAAACAGTTTCTCTCTCCAATACAGGTCCGCTGTTTGCTGTACGGCAGCTGCGTGGTTCGGATACGGGTAGACCATATTCGACAGGGCACCGATTTTGCTCCCTTTTTCCATGGCGAATATGACGGGCTGCATCCAGTCGCCTGCACCGGTACCGACGGCGTGGGCACCGAGTATCTTACCATTCGGTTCTGTGATGATTTTGACAAGCCCTTCAGTTCGGTGATCGGCCACGAAACGGTCGACCTCATTCAATGTCGTCTTGTACACTTTATATTCTATCCCTTTTTCCACGGCCTCTTCTTCGGTCAGTCCGATATGGAAGATTTCCGGTGTCGTATAGGTCGTCCACGGAAGTTTGTTGTAGGAAACCTTCCGTTTCAATCCGAATACAGCATTTTGGACGACGAGCTTTCCTTCCATTCCGGCTCCATGGGTGAATGGGTAGCGTCCGTTCACGTCCCCGATGGCGAAAATATGGGAATGATTGGTCCTCAGTTCATCATTTACTTTGATGAAACCACGGTCGTCAACTTCCACTCCTGCAGCGGAGAGGTTTAAGGATTCTGTACCAGGTTTGCGGCCGGTTGCCAAAAATAACAGGTCCCCATCTACAGATTGCTCTACTCCCTCTTTTATATAATGTACCGTCTTCTGACCGCCAGCCTTCTCTGAAACCCGTTTGATTTCCGCTCCATATTCAAACTGAATATCCTTCTCCAATAAGCCGGTTGCCACTTCACGGATCTCCTTATCTTCTTTTCCTAGAATCCCATCATTTTGTTCGAGGACAACAGCCTCAGCTCCCAACTGAGAAAATGCCTGGGCAAGTTCAAGCCCGATAGGACCCCCGCCGACGAATACAACCCTATTTGGCAGCTCTTCGACGTCAAATACGGTTTCATTCGTGTGATATTCCACCTCGGAAAGGCCATCGATGTCCGGCACGAGAGGACTTGATCCAGTCGCGACAACGATTCTTTTCCCAGAGATCCGGTCTTCCTTTTCCACAAGAATACTGTGAGAATCCAGGAACTCGGCACCTCCGAAGTAGATATCTACTCCCATTTGCAGGAACCGGTCAGGATCATCATGCTTTTGAATATGTGCTATGGCTCCCTTGACTCTTTCTTTCACCTTTTTCATATTGACAGTACCACTGCTTTCGAACCCAAGAGCACTTCCATTCCGGATGGTCGCAACTTCCCTAGCCGCCTGGATGAAGGCCTTTGATGGGACACAGCCAAAGTGAAGGCAGTCTCCGCCAAGCAGTCCACTTTTTTCGATGAGGGCCACTTTGGCTCCAAGGGAAGCGGCTCCCGATGCGACGGTCAGTCCACCTGCGCCTCCGCCTATAACAATCAAATCGTATTGATCCATCTTCATCTCTCCTTATGAAAGTAATCGTTTCGCTTCTAGAAAACGTTGAATACCCGTATACAATTCAACTGCAAAAAACAGTAAGGTCGTCCACAGGACAATGGACGGAAATAACATCATGACGCTGAACAGGATGAACCCTTCCGTCCTTTCTGCGAGTCCCGCCTGATAATAAAATGACTTCATGCCCTGCTTTTCCGATACAGCTCCGACAGTCAGAAAAATGGTCATGGAAACGATGATGGAGACACTCAGTAAGAGGAGTGCCCACATGATTTCAGGGTGCAGGAAGGCAACACCAAGGATGACGCTGATCTCAACGATCCGGTCAAAGGTCACGTCCATGACGGTCCCAAAGGGGGACGGCTTGGTCAATCGGGCCATCGTGCCGTCCACTGCGTCGAGGAATCCGGACAACCATAATAAGATGACGGCGATGATCGGGAACCCCATGTAATAGACCAATCCAGTGACAGATCCCACGACAAAGGCCGTGACCGTCACTTGATCCGCCGATAGGCCTTTCTTTAAAAACAGCCTTGCCGTTCCTTCTATACTAGGCTGCACCCATTTGCGTGCGTGTGTGTCTAACATATCGTTCCCATCCTTTATTTATCTTCTTTACCCGATAACCCCAGCCATACTTTCATCTTCTTTTTGAAAATGAGTGGTACGATGATCATGACCAGGAAAAATGCGAGGGCGAAATATAATTTCGTCCGATCTTCTCCTACCAAGCTTGACCCCAGGAAGACGTAGCCAAACGTGCCTGGTAAAATTCCGATGGCCGTCGCGAGAATGAATGGAAGGTATCTCACCTTTCCCATTCCTGCCAAATAGCTGATCAAATCAAAGTTCAGAAATGGCACGAGGCGTAAGAGCAGAACATAGAAGAAGCCGCTCTCATCCATTTTGTCACGAATCTTCTCTAAGCGTGGGGATGGTTTTTTCAGCAATTTCGCCCCCAGGAAGGTGGCTGCATAATAGGCTACCGTCGCACCGCCTAGGGCTCCTAAAATAATATAAAAGAAGCCTTCAAAAGCACCGAATGCGAGCCCCGCCGCAAGGGAAAGGATGGAAGCCGGGAAAAGGATCAATGGCCGGATCGTGTAAGCGGCGATGAATACAATTGGAGCCCATATGCCAAATGACACAATCCAGTCCCTGATATCATGAGGCTTTACATGAAAGAAATTCCGGCTCAGCCACATGAGGAACAGTAATACCGCAATGAATAACAGGATCTTGCCGATTTCCTTCCTCTTCATTATTCTTCCCTCCTATTTCTCTATCTGAAACGTTCGAATGTTCTCTTCCTCTGCATAGAGCCAAACCGTTCCGTTTATTGAGTCCCAACCTAGGGGAAGATGCAGCTTCTGCCTCAGTTCTTCGACCCATATTTCATGAATATCCGTTCCTGCCATAAATAATTTTTGACGTACCGTCCCTTTCCAACAAGGGGAGGTGAGGTCCTTTACGGAAGGGACGACCCGTATATGGGAAGCATGGACAAACTGCTGCTCCTGAAGGATGAGGACGTCACTCATGAACGACGCGACGAACGGGGAAGCGGGATTATAGTAGATCTCCCCTGGACTCCCGATCTGCAGGAAGCGCCCGTCTTGTAAGACCGCCACACGATCTCCCATCTCATACGCCTCATCACGGTCATGGGTCACGAATAGGACCGTAGTATCTTCTTCCTTCAGAATGCTCCGTACCCATTGTCTCAATTCTTTCCTCAGCTGCAGATCAAGACTGCTGAATGGTTCGTCCAGAAGCAACAGTTTTGGCTTTAAGATGAGGGAGCGTATCAAAGAAACCCGCTGCTGCTGACCCCCGGAAAGCTCTGATGGGTAATGGTGCATGAATTCCCCGAGTCCGACTCTTTCTATATAATCCTTTGCTCTCTTCTTATTTTCTTTATTTTTTCCTTTCATTTTCAACCCGTACATGACATTTTCAAGAACGTTCATATGGGGGAAGAGTAAGGGCTGTTGAAAGACCATGCCGATGGGGCGGTTCCGGGGCTTAATCGAGGAAATATCGCTTCCTTCTATTAACACCTTTCCCTTCGTGGCAGATTCTAAGCCTGATAGAATGCGCAGAAAGGTCGATTTCCCTGAACCAGAAGCTCCTACGAGTGATAGGATCTCTCCTTTTTTCAAGGAAAGGGTTGTGTCGGTTAATATTTCTTTCTCTTTAAATGTTTTGAATAACCCTTGAATCTCAATAAATGAACTCACCTTTTCTTCCTCCCTCTTTGCTGCTGATATGGGAGCATGAACGTCAAACACCCTTCAAGAATGATATAAAATGCGATGGGGATGAGGGCAAACACAATGGAGAATGCTGCCATGACCGCTTCATCTGCCGTGTTGGTAAACGGATAGTAAACCATCGCCAGGGTCACCACGTTCCCTCCCCCGATGATTGCCGTCAAGACGTATTGACTTAAAGAGATGACAATCGTCAGGAATAATACACTTCGGATACTTGGTAATAGCAGCGGTAATTCAATATGGTACAAACGTTGTATGGCACTTCCTCCAAGGATAGTCGATTGTTCGATTAATTTGGAGCCGATCCGTTCATAGCCTGTTTTAAACATTTTGATGCTGTAAGGGATGGTCGGAACCAGATGGACAAGGGCTACACCCAGCCAGTGATCTGAAAGGCCATATCGTATAAACGTGATATGAAGTCCGATGGCCACCACCAATACTGGTATAAAGAGCGGTAGCATCAGAAGTGCTTCGAGCACCGCTTTTCCCCTGAAAGAGGAGAAGGCATATGCTTTCCCGGAAGTGATGCCGATCAGCAGATTGAGGGCAAGTACGATAAGGGCAATCCAAATTGAAACTCCTATGGAATCATGGAATTCACCTTCATGCCATAACAGTTTCCAAGCCCTTGCGTTTGGTTCGCCAAGATCCGGACTCCCCCATACCCATACACCGAAAAAGCTTTTGTAGAGCAAAAAAAGAATGGGAAAGACGAAAAGGATGAAGGATAGGCTGTAAAATAAAGATTTTCTCATAGTAACACCTCTAATTCCCAATCCCTTTAGTGATGTGCATCCGTTTCTTGTTCGTGCTATAAAGGACGGCCCACATGAAGATCCCGATGACGATGCCTGTCAGGACAAGGGAGGCAAACGCCAGTGGACGGTCACTCCAGCTGCCGCTGTAAAACCAGTCATATGCAAGGATCGGCAGCATCTGAGGGGAAGTCACTCCAAGAAGCAGAGGAACCTCGAATGCAGTAAAGATGAATGCAAATACTATTGCACCGGTTTCAATGAAAACCGGAAAGATCAAAGGCCACTCCGCTACCCAAAAAGCTTGATAAGGTCCCGCTCCCAATAACGAAGCGACCTCTTTATACCTTTTTGAAAGGGTGGCATATACCGGCAGCAGCATCAGGGTCACAAACGGAACTTCCTTCCATACATATGTCAGGATAATGCCGATCCCGTCCCGGTCCTGAACCAAAATCGGAAATTGACTGCGATCGTCAATCCATCCCAGCATCCCGGAAACATTCGAGAAAAAGCCGCTCTGATTAAAAAGTAAGTAGACAAGATAAGCCCAGACAAAATGGGGAACGAGCATCGGGATCCACACAATCAATTTATATTTGTTTTCCTTTAATAGAGGAGCGAATGCCTTCACGATTGCCAAGCCGATCAGAAGTGCAAGGATGGTCGAGACGGCCGTCACCGTCAAGCTGAAGAAGACAGATGAGACAAAACGATCCTCTTCAAACAATTTACCGTAGTGCCTGAGGGTGATGTCTCCCCCGTCCCTCACACTCTCAAAGATTGCCAGGACAATTCCCAGGCCAGGGATCAGAAGGAAAAAGAGAAGGCCCGGAAGGATGAGTAGCGCATTATTGACTTTCAGCCACTTCACGGATCCAGTTCTCCTTTAACCATTCTACGTAAGCAGCTTCGAGCTCACCTTTAAAAGATTCCTCAAGCGTAGATGCCTCCAGCACACTTTCCCCACGATTGATCTCCATGAATTTCTTCTTCCAGTCTTCATCAAGCTTTTCATAAGAGATCGGTGAGCTTTCCCCCCAATAATCCGGCTTCAGTTTCTCGTACTGTGCTTCCGGGGATAGGAACTCATTAATGGCCACCATGGCCCCCTCTTTATTGGGGCTGTTGAATGGAATCGACAGGAAATGAGTATTTCCGATCGATCCGACGTCTTCAAGGAGGAAGGACTTTGTGCTTTCAGGAAACACTCCGTCTTTGATCAAATGCTCAGCCCTTGCTTCGTTATAGCCCATCGTCATCCATACTTCTCCCTGGCTGTACAGCTTATCCAGATCGGTAAGGGTGGAAGGGTAGGTTTCCCCTTTCCTCCATAGGTATGGCTTCATTTCATTCAATTCAGTCCAAACATCCTTTCCGAGTTCTTTCGCTCTTTCTTCATCAAATCCATCCTGTGCGAAATTCTTGTCGGTTTTCGCATAAAGAAGATGTCTAAGAAATGCATTTCCCGTGAAATCACTCGGGTTAGGATAAGTGAATTTACCTGGATTCTCTTTCATGAAGGATTTTAACTGATCAAAAGTAGCAGGAGGATTTTTCACTTTTTCACTGTTATAGAAAAAGACGAATTGAACCTTTCCCCACGGAGCTTCAAACCCTTCTGTTTCGGTTCCGAAGTCGTATTTGAATGCGTCGCTATCGGTATCGAAGTATTTTTTATAGTTCGGCAGCTTTTCAGTGAAGGCTCCTGCCAGCAGATCATTTTCTTTTGCATTTTTAAAATTTTCCCCGTTGATCCATACGATATCGATTGTCCCCTTTTCTTTGCCTGCCCGTTTCTCAGTTTGAAGCTTCTGAAGGATTTCAGTCGTATCCAATGGTACCCGGTTCAGTTCGATATTGTTCCTTTCTTTCAGCAAGGGAGCCATGACGTCATCAATATAGCGGTTGATCCCGTCGTCTCCTCCCCACATGAATATATTCACTTTGCTCCCTTCCGCTTTTGAAGCAATGCTCTCCCAATCATCATCCGGAAGTTTGCTCGTATCCGTTGCATCCGAAGAACCACAAGCGGATACTAATAGTAAGGAAATAATGCTCACCATAGCCAACCATTTTCTCATCCATCCTACTCCTCTGCGTTTTACTATAATTCTATTGTACTGAACACAATAATATAAAAAAGTAATCTGCCTTACATATGCAGATTACCCTTCTGAAGGACATAAAGAACTCAGTAGAACACATTCCCCTGTGTCTTCGTGCTCATTTTTCATAAGGTGTGTAACCTTTTGTAAAGGAGCCTGTCTAATACGGTAAGGAGGTGACGTTCAACATGAAACGACTAATGATGATGACGATCATTCTGATGGCGGGGTTGGCCGGATGCGGGACGGCTGATGAAAATGCCAGCGAGCCGACGAATAAAGGAACGGACCAGGAAGCAGGTGAAGATATGACTGTACAGAAAGGAATTGTTGCAGGAGCAATGGAACCTTCATTAACAGTACAAGATGCGGAAGATCAGAATGTTTATGTATATGCAGTAAAAAACCAAACAGAGCAAGAAAAAACGTTTGTCTTTTCATCGGGTCAGAAAATCGACTACGAACTGAAGAACGACAAAGGCGAGGTCGTATATAAAGATTCGAAGAATAAGATGTATACCCAGGCAATACAGGAAATCACAGTGAAGCAGGGCGAAGAATTTTCTCAGAAGATTGTTTTGCCGGAACTCGAAAGCGGTACGTATACGCTAACGGTTTGGATGACTGCCAAAGGGGATCAAGATTATAAAGCGACGGCAGATGTCGAAATCAAATAGGGATATAAAAAGGATTAATCTTATAAGATTAATCCTTTTTTGTGTATACAGGTATAGGTCCATCTAAAGAGATGCGATCAGGCGTTACGATGCAGCTTCTTCCGAAGAAACGGACACCTTGACATGCGGCTCTTTCCATGACCCGGGCAAAATGGGGATCGATTTCAGGAGCGGACGTGATTCCCTGCAAGTCCGTTCGCTGGGCAATGAATAAGACCGCTGTTTGGTAGTTTCCTTTCGTTTGCAAATGGGTGAGTTCCTCTACATGCCTTGCTCCCCTTGCCGTAACAGCATCGGGAAATTTACCCATTCCATCTTCCACCATGGTGACGCTTTTCACCTCAAGTAGTAACTTTTGATCATTTTGTTTATGTGTAAGTAAGAAGTCAAAGCGTGACCCTCCTACCTTATATTCGGCTTTTTCCAAGCGCCAATCTTTTAGTTCCTCTACCATTTCCAATTGAAAGGCTTCCAATACCAGCCTATTTGGGTATTGAGTATTCAATGAAACATATATATCGTTTGTGGGATCGTGGGTCATCACTGCCGACCACTTTGTTTTCCTTTTGGGATCGTTGGATTCCTGGAGCCAAATCGGTCCACCAGGCACCAAAAGATCCTTCAGTCTTCCCGGGTCAGGCAAATGGACTTTTTCTCTTGAACCCGAGGGAAGCTCACACACTAACACAAACCGATTGAGTCTCTCGAGAAAGACCCCTTGAACCAGGGTATCCTGAAATTGTATGTCTATCAATGCTTCACGCCCTCTCATTTAAGCAGAGCACTCCAACTCTTCGTTTTTCGGTCAAAGGATAATAAGCCGTTCGCAGGTGACTTGCGGATCTGTTTATAATCCTCAGCCATTTCATCCATGTCATAATAATCACCGATCACCCAGATGGGAATTTCGATCTTCCCTCTGCTTAGTATGGCTTTTTCAAGGGAAATGACCATTCCCTCTTTTAATTTATCTTTGAAGGAATGGATGACTTCCTTCCCGATCACAGGGTAGGGTTTCTCCTTTTTCATGCCGAACAGGCCTTTCCCACCCTTGACGCTGCTGAGCTTTGAAGAAAGGGTCGATCCCAGCATATGATAAAAGTCCTCGAAGTCCCGGTAATAAACCTTATTGAACCAGCCATCATCGTGGGAAAGATAGGCATAACGATTATTCAGCTTGGAATAAAAAGGAGGATGTAACGGCTGCTTGATATGTCCCATATAGAGGAGTTCTGCAATTTCCTGGCCGTTCAATTCATCGACTCCCACTTCTTCCTCAAAGTCGATCCAGCAGAAATCTCCATAGTTCTGAACCCCGTCGTTCATGAGCTTCTTCATTTCTTTCTGTTCCACATATTCCATATGAGTATGTATATTGAAAGAACCTTGTTCGTATTGGTGCTTTATAAGAAGTAAGTTCTTTAAAGGCTTACGGGCATTGTGAACAAATTCATTAAAATGGATTCCGTAAGAAACGACATACTGACGATCCGGATTCTTGTGAACATAGATGATATCTTTAACTTGGTTATTTGCCTTCAAGAACATTCCCTCCATCTGATTAACACGGTGCACAGTTCATATATTTCATTTTATCAAATTTGGTAGCCACTTGTTCTTTTCTATTTCATTTCAAAATGATGACAAAAGTCGCAGGGAATTGTCGAAAATAGTCATATTACGGTACTTGAGGCTGTAACTACTTTTCATAAGCACAAGACGGAAACTCATTGAACCCTCAAAAATAAGTAATTACTGGTAGAAGTTTTCTTCTTTTATCCATTAAGCCCTACTGCTATCAACATTCCCAAAGAATTCATTTCTTCACCTGTTCAAAATACCTGTCAGATCCCGACAGAAGTTCTCATATTTCTCCGGTCATGAGTAGAAATTTCCCTTCATTTCTATTAGACTAGGGAATGTGAAATCTTTAGAAATTCAGGTGAATAGAATATGGAAACTCGCCAGCGATTTGCTGATAAGATCGATTGGGGTCTTCTCTTTTTATTAATGCTGTTCTTCATCGTAAGCGCAATGGGAATCAGCAGCGCCCAGACCTCAGGGCAATATGGAACAAATTTCGTCATTAGACAAGCATTTTGGTATGTAGTGGGTGGAATCATTATCGGGGCAGCATTATTCCTGGATTCAGATCAGTATAAGCGGCTTGCCTGGTACATATACGGTGCCGGAATTTTCTTGCTCGTTTTATTATTGATTTCACCAGAGAGCATCGCACCTCATCGGAATGGGGCCAAAAGCTGGTTCATGCTCGGACCGCTCGGGTCCATACAGCCTTCAGAATTTATGAAGACATTCCTGATTCTTGCTCTGGCACGCGTCATCACCAATCATCATGAACTTAATCCAAGTAAAACGGTACAGACAGACTTTCAGTTGTTAATTAAAATCGGCTTGACCACCCTTGTCCCCCTTGCTTTCATCATGCAGCAGCCGGATTTAGGGACATCACTGGTCATCCTGGCCATTATGACAGGGATCATTCTCGTTTCAGGTATTACGTGGAAGTTGATCGTTCCCATCTACGCATCCATCGGGGTCTTAGGAGCGGGCATCCTTTCACTTGTGATTTGGGCACCTGAATTATTAGAAAAGTATTTAAATGTAAAACCCTATCAATTCGGACGTATTTATGCTTGGCTTGATCCGTATAACTACGCGAAATTAGAAGGTTTTCACTTAATCAACTCCCTTAACGCCATTGGCTCCGGCCAGATTTTTGGAAAAGGCTACAGCGATCGCGAAGTGTATATCCCGGAAAATCATACGGACTTTATATTCAGTGTCATCGGTGAAGAGTACGGATTCATCGGGGCAAGTGTCGTCATCAGCTTATATTTCCTGTTAATTTATCATTTGACCAAGACGGCCCTGGATACGAAAGAACCCTTCAACGCTTACGTTTGTGCAGGGATCATCAGTATGATTACATTCCATGTATTCCAAAACATCGGCATGACGATCCAGTTATTGCCGATCACCGGTATCCCCCTTCCGTTCATCAGTTATGGAGGAAGCTCCCTAATGGGGAATATGCTGGCACTCGGACTTGTGTTCAGTATGAGGTTTCACCATAAAACGTATATGTTTTCTTCAGAAGATTCTTAATTACTGGTTGCATTCATCCACTGGATGTGTAAAATAATAGTAATTAGATATCGACATTCAATGAAGAAGAGAGTAATCCTGATGTTGAATCAAAAGCGAGCCGGGGACGGTGGAAGCCCGGTGTTAAACTCTTGATGAACCGCACTTCCGAGAAGTTTTTCTTGAAATCAGTAGGGAAAAACCGGGATCTCCCGTTATACAATGAGCGCCCTTTTCGGGAATAAGAGTGGTACCGCGAGCTAAACTCGTCTCTATGTTATATAGAGGCGGGTTTTTTTATGTTTTGTTTACTATTATTGGAGGTGCACAAAGATGGATTTAAAATCAATACTGGCCCATGAAATAAAGACTCAGTTCTTATCAGATTGGAGCGAAGAAGATCTCTGTGGTTTGATTGAAACACCAAAGCATAGCCATTTAGGGGATCTGGCATTTCCATGTTTCCAGCTGGCGAAAGCCCTAAAGAAAGCTCCGGCACAAATCGCCAATGAGTTTGCCGCTGCACTCTCCTCTCCCCTTTTCACCAAGGTGGAGGCAGTTGGACCATATATCAACATCCATTTCGACGGGGTAATAGCCGGAAAGGAAATCGTGTCGGAAATTTTGGCGAAAGGAAAAGGTTATGGTACACATACTTTCGGAGAAGAGAAAACCATCGTATTAGACATGTCCTCTCCAAACATCGCCAAACCATTCTCCATGGGACACCTACGTTCAACGGTCATCGGGAATGCCATTGCAACCATCGCTGAAAAATGCGGCTATACAACCGAGAAAATCAATTATATCGGGGATTGGGGCACCCAATTCGGAAAATTGATCGTTGCTTTTAAAAAGTGGGGAGATCCCGAAAAAGTGAAAGAGAATCCCATCGCCGAGTTATTTGTTCTTTACAAGAAGTTTCATGCTGAGGCGGAACTCGATCCTGCCCTTGAAGATGAAGGAAGAAGAGCTTTTAAGCTACTGGAAGATAGGGATGAAGAAGTAACGGAACTTTGGAAATGGTTCAAAAATGAATCTCTTCTAGCCTTCAAGTCGATCTACTCCTTACTGGGAGTCGAATTCGATTCCTATAAAGGGGAAGCGTTTTTCAATGACAAAATGGAAGAAGTCGTGTCACTCCTTCGGGAGAATCAGCTTCTTGAGGAATCCCAAGGGGCTCAGGTAGTGCGGATGGAAGATGGGAATCTGCCTCCCTGCCTGATTACAAAATCAGACGGCGCCACTCTCTATGCCACACGCGACCTGGCTGCCGCTCTCTACAGAAAGCGTCAATATGACTTTGATGAAGCCCTGTATATCGTCGGCCAGGAGCAGACGATCCATTTCAAACAAGTGATGAATGTACTGAAACAGCTGGGGTACGATTGGGCGGATGATATGAAGCATATTCCATTCGGACTGTATTTAAAGGACGGTAAAAAGATGTCGACACGAAAAGGTCGAGTCATCCTGTTGGAAGAGGTCCTTCAAGAGGCCATAAAAATGGCCGAGGAGAACATTAAACTGAAAAATCCCGGCTTAGAAAATGCTCACGTTGTTGCTAGAAATGTCGGAGTCGGAGCGATCATATTTCATGATCTAAAAAATGATCGGCTTAATGATATAGAATTCTCCCTGGATCATATGCTCACGTTCGAAGGCGAAACTGGTCCTTACATTCAATACACCTACGCAAGAACACAGTCACTACTCAGAAAAGCAGAGGTCATGTCTCCGATGAAGTTCGAAGGTCTTGCTGATCCCGAAAGCTGGGAAGTGATCAAGCAACTTCGCCTATTTCCGGAAATCATCGAAAAAGCCTGGCAGAACTATGCCCCATCCATCATTGCTAAATATTTAATCGATACATCCCAAAGTTTCAACCGTTATTATGGTAAAACGAAGATCCTTGCAGGAGATTCAGAACAAGACTCGCGCCTCGCTCTGGTTCAAGCTGTCGGGATCGTCCTATCCGAAGGTTTGCGTTTACTCGGAATGAAATCACCTTCAGAAATGTAGAAAAGCAAAGAATTCTGTCACTATTTCCCGAGAAATAGAATGATATGAATGGGATATTTCATGACTCCCTATATGAAAAGTGATATACTTTCTTATGTTCTATTTAATTTGAAAAATAACGCTTTATTCATAAAGGAGAGTACTATGTCTGAACTACTTCACACGTTCGAAGCCTGGTTATTGGATTATGGTGTATGGGGACTGATCCTGGTTTCATTCGCAGACTCATCATTCTTCCCCATCCCACCTGATGTGTTACTGATACCACTTTCGATTGCCAACCCGGATAGCGCATTGCTTTACGCACTCTATACGACTGTCGCTTCCGTCATCGGAGCCCTATTTGGATGGTTGATCGGAAAAAAACTGGGACGACCGATTCTGGTTCGTTTATTCTCGGAAGCCCGCATCCAAAAAGTAGAGGAATATTTCACGAAATTCGGACCCATGGCACTCTTGATTGCCGGTCTGACACCTGTTCCTTATAAAATTTTCACCATTTTCGCCGGGGTTTCCGGCGTAAGGATCCGTGTATTGGTGATCTGGTCGATTATCGGAAGAGGTATCCGTTTCTTCCTGGAAGGAGCCATCATCCTGACCCTCGGGGCAAAGGCAAAACCTTTTATCGAGGAAAATTTCACACTCCTCACACTTGCAGCTGGTGGAGTATTGATTGCTGTATATCTTGTCTACCTGGTCATCAAAAAGAAAAAAAGAACCCCTTGATACAATGACATAAAAAGGAGCATGGCGTACGTTACACACGCACCCATGCTCCTTTTCCTTTAGTCCGCAGAACCAACCACAAATTGCAGATGTTTCTCCAGAACTTTCAAGGACTGCCTGCTTCCCTCATATAACTCCCCGTCCATATCAAGCTTTTCGTTTTGCCCGAGTTCAATATGAGCTTCCTTTGCTTGAATATGGATGATGTCATCATATTCCTCACTGATATTCCCCGTACTTTTGATCACCAGAAACTCCTTCAATAATGGAAATCCACTTTTCTTTACGATATAGATGTCCATGAGGCCGTCACTCATATCAATACAGATTGGCAGCGGGTTGGATCCGATGGAACGCCCGTTGGCAACCAGCAGCATGACTACCTCTTCCTCCACTGTCTCCTTTTCCGTTGTAACCTTTACATTTAAAATAGGAGAATCTTGAATCGATTGGAAAGCACTAATATAATAACTTAATTTCCCAAGGACGCTCTTTGATCCCACATCGATATTATCGCTCGTCTGGGCAACCAATCCCGTCCCCCAAAAATTACTGAAATATCTCTCACCCGCTTGGACGATGTCGATTTCCTGCTCAAGGGGCTGTTCGGTTATCAGCCTGACAGCTTGTCCAATGTTCATGGGTATATGTAATGAACGGGCAAAATCATTACACGTCCCACCAGGGAGGATGCTTACAAGAGGACGACTTTCAAGGGCAGACAAACCATTGATGCATTCATGAACCGTGCCATCTCCGCCCATGATCACAACAAGCTCATATTGACTTCCTGTTTCTCTGCAAACCCTCTCTGCGTCGCCTTTTTCTTTTGTCTTATGAATGATCAGATTAGTGCATATATCCAGTAGAGGAGGAACAGCATCCTTTAACAGGACCTCAAGTGTCCCTTGACCTGCTTTGCCGTTGCATATGAATAATATATCCGAATATTTCGACATAAAAATCGTCACCTGACTCTTTCATTAAATTAATATAAAAAAAGAGGCTGACCCAAAACGATGAGTGATTATCATCCTTATCGGACCAGGCCATATGTTTCAGATACCTTCATATTCTGTGGTCGCGTTTACTATGACCAAATTAATCTTGGGTCAACCTCTTTTACGATGCTGTATTCGAATCTTCCTGTGGGACAGGGAGTAAGGATCGATGGGCAATCCCAAGACGCCCTTTGATATAGCTTTGGGGATCATATGGAATATGCCGATTCTGCATGCGATGGAGTTCCATTTCCGCAAACATGGCCAGGGCACGACTAACTTGATCCAAAGCCATGCTTATCCTTCGGGGATCTGAAGGTTCCTCCCGGCTCATACAGTAGTATGAAATCTCATCTGCCTTCTTCCTGATCTCCTTTAATGCCTGTAGATCAAACATCATTCTCTCCATGCCTCACCCTCCTCTTCACCTTACCTATAGTATATCGGGAAGAAAGGGAAAATATGTCTGTCCCACATTTCTGGATGCGCTTGTTTATGAATCTTGTGTTAACGTCTTAGGTAATGGTTGATACTGCTTTAGTGAATGAAGAATTTCCCGTCTTGATTTCGTTTTTGAAATATTAACTCCGACGTTCGACAATTTCGTTATCACTTTTTTAAAGCGATCGTTCTCCTTTACCACGTTATTCACCTCTTTTATAATATCGTTACCTATTTGTACGTTTTACTCAGTAAAAGGTTTCACTTAATGTTATATGGTTTCCCTTTTCCCTAAAAATGCAACGATAATCCTAATTTTACACATTTCAGAAGAATAATTTGTTCCGAATTACACAATTTATACTCATGAAGACGAAACTATCACTCATTCTTATCACATCAACCCTTTTTTATAGCCTATTTGATCTACATATCGCTGCCGCAGAAAGCACATATTCTGTAAAAAAAGGAGATACTTTTTGGTCCATTTCAAGGATGTTTCACATGGGATTATCAGAATTGATCGAAGCGAATCCTCAAGTGAGGCATCCCGATATCATTTTCCCCGGTCAAGCAATTAATATTCCAACAGCCTCCAAGGGCTCAATTGAAGGCCGGGTCACTACATTGATCAATCAGGAAAGGAAGAAAAACGGGCTCTCCCCTCTTCAAACAGACGGGCATCTCTCCATGGTCGCCGAATATAAGTCCCGTGATATGAGAGATGCCGGGTATTTCTCTCACAGGAGCCCGACCTACGGATCTCCTGATGATATGTTGAAGAGCTTTCACATTTCATACAGGCAGGCTGCTGAAAATATTGCCGCCGGACAGACGAGTTACGAAGAGGTGGTGAAGAAATGGATGGACAGCCCGGTTCACCGCAAGAATATCCTCAACGGATCCTATACCCATGTAGGCGTGGGATATGCAGAAGGTGGTGCTTACGGTACGTATTGGACGCAGCTTTTCATTTCGAAATAAATATGGATGGGAATTTCCGTCCCTATTAATAAAATGGAAATTCATTTTGGGAATAACGAAGTGGATATTCCCGATACTAATCATGTACTGCCATTATGATCAAGGGGGAATTTTTCATGCAAGTACGTGATATTATGTCGACAAATGTGGAAGCCGCTTCTAACCAGGATTCACTTGAGAGCGTCGCTTCTAAGATGAGTTCCAGAAACGTTGGTTCCGTTCCCGTCGTTGAAAACGGGCAGGTTGTCGGTATGATTACAGACCGTGATATTGCGACTCGTGGACTGACTCAAGGTGCACAAGGAAATGTCTCTCAGGTCATGTCACAGCAGGTTGTGACCGTTTCTCCGGATGCTTCTGTCGAAGAGGCATCAGCTTTGATGTCCCAACACCAGGTGCGCCGTTTACCGGTAGTGGAAAACGGACAGCTTGTCGGGATGCTGGCTTTGGGGGATTTGGCAGTGCAACAGAAGTCCGATCAAAGTGCCGGAAGTGCCCTAAGCGGAATTTCACAGAATCACCTTCGCTAACACAAAGCCAAAGGGCACTAACTTCATATCTTTCTACAGAATAAGGGGCTGTACAGCCCCTTATTTCTGTTTTAACAGGTCCGTCCCTCTCTTCGACTCATTTTGACTTAAAGACGGGTATATCGTCATTATTTTCTTGTAAAGGGAGGATTTTCTTTATTTGTGACGAATATGTGATTTAATACAAATGGTGTTTATGGAGGAGGAGGTTTTTATATGAGTCGTACTGCACGATCGTACCGAAAGGAAGTTCGTCATTTCAAACGTGAGAACCGCAAAAGAGTCTTCGCCGACAGCATTCTTGATTTTTTATTTATGTTATTTGGGATTTCTATGATTACAGGTATATTATTATTTGTACTGGGTTTTTGGAATTATTATTGATTCATTGAATTGCAATTATTTTTCATATTATTGATATCATTGACGCCATGGATACCTATGGCTTTTTTTTGTGATTCGTTCTTTAAAATCTTTTCAAGCCAATATTATTTCAATCGACTCAATAAATTATTTTAATATAATTATAACTTCTAGTATCTTCGTCCTACTATCTTCATCAAACCCTTTAATACTATGACAAAATAGTTCGTACCTCTAAATAAAAGTTGGTAATATTTTAATATTCAGATAATAACTTGACTTTTATTTCAAATTTTCAGATAATATTACGTGTAACCGACACAAATTTCTGAGGGGGTTATCATGGATATATTAAACCATTTAGTCACGGAAGCGAATTCGATTCTTTGGGGGTACATTTTAATCGGCGTACTTCTCATTTTAGGATTATACTTCACCATCGGATCTAAATTTGTTCAAATTCGCCATCTAGGTGAAATGTTTCGATTATTAGGAGATAAAGATGTGGTCGAAGCAGAGGGGGAAAAGCAGATTTCATCCCTGCAGGCATTCTTTATCGGAGCAGGTACTCGAATTGGTACAGGTAATCTAGCAGGAGTAGCCATTGCCTTAGCAATTGGAGGACCTGGAGCGGTCTTCTGGATGTGGCTTGTCGCCATTCTCGGAGGTGCCAGCGCCTTTGTTGAAAGTACATTGGCACAGATTTACAAAGAAAAAGATAAGGTTGGATTCAAAGGCGGCCCCGGCTACTATATGAAGAAACAATTGGGCAAACCTTGGATGAGTTCGATCTTTGCGGTCACCATCATCCTTTCTTTCGGGACAACCTTTAATGCGGTTCAAAGTAATACGATTGCAACAGCGTTCAGTAACTCTTTCGGAATCAATACTTTCGTTATCGGGCTTATATTGGCTGGATTGACCGCACTGATCATCTTTGGGGGAGTAAAGCGCATCGCTAACTTTTCATCCTTCATCGTTCCGATCATGGCAGGATTTTATATTGTACTCGCTTTATATGTCGTCATTACGAATATCACTGAAATGCCCGGCGTCATCGCCCTTATTTTCAAAAGTGCATTTGGCTTTGAGCAAGTGGTCGGAGGCGGAATCGGTGCCGCTATCATGAACGGGGTAAAGCGTGGATTATTCTCCAATGAAGCCGGTATGGGGAGTGCACCGAATGCTGCTGCTACTGCATCTGTTTCCCATCCGGTTAAACAGGGATTCATCCAGGCACTTGGAGTATTCTTTGATACCATTCTTGTCTGTTCGGCAACAGCATTCATCATTTTAACATCAGATGCTTACGGATCAGGCTTGACGGGGATCGAATTGTCTCAGGCAGCCATGTCTGAACACTTTAACTCATGGGCCGGTATATTCCTGGCGATTGCCATCTTCACCTTCGCCTTCAGTTCCATCATTGGAAGTTATTATTATGGCGAAGCCAATCTTCCATTCATCAATAAAAGCAAGACAGGATTACTCATCTATCGTTTCATTGCACTCGGGATGGTGATCTTCGGTTCCGTTGCAAGTCTTGATATCGTTTGGAGCCTGGCTGATTTCTCCATGGCATTGATGGCCCTTACAAATCTTGTTGCAATCGGTATCCTGGCCCCGATTGCCTTTAAGGCACTGGACAACTATATGATCCAGCGCAGACAAGGACTGGATCCGGTCTTCTACGCGGATGATATTCCCGGCTTGCGGGGAGTAGATAGCTGGCCGGAACGTGATAGGGGAATGCCTAAAAAGGCAGTGAATGAGTAAGAGACAGTATTTAAAAAAGAGCAGGGTCCTGCTCTTTTTTTCTTGTCATTTTTTTCTATTCCATTCTCAGGTATACTAGTCATAGAAAGTAAGCAAAGGAGCTTTAACGTTATGAGTATCCTATCTACTCTACTGGGGATATTGTTCTTTCTAAATCTGATCCTTGCAACCGTGATTATTTTTCTGGAGCGGAAGGATGCGGGGGCGACCTGGGCTTGGCTGATGGTATTGTTCTTCATTCCATTACTGGGGTTCATCCTCTATTTGGTCTTTGGCCAAAATTTAAGCAGGAAGCGGTTGTTTGATTGGGATGATATGAAGAAAATCGGAATAGAAGGTTTGATACAGAATCAAATCCATACGCTGAAGGAACATCGTTTTCCTTTTAAGAATGACATTTCTTCACGATATCAGGATCTTATCTATATGCATTTGATCAATAATGAAGCGTTACTGACCCAGGATAATGAGATTACACTGTTTACACACGGTGAAGACAAGTTCCAAGCACTGTTAGAAGACATGGATGCTGCACAGGACCACATCCATATCCAATATTATATTTTCAAAAAAGATCAGCTTGGAAAGCGGATCTTGGAGAAACTCACTGAAAAAGCCCGACAAGGTGTTAAGGTCAGGGTTCTGTACGATGAGATGGGGTCCCGGCGAACGAGGCGCAGGTTCTTCAAGGACCTCCTCTCTGCAGGCGGCGAAGTGGAAGTATTTTTCCCTTCAAAGATTCCCTTTATCAATTTGCGCTTAAATTACCGCAATCACAGAAAGCTCGTAATTGTCGATGGGAAGGTCGGTTACGTCGGCGGTTTCAACGTCGGAGATGAATACTTAGGCTTAAATCCGAAGTTCGGTTATTGGCGGGACACTCATCTGAGAATTGAAGGAAGTTCAGCTCTGGCCATGCAGACCCGCTTCATACTGGATTGGAACCAGGCGAGCCGGTCCAAGAAGATTGCCTACGACTTGAGATACTTCCCCCTCTCTTCTTTTACGGGTGAAGCAGGGGTTCAAATTGTCACATGCGGCCCGGACTCGGAATGGGAGCAAATTAAAAACGGATATATCAAAATGATTTCGTCTGCCAAAAAGTCGATCCTCATTCAGACTCCTTACTTTATTCCGGACGTCAGCCTCCTCGATTCATTGCGAATCGCCGCTCTTACGGGAGTGGATGTCCGCATCATGATTCCGAATAAACCGGATCACTTATTTGTGTACTGGGCCACCTATTCCTATATCGGGGAACTGTTGAAAGCGGGAGTCAGGATTTATATTTACGATAACGGGTTCATACATGCTAAAACCATCGTCGTAGATGAAGCGATCTCGTCTGTCGGCACAGCCAATATCGATGTGCGAAGCTTCCGCTTAAACTTCGAGGTCAATGCATTTCTATATGACCAGGCACTCTCTGAAGACCTGGCCTCAGTGTTTAAGGATGATATTGAAAAGAGCAGGGAATTAACACTGGATGATTATCATCAAAGACCATTGATGATTAAGGTGAAGGAGTCCATATCGAGGCTTTTGTCCCCCATCTTATAAAAAGGGGTGTTTCGACATTGCCATGAGGTGCGGGAAAAAGGCATAATAGAGGTAATCTGCTATTGAATAGAGAGGAATGAAATCATGAGTGTTCATAAAGAAATTTCCAAGCATTCCATCAAGCAAAACCAGCTGGTTCAGCAATTCTTAAGGCTGGATGAAAAAAGGGAAAGCGCGATTGATGAAGCGGTTCAGCTGTGTTCAGCGGGGAAGCCGTTTACAACTGAGCGCATCAACCAAGTGACAAATGAGATAAATGTCCTTGCCCGTCAAGGTGTGGTTCCTCAAAGAAAAATTGTCACTTCAGAAATGGTTGAAGAATACGTTAGGCGGTTAACATAAGCCTAACCTCATTTCAGACAACATAAATAACCCTGACTCACAACTATCCATTTTCCTGGTGAAGTTGGGTCAGGGCTTTTTATTTTGTTGAGAAATTAAGCTTTTAATGCGCTATTCCACCCATCATAGACAAATACGGGCTGTGAATCGTTTTCCGCTCGTTCAATCACCACGTAGTTTTTATGAGCCACAACGGTTTGATCATCCGGCAAATCCAGCTTCTTTGCAAAATCCCTATCCATTTTAACAATGACGGTATTTTCTCTTAGCGTTGTGACGATGCCGTTGATGACGTGTTTCTTTCTTTTAAATTGAACTGTATCTCCAAGGTTTGCATTCTCTTTTGAGTAAACGAATGTGTTTTCCATTTTATTATCCCCTTTATATATATTTTATGAGTTTCTCTGTTTAATTGAAAGAATTTTCTAATAATATTATTTTAACGTGTATTTATATAAATATCAATGTATGACTTATCCTTTTTGTACCACAATTTCATAAAGTCGAAACCTTCCGTGGTGTTTTTTTTACATGGAGGGTTAAAATGAGTGCCTTCTCTTATATTTACTTCGATACAAAATAAGGAAAATCCTTCCTTTTACATAAAAAAACAGGCACCCTGAGTACTGGATGCCTGCCATTTCTTTATTAATAGGCCAATGCGTTCTTCTTCTCTTCTTTCATGAGAACGAAGCATAGGAAGATACCTATAAGTGATAGTACAGCAAAGAATAGGTACACCGTGTATATGGAGTAAGTTTCATAGATGAACCCTCCGACAAAGGTGCTGAACCAATTACCGAGACCGTTCCCGATGGCAGAATATACGGTGACGGCTGTGGCGGTTATGTGAGCCGGTGTGATTTCTTTAATGTAACGCAGTCCTGCGGGAATGAATAAGCCGATGGCAAGACCCTGCATCACTGCCGAAGAGTATACGAGCCAAAGACTTGGTTCCGTGAAGTAAAACAGCCATCGGATCATGGAAGCGGCACCTGCAAGAGCTGCGACGGTCAGGAGACCAAACTTATCAATCCACCCTCCTGCAATCCTCATGAACGGTACTTCAGATAATACGGCGATTAAAAACGCGAGGCCAATTCCAGCGTACGTACCACCGGAATTTTCTACAAATAGCCCAAAATAAACATTGTTGGCTAAATTCGGTCCGAACACCAAAAAGGTTACGGCCAGGAAGATCAGAAATTTCTTCATCGTAAATAATTCCTTCATCCCCGCTTTTAAGTCGAGCTTAGCAGCCGCTCTCTCTTTAGGAAAACGGAAGGAGAGGAATCCTGAAAGGACCAGGCAGATAAAGAACGAGTAGAAAATGATCGTTGGTCCGATGAACCCCTCCGAAAGCCTTCCCATGATGAAGACCGCAATTCCGAATCCGAGAGATCCAAACAGACGGATATTTCCGTAGTTATACCGGACTTTACTTGTGTACTTCAGACTGATGCTATCCGAAACAGGAATGATGGCACTTTGGAAGATCGCAACCAAAATCGCAACGATCAGCAACCCATAGTAGAAGTCCATGAACAAGTAACCAAGGGCAAAGATACCCGCTATTAAAGAAGTCATTCCTAACACAAGGGTTGGACGGTTGGTTGTGTCGCTTACCATCCCCCATATCGGCTGAAAGAAGATCATCATGATGGGACCAACGGACATGATGGTCCCAATTTGATAACCGTTCAGTCCTACGCTTTCACTTAAATACACACTGAGTAAAGGGTAGAGGCTCCCCACCCCGAAAAACGTCAATAAATAAAAACCTTGTAACGTGAAAATTTGATTTCGTACTGTTCTTTCCACTTCCGTATCCCCCAAGATGTTTTTTGTCTATTTTATAGTAGACCTTGACCGGGCAATTGTCTATGAGTTTATGCCTTTTTATGGATAAAGTCATGGTTCATGAATGCGACAACCGGCTGCGCCACCCAGTCCCCACAAGCAACTCCGCTTTAGTTTGAAAATATTTCCGGTTTGACTTTTTTAATTAAACCCTTTAAAGTATGTAAGTATATTTTAAATCAACTAAATAACATATCTTCTTATCCAGAGAGACGGAGGGACTGGCCCAAAGATGTCTCGGCAGCGGACTCATATAGAGTGCTGTGCCACATCCAGCAAGTGTAATGCTTGAAAGATAAGAGGAGTGTTTCGTTTGAATGAAACCTCTTCTTATGTTGGAAGAGGTTTTTTTATTTGGTTTTTTTCTTATTACGACGACAAAGGAGTGTTAGGCATGAATCAAGAAAAAGGAAATTTATTGGCTTTATTGCCCTTGATCATATTTGTATCACTGTTCCTGGGAGCAGGCATTATCTCAGGAGACTTCTATGCGTTCCCTGTACTCGTTTCCATCATCATTGCATCCGTTGTGGCACTCTTGATGAACCGAAAAGAGACGTTGACAGCGAAGATTGAACGGTTCGCTAAAGGAGCCGGACACCCGGATATTATGATAATGGTCTTTATCTTCTTATTGGCAGGTGCGTTTTCCGGTGTGGCTGAAAAGATGGGAGCCGTTGATTCAACCGTCAACTTCGCTCTATCCGTGCTTCCGGGGAACTTGATCATTGTTGGATTATTCATCATCGCCGCTTTCATTTCCTTATCAATGGGAACGTCCATGGGTACAATTGCAGCACTGGCACCGATTGGAGTAGGAATCAGTTCCGGCGCAGATATTTCAATGGCCCTGACCATGGCCACTGTCATCGGAGGAGCAATGTTTGGGGATAACTTATCATTCATCTCTGATACGACCATTGCCGCTGTCCGTACCCAGAAAACGGAGATGAAGGACAAATTCAAAGTGAACTTCTTCATTGTATTACCGGCAGCGATCGTCACCATGGTCATTCTTTTTATTCTAACAATGGGGACTCCATCCTCTGTACAAGCAGAAAGTTTTGATTGGGTAAAAATCATTCCTTACCTCGGAGTCATAATCGGGGCGCTTGCAGGTTTGAACGTATTTGTCGTCCTGTTAGGCGGGATCCTGTTAGCAGGGTTCATCGGATTCGTGGATGGAAGCTTTACCCTTTCCAGTTATTTCGTCAGTGTAGCCGACGGAATGACTGGGATGGCAGAGATTGTGATCCTTTCGATCATGATTGGTGGAGTAGTCGAGTTGATCCGTCATAACGGGGGGATTCAGGCGATCCTTTATCTCGCCACCCGCAAGATTAAATCCCCTCAGGGAGCACAGCTTGCAACAGCGGGGTTAGTCAGCTCGACGAATCTTTGCACAGCGAATAACACCATTTCAATCATCATCGCAGGTCCACTGGCTAAAACTCTTAGCGATAAATATGGTGTGGATGCCCGTAAATCAGCGAGTATCCTGGATATTTTCTCTTGTGCCGTTCAAGGCTTGATCCCATACGGGGCACAGGCATTGCTCGTGGCAGAAGTAGCCGGTATATCGCCGATCAGCATCATCCCATATGCCTTCTATCCTGTATTAATTGCGATTTGCGGATTGATTGCGATTCAGTTCGCCCTTCCGAAGTTCACTCGACATAGGGCACCTGATGGAGATCCTGTCCGTTCTTCATAATTGGTTGGAAAGAGACAAATCCTTTGGATTTGTCTCTTTTTCTATCATTTTATGGGTGTTAGATGGTGTGTTGAGTTTGATTAATTATGTATATATTTGGTAAAGTACGTTATTAATTAAAGGCTGTTTTCCCAAAGATTGTTGCTATTTGCATATAAACTAAGATTTACGATGCTCTGTCATTTAAGTTGTGGTGCAGGAGGGTGAAGGGAACAGTCCCGCTTTCCACGGACGTTCGGCCGAGCCTCCTCAGCAAAAACCGCTTCCGGGGTCTCGGCACGCCCGTTTTCCGTAGGAGTCTA
>NZ_JAXBLY010000025.1:0-61058 GCF_033963925.1 Rossellomorea sp. YZS02 | reverse complement strand
CAGCGCCGATGGTAGTTGGGGGATCTCCCCCTGTGAGAGTAGGACGTCGCCAGGCAAATAGATTAAAGAGTAGCTCATTGGGAGTTACTCTTTTTTTTGGTTTGATTGTTAAAAATGGGTGAGAGGTTAGTCATTTTTAGGTAATAATTGGTGATAAACGCAATTAACGAAAATATGACGCAATCAAGAGTGGGAATGACGCAATCACCCTCCGCAATGACGCAATAAATTCAAAAACGACGCAATTATCACGAATTCCTCAAATGCTACACTCTTCTCGCCAGTCAAAACATCAGTATTTGTACAAAGGAGATCACTTTCACTATTTAACAAATTCTTTCACCCGTCAAAAACATCCAACCCATCAAATTCAGTAACCCCCACCACATCACACCACTCTACCACCACACCATTCAAACCCACCCATTCCCCCATTTTCTAAATTCTATCCAACAATCTTTCATTCCCACGTTTAAAACTTTCCTTAAACAGGAAAACTTTTAAGGTCAAACTTCATAATTGCAAAGTTTAAAAGGCGGTTGTATAATTATAGTCAAATATAGTCAAAGTCAAAATGAGGAGGAGGTTTGATGAGGAACATATCCGACATCATTGAAAGTTATTTAAAGAATGTGCTAGACCTGAGTGAAAGTGAGATAGTCGAGATAAAAAGAAGCGAAATTGCTGATAAATTCCAATGTGTTCCTTCTCAAATTAATTACGTAATCAACACCCGGTTCACGATAGAGCGGGGGTATGTAGTAGAAAGTAAACGTGGCGGCGGGGGCTATATCCGGATTATGAAGGTGAAAGCCCACGATCAAGTTCATTTGATTGACCAGTTAGTGGCGCTGATTACCCAGACAATCAGTCAGAATACGGCAGCTGATATTGTTTTTCGATTGGTGGAAGAGGAGATTATTTCTGAAAGAGAAGCCAAGATCATGCTGAGTGTGATGGACCGATCCGTCATTATGGTCGATTTACCCGAACGGGATGTCCTCCGAGGAAGAATGCTGAGAGCCATGCTGGATACATTGAAGTATGAGTAAGGGTTAAAGAGGTGAATGGGATGGTTTGTCAAGAGTGTAATGAAAGACCTGCGACCCTTCATTTTACCAAAGTGGTAAACGGGGAAAAGACAGAGGTTCATTTATGTGATCAATGTGCCCAGGATAAGGGTGAGATGTTTATGTTTGATTCTTCCCCCGGGTTTTCTGTGAACAATCTATTGGCAGGTCTCCTTAATATAGCTCCTGCGTTTAAGCAGGCAAAGGAAACAGAAATTCCTAAGACAGAAGTACTGCAGTGTAAAAAATGTAAAATGACGATACACCAGTTCATTAATGTAGGACGCTTTGGGTGTGCCCATTGCTATGAGACGTTTAAAGATGAATTGACTCCTTTGCTGAAGCGTGTTCATAGCGGGAATGTCGAGCACCGTGGGAAGGTTCCGGAACGTATGGGCGGGGCCATCCATATGAAAAAGAAGATTCAGCAATTGAAGTCTGAACTGCGAACGATGATTGCAGATGAAGAGTTTGAAAAAGCAGCCGAGATTCGAGACGAAATTCGCTCCCTGGAAAAAGATATTAAGCCTGAGGGAGGAGAGGAAGAATGAGTCTGGAGAAGTTTTTGAGCAATGCGGTTAGTTCTTGGATGAGTGAAGAGGGACCTAATTCGGATATCGTTCTCAGTTCCCGGGTAAGATTGGCGAGGAATTTAACGGACTATCGTTTTTCCACTCTTTATTCTTCTGAAGAAGCGAGAGAGATTGTGGATCGTGTGAAGGAGAAGCTTCCGTTATATCCTAAAGATTTAGGTGAATTGGAATTTTTACCTACCAGCGAGATTCAACCTCTACAAAAGAGGGTATTAATGGAGAAACACCTTATAAGCCCTAACCTGGCGGAGGATACGAATTACGGGGCTGTCCTATTATCAAGTGATGAAGATATTAGCATAATGGTAAACGAAGAGGATCATATTCGAATACAGTGTTTATATCCAGGTTTGCAATTGGAGGAAGCTCTAAAGAGGGCCAACGTGATAGACGATTGGTTTGAAAGTGAATTTGATTTTGCGTTCGATGAAAAGCATGGCTATTTAACGACCTGTCCTACTAATGTAGGTACCGGCCTTAGGGCTTCCGTGATGATGCATTTACCGGGTCTTGTATTAACACAGCAATTAAATCGTATCATTCCTGCCATCAATCAGTTGGGATTAGTGGTGAGAGGGATATATGGAGAAGGAAGCGAGGCGCTTGGAAATATCTTTCAGATATCGAATCAAACGACACTTGGTAAGTCGGAAGAGGATATCGTCGCAGATTTATTAAGCGTAGTGAAGCAAATCATCGAGAAAGAACAATCGGCAAGAAACGCATTAGTTCAGACGTCAAACATACAATTAGAAGATAGGATCTTCCGCTCTCTTGGGGTGCTGGAGCACAGCAGGATCATTGAATCCAAGGAAGCAGCGAAGTGTTTATCGGATGTCAGGCTTGGAATTGATTTAGGATACATCAAAGTGATATCTAAGAATATATTGAATGAACTAATGATTTTAACCCAACCTGGATTTTTACAACAATATTCTGGAGGTCCATTGAGACCAAATGAAAGAGATATAAGAAGGTCTTCTTTGATTCGGGAGCGAATTAAGTTAGATAAAGATACATGTGAGGAGGAAAAATAATATGATGTTTGGTCGATTTACAGAAAGAGCCCAAAAAGTATTGGCATTAGCTCAGGAAGAAGCAATTCGTTTATCACACAGTAATATTGGTACTGAACATATTTTATTGGGACTTGTCCGCGAAGGTGAAGGGATTGCTGCCAAAGCACTTACAGCATTGGGATTAAGCCCGGAAAAAATCCAGAAGGAAGTGGAAGGATTAATCGGTAAAGGAGCCGAGAAATCCCAAACGATTCATTATACGCCGCGTGCAAAGAAAGTGATCGAACTTTCCATGGATGAAGCTCGTAAGCTGGGGCACTCATATGTAGGGACGGAACATATTTTACTAGGGTTGATCCGAGAGGGCGAAGGAGTGGCTGCCCGTGTTCTCGGAAACCTTGGAGTCAGCTTGAATAAAGCAAGGCAGCAAGTATTGCAGCTGCTTGGAAGCAATGATTCAAGCAACCATCAGGGTGGTGGCAACGCCAATGCCAATACACCGACTCTTGATAGTTTAGCCCGTGATCTGACAGCCATCGCACGTGAAGGCAGCCTGGATCCGGTCATTGGACGCAGCAAAGAGATTCAGCGCGTCATTGAAGTATTGAGTCGTCGTACGAAGAATAACCCGGTATTAATTGGTGAGCCGGGTGTAGGGAAGACGGCGATTGCAGAAGGTCTTGCACAACAGATCATCGCCAATGAAGTGCCGGAAATCCTGCGCGACAAGCGTGTCATGACACTTGATATGGGGACGGTTGTAGCAGGTACCAAATACCGCGGGGAATTCGAGGATCGCTTGAAGAAAGTGATGGATGAAATCCGTCAAGCGGGTAACATCATCCTATTCATCGATGAACTTCATACATTGATCGGTGCGGGTGGCGCGGAAGGTGCGATTGATGCATCGAATATCCTGAAACCATCCCTTGCCCGTGGAGAACTACAGTGTATCGGTGCCACGACACTGGATGAGTACCGTAAATATATTGAAAAGGATGCTGCTCTTGAGCGCCGTTTCCAACCGATTCAAGTCAACGAGCCGACGGCAGAAGAGTCCATCCAAATCCTGAAAGGGCTGCGTGATCGTTATGAAGCCCATCACCGTGTTTCCATTACGGATGAAGCAATCGATGCTGCGGTGAAGCTGTCTGATCGTTACATCTCTGATAGATTCCTGCCGGATAAGGCGATCGATTTAATTGATGAAGCAGGATCAAAGGTGCGTCTGCGCTCTTATACGACACCACCAAATCTGAAAGAGCTTGAAGCCAAGCTGGAAGAAATCCGCAAAGAGAAAGATGCAGCCGTACAAAGCCAGGAATTTGAAAAAGCTGCTTCATTGAGGGATTCTGAGCAGAAGCTTCGTGAAGAATTAGAAGAGACTAAGAACACCTGGAAAGAAAAACAAGGTCAGGAAAATACAGAAGTGACCGTTGAAGATATTGCGAAGGTCGTTTCGAACTGGACGGGAGTGCCGGTATCGAAATTGGCTCAAACGGAAACGGATCGTTTACTCAAGTTAGAAGAGATCCTTCATTCCAGAGTCATCGGGCAGTCGGAAGCAGTCGTGGCGGTATCGAAAGCCGTGCGTCGTGCTAGAGCCGGACTGAAAGATCCAAAGCGTCCAATCGGCTCATTCATCTTCCTAGGACCAACCGGTGTCGGGAAAACAGAATTGGCCCGTGCCCTTGCAGAATCCATGTTCGGTGATGAAGATGCGATGATCCGTATTGATATGTCAGAGTACATGGAAAAGCATTCGACGTCCCGCTTAGTCGGTTCACCTCCGGGTTATGTAGGGTATGAAGAAGGCGGTCAGTTAACGGAAAAAGTTCGCCGCAAACCATACTCAGTCGTTCTGTTGGATGAGATTGAAAAAGCACATCCAGATGTATTTAACATTCTTCTTCAAGTATTAGAGGATGGCCGTTTAACAGACTCGAAAGGAAGAACGGTAGACTTCAGGAATACAGTCCTGATCATGACATCGAATGTTGGTGCTCAGTCCCTTAAGAGTAATAAATATGTAGGTTTCAATATCCAGGATGGAAAACAGGATTATAAAGATATGAAAGGTAAGGTCATGGAAGAACTGAAACGTGCTTTCCGACCTGAGTTCCTGAACCGTATCGATGAAATCATCGTGTTCCACTCTCTTGAAAAAGACCACCTGAAAGAGATTGTGACATTGATGTCAAATCAATTGACCAGCCGCCTGAAAGAACAGGATATTCACTTAGAGCTCTCACCGGCTGCAAAAGAGAAAATTGCAGATGAAGGATTCGATCCTGAATACGGCGCACGGCCGCTGCGTCGCGCAATCCAGAAATATGTAGAAGATAAACTGTCAGAGGAGCTATTAAGAGGTAAAGTGCTGACAGGACAGAATATTGTTATCGATGTAGAAGATAGTGAGTTTGTTGTAAAAGTGAAAGAAGAGGAAGCAGCTAATACTCCGACTTAATAGCAAGGGTGATTAAGAGGTACACGTATATGTTTTTCGTGTACCTCTTTTATCTTAATGGATGCTTGTCTGGCCTGCCCCAGCCGGCTCCGTTTTTCTGATTGTCCAGCTGCGGTGGCTAGAGGCTCGAGGTCATAAGCCAAGTTAACCAAAAAGGCAAAAAGACGCCTTTCCGGTTAACTCGTCTTAAGCTTGTCGCCTCTGATCAAGCCACCTCCGCTTTTCTTGTTATCCAGCTGCGCCGGCTAGTCCCTCGAGGTCACAACTGAATAATCACATAAGGCAAAAAGCGCCTTTTGTGATTTCCCAGTTGTGCTTGTCGGGCCTGACCAAGCCGGCTCCGCTTTTCTTGAGGGTCTTAAATTGAAACTGATACATAAAACCGATACAATCATCCCAAATGGTATTATCGTGAATACTTAAGAGTACAAATAGAGTAAAAGAGGAGAAGAATAGATTGGCAAAGAAAAAGACAAAGTTTGTGTGTTCATCCTGTGGATATGAGTCTGCCAAGTGGATGGGGAAATGTCCGGGATGTAACGAGTGGAATACGATGGTGGAAGAAGTTGAAATGACAGGGAAGAAGCCCCGCACGTCGTTTATGCATTCAGAGAATAGCGGACCGTCTAAAGCAGAGAAGCTGATCTCCATCGAAACGAAGCAGGAACCCAGGGTATTGACTGAATCAAAAGAACTGAACCGGGTGCTTGGTGGTGGAGTCGTACCTGGATCGCTCATCTTGATCGGGGGAGACCCTGGTATAGGGAAATCGACATTGTTGCTTCAGGTTTCAGCTCAGCTGGCTGATCAGAAGCAAAAGGTTTTATATATTTCCGGAGAGGAATCCATTAAGCAAACGAAGCTTCGTGCAGATCGGCTACACGTGAAATCAGACGATTTATATATATTTGCGGAAACGAATCTTGAGTTGATTCATCAGACAATAGAACAAATCTCACCGGATTTTGTCATCATTGACTCGATTCAGACGGTTTTTCATCCTGACGTGACATCTGCTCCCGGCAGTGTGTCCCAGGTAAGGGAATGTACGGCGGAACTGATGCGAATCGGGAAAACTAAGGGCATTGCGATTTTCATTGTAGGCCATGTTACGAAGGAAGGATCGATTGCCGGACCGCGATTGTTGGAACATATGGTGGATACCGTGTTGTATTTTGAAGGGGAGCGCCATCATTCGTATCGTATTTTAAGAGCGGTGAAGAATCGCTTCGGTTCTACGAATGAGATGGGGATTTTCGAGATGAAGGAGCTTGGTTTGGAGGAAGTGGCCAACCCATCTGAGATCTTCCTGGAGGAGCGCTCACAAGGTGCTGCCGGTTCCACTGTCGTTGCTTCAATGGAGGGTACAAGACCGGTTCTTGTGGAGATTCAAGCACTTGTGACACCGACCAGCTTCAACAATCCCCGGAGGATGGCGACCGGGATTGATCATAGCCGGGTTTCGCTGATCATGGCTGTGTTGGAGAAGCGTGCCGGGATGCTTTTACAGCAGCAGGATGCTTATTTGAAAGTGGCAGGCGGGGTGAAGCTTGACGAGCCGGCGATTGATTTGGCCGTCGCTGCAAGTATCGCTTCAAGCTTTCGGGATCGGGCGTCCAGTGCCCACGATTGCATTATCGGAGAAGTCGGTTTAACAGGTGAGATCAGAAGGGTATCTAGAATTGAGCAACGTGTACAGGAAGCGGCTAAGTTAGGATTTAAACGAGTGATTATTCCCCAAAATAACTTAAGTGGGTGGCAGCCGCCTTCTGATATAGAGGTCACAGGAGTATCAAATATTAACGAAGCGCTGTCAATTATTTTAGGAGGATAAGAAATGGAAGATAAGAAGGCAAGAGATAAGTCCATGTCGGATATATTACAATTCGTTGCTCCCGGTGCCCCGATCAGGGATGGCATTGATAACGTGCTGAGAGCCAATACGGGCGGACTGATCGTCGTTGGATACAACGATAAGGTAAAGTCTGTATTGGACGGGGGATTTCATATTAATTGTGCATTCTCTCCAAGCTACCTTTATGAACTGGCTAAAATGGACGGGGCCATCATCCTGAACGAAGCAGGAACGAAGATTATTTTGGCAAATGCACAACTGGCTCCCGATGTGTACGTCCCTTCTACGGAAACCGGGATGAGACACCGTACAGCGGAGCGGGTCGCAAGACAGACCAATGCTCTTGTCATCGCCATCTCGCAACGGAGAAACGTCATCACCCTGTATCAGGGGAACTTCCGATATGCCTTGAAGGATATCTCTGTCATCTTGACGAAGGCCAATCAGGCGATTCAAACCTTGGAGAAGTATAAAGTGGTCCTTGATCAGAGCATTTCTAATTTATCGGTATTGGAGTTTGAAGAGCTTGTCACCCAAAGTGACCTGCTGCAAGTTCTTCACCGGTTCGAAATGGTTCTGCGCATCAAGAATGAGTTGTTGACTTATTTAAGCGAGCTTGGTGTCGAAGGTAGATTGATCCGCCTTCAGATGAATGAGCTATTGACGGATATTGAAGATGAAGCCATGCTTATCATCAGGGACTATTCACATGAAAGAAATATCAAGCCGTTTGAACTTCTTTATAAGTTTCAGGAACTGGTTCATTCAGAAGTATTAGAGGATAATGTCCTATTGAAATTATTGGGCTATCACGGGTATGTCCATCACGATGATGCCATCTATCCAAGAGGATACCGCGTATTGAATAAAATTCCCCGGTTACCGATTGTGATCATTGAAAACCTTATTACAAGATTTGAAACCCTCCCTCATGTAGTGAGTGCTTCAGTGGATGATCTGGACGAAGTGGAAGGGATCGGCGAAGTGAGGGCAAGGAAAATCAAAGAAGGGTTAAAACTGATCAAAGAACAGACGTTTGCAGATCGACAGCTGTAGGTAAAGAGTCCTGCATTTGCCATATATGGTATAAATGTAGCATTTTCAAAAAATTGACAGTTTATTTAAGACGTGTTAGCCTTCACTTAAGGAAGCTAGTAATATGGGATAAGTGTATCAAAAAGGTTTCCACAGTATTAAATTTGAAATTTTCAAGGCTCATACGTTTCAAAAATAGTAAATTGTTTATAATGAGTAGGAGGAGGTGAGGGAATGTTAAAAAGAATCGTGCAAGCGTGCTTCCTGATCGTTGGAGGAACACTGGGGATATTTCTACTTCCCGAATTATTTACCGTCATAAATCTATCGGACATTCCTTTAATAAATAACCCTTATATGACTGCTATATTTGGTGCCATTATTTTTTATATTCTTACGTTTTGGGCAGTCGAGTATGTCGTCAATTTCGTCAAGTGGTTTGAAGATAGCTTGGTTAAGGCACCGGTAACGGATTTGTTATTTGGTAGTTTAGGCCTGATTATCGGTCTGTTTGTTGCGTATTTATCTGGCATCCCGTTCAATCAGATGGAGATCCCCATTGTCAACACGGTGGTTCCTATTCTATTAACGCTGCTTCTTGGATATTTAGGATTCCAGGTCGGGTTTAAGAAAAGGGATGAACTGGTCGGATTATTCGGCACAGGGAATCGCGGTAAGAAAAAAGGGACGGACGAGGACCTTGATGAAGAGGGTGTGAAGACCCTCAAGATATTGGATACGAGTGTAATTATTGACGGCCGTATCGCGGATATCTGCCAAACAGGATTTTTGGAAGGGATCGTTGTGATTCCGCAATTCGTACTGGAGGAGCTCCAGCATATCGCGGATTCTTCTGATGTGTTGAAGCGAAATCGTGGGCGACGCGGGCTTGATATCCTGAATAGGATCCAGAAGGAGCTTCCTGTCGAGGTTCAGATTTATGAAGGTGACTTTGAGGAAATCCAGGAAGTGGATTCGAAGCTTGTGAAATTAGCGAAGCTTACGAATGGAATCGTTGTAACGAATGATTTTAACTTGAATAAAGTGTGTGACCTTCAAGGCGTACAAGTCCTGAATATCAATGATTTGGCTAATGCCGTCAAGCCGGTGGTATTACCTGGCGAAGAATTGAAGGTCCAGGTAATTAAAGATGGGAAAGAGCATAACCAGGGGATCGCATACCTGGATGATGGCACGATGATCGTCGTGGAAGAAGGCCGCAATTACATCGGTAAGTATATCGACGTACTCGTGACATCCGTTCTTCAAACGTCTGCTGGCCGGATGATCTTTGCGAAACCGAAGCAATTAGAAAAAGCATTATAAGAAACCTCTTTGTAAGCCTGACTCCATTGATTCAGTAAGGTATAATGAATAGTATTACTTGTGTATTAAAGGAGTTATTCTATGGAATATGAAGTTGTCATTCCGGCTGCAGGGCAGGGGAAACGAATGAAAGCGGACAGGAACAAGCTGCTCCTTGAGCTTAAGGGTTGTCCCGTGATCATTCATACCTTGCGTGTTTTCGAACAAGACACACATTGTAAAGGTATCTACTTAGCCATACACCCATCTGAGCGAAAGGTGTTTGAAGGCCTCTTGAATCGATTTGGCATCAAGAAGGTGGTCAAGCTCGTGGACGGTGGCGAAGAAAGGCAGCATAGTGTATATAATGCATTGCTTGAGGTTGATCATGGGATTGTTCTCGTACATGACGGAGCAAGACCTTTTATTAAAGAATCCACGATTCACCAATTAGTAGAAAAGACTTATTCAACAGGAGCTGCCATTGCGGCGGTGCCCGTTAAAGATACGATTAAAAAAGTACTGGATGGAGAGGTCGAGGAAACGATTGAACGCTCAAGCTTGTGGATGGTTCAAACTCCACAAGCTTTTCGTGTTTCTGTTCTGAAGACAGCACATAAAGAAGCGGATCAGGATGGTTTCCTTGGTACCGATGATGCTTCCCTTGTAGAAAGATCAGATGTAGAGGTGGCTGTTGTTGAGAGTGATTATGACAATATCAAGCTGACCACCCCCGAGGATTTATATTTTGCCGAGGCGATCTTAAAGAAGCGAGAGGAAATGAGTGGAGGAGAGAAACATGTTTAGGATTGGACAAGGATTTGATGTTCATCAGCTAGTGGAAGGAAGGCCCCTTATCATGGGAGGCATTACGATTCCATATGAAAAAGGTCTGTTGGGACATTCGGATGCGGATGTATTGCTGCATGCTGTAGCGGATGCGTGTCTGGGTGCGATAGCGGCGGGGGATATCGGGAAGCACTTTCCGGATACAGATCCCGAGTTTAAGGATGCGGATTCAGCAAAGCTTCTTCAGCATGTATGGGCCATTGTGAAAGAGGAAGGCTATGAGTTGGGGAATATCGATTGTACGATCATTGCCCAGAAACCTAAGATGGCGCCATATATCGACGAAATGAGACAAAGCATCGCAACGTTATTGGAAGCCGATATTGCGGAAGTAAATGTGAAGGCAACCACTTCTGAGAAGCTTGGATTCACTGGAAGAGGCGAAGGGATTGCCGCACAAACCACCATTTTGATTAAAAAGAAGTAGGGGATAAATTCGCTTTATTCCCATACTTAACGGTGTTAAAATAGGTCTTAGACTTTAAAGCAGGAATCATAAGAGGAGGAAATACAAATGACACAGGAAGTACGCGTCCGTTATGCCCCGAGTCCAACGGGCCATTTACATATTGGAAATGCAAGAACCGCTTTATTTAATTACCTTTACGCCCGCAGCGTAGGAGGAAAGTTCATCATCCGTATTGAAGACACGGATAAGAAACGAAATATCGAAGGTGGAGAAGAAAGTCAGCTTAAATATCTTCAGTGGCTGGGAATCGATTGGGATGAAAGTACAGATAAACCGGGAGAATACGGCCCTTATCGCCAATCAGAGCGTAATCATATCTACGAGCAGTATTTAAATGAGCTGTTAGAAAACGGAAAGGCTTATAAGTGTTACTGTACGGAAGAAGAGCTGGAAGCGGAACGTGAAGCGCAATCAGCTGCTGGTCAAATGCCGCGCTACTCAGGAAAATGCCGCAACCTGACGAAAGAGGAGCAGGAGAAACTTGCTGCGGAAGGCCGCCAACCGAGCATTCGTTTCCGAGTACCTGCAGGGAAAGTATATTCTTTCAATGATATCGTAAAAGAGGATGTGTCATTTGAATCAGATGGCATCGGTGATTTTGTCATCGCAAAGAAAGATGGTACACCAACGTATAACTTCGCCGTAGCAGTCGATGATTATTTGATGAAAATCACTCATGTTCTTCGCGGGGAGGATCATATCTCCAATACTCCGAAGCAGCTGATGATTTTCGAAGCCCTTGGTTGGGAAGCACCTGTTTACGGGCATATGACGTTAATCGTCAATGAAAGCCGTAAGAAGCTGAGCAAACGGGATGAGAGCATCATTCAATTCATCGAGCAATATGAAGCCCTTGGTTATTTACCTGAAGCGTTATTCAACTTTATTGCTTTACTCGGCTGGTCTCCAAAAGGGGAGGAGGAGCTGTTCTCGAAAGAAGAATTCATTGAAATCTTTGATCCTGAACGTCTATCCACTTCATCAGCCCTGTTCGACAATCAGAAGCTAACTTGGATGAACAACCAATACATGAAGAACCTGGAATTAGATCAGGTCGTGGAGCTTTCTCTTCCACATTTGATCAGTGCGGGTAAATTGGATGAAACTATGTCCGATGAGCAGCGTGAATGGGCGAGCCGTGTCATTTCTTTATACCAGGAGCAGATGAGCTTCGGTGCTGAAATTGTCGAGCTGTCTGACATGTTCTTCAAGACCGATCTTGAATATGATGAAGAGGCGAAAGCGGTACTTGATGAAGAGCAGGTACCTGAAGTCCTTCAAGCTTTCTTGAACGAGATCGAAGCCCTGGAAAATTACGAAGCGGCAGAAATCAAATCGTCCATCAAAGCGGTACAAAAGGCGACAGGTCATAAAGGTAAGAAGCTGTTCATGCCGATCCGTGTAGCGGTGACTGGCCAGACTCATGGTCCTGAATTACCGAATGCTATCGAGCTGTTAGGGAAAGATACCGTTAAACATCGCCTTCAAAGTCTTTTAGGTTAACATTTTCGAGGATATGTAATATAGTAAGAGTATCACACTAAATGATATCGCGTTGATGAGGAGAAGTAAGAAATGGATGCTTAGTAGAGAGAACCATCACCGGCTGAAAGTGGTTTAAGCCCCTCCATTTCTGAAATGCACCTCTGAGCCCGTTACTGAAATATAGTAGGTAAAGGCGGCATCCTACCGTTAACAGGATTCGAGTTGGAGAAGGAATGTCTTCTCAATCAGAGTGGAACCGCGCTGCCTATGCGTCTCTGTCAGTATATTGACAGGGGCGTTTTTTTTTATTGGAGAAAGCTATTATTTTCAAAAAGGAAGGGGGATGGATCCGAATGTTTAAGTCGTTCAAGGAAGATATAGATGTCGTCTTTGATCAGGATCCAGCTGCGAGGAATTATATTGAGGTCATCCTCACGTATTCGGGTCTTCATGCCATTTGGGCTCATCGCATTGCTCACGCATTCTTTAAACGTAAATTCTTTTTTATTGCAAGGGTCATTTCACAGGTCAGTCGCTTCTTCACGGGAGTCGAGATTCATCCAGGGGCCAAGATCGGCCGTCGTTTTTTCATTGATCACGGCATGGGTGTGGTGATTGGTGAGACGTGTGAAATCGGAGATAATGTCACGCTCTTCCAAGGGGTAACCCTTGGGGGGACCGGGAAGGAAAAGGGGAAGCGCCACCCAACGATTCAGGACAATGCTTTAATTGCGACGGGTGCAAAAGTATTAGGATCCATCGTAGTTGGGGAAAATTCTAAGGTGGGGGCAGGATCTGTCGTTTTAAAAGATGTTCCTCCCAATTCGACCGTAGTCGGTATCCCAGGAAAGGTCGTCATTCAGGACGGAGTGAAGATACAGAAGGATCTGAATCACTGTGATTTGCCCGATCCGATTAATGATCGTATGAAGCAGCTTGAAAAAGAAGTGAATGAGTTGAAATCACTATTAAGGGAATATGAGGGAAGGAGTCGATCATCTTGACGATTCGTTTATATAACACACTGACAAGGCAAAAAGAGGAATTTAAACCCCTGGAAGAGGGTAAGGTCAAAATGTATGTGTGCGGGCCGACGGTTTATAATTATATCCATATAGGAAATGCACGCCCTGCCATCGTATTTGACACCGTTAGACGTTATTTGGAATACAGGGGATATGATGTCCAATTTGTCTCTAACTTCACAGATGTGGATGATAAATTAATTAAAGCGGCTAAGGAACTCGGGGAAGATGTCCCGACGATTGCGAAGCGCTTCATCGATGCTTACTTCGAAGACACGGGGGCACTTGGGTGCAAGAAAGCCGATGTTCATCCGACTGTAACGGATAATATCGATACGATTGTAGATTTTATCGCAGCCCTTGTGGAGAAAGGCTATGCGTATGAATCTCAGGGAGACGTTTATTATCGTACAAGAAAGTTTGACGGATACGGGAAACTTTCTCATCAACCCATTGATGAACTAAAGTCGGGAGCCCGTATCGATGTAGGGGATAAGAAAGAGGATGCCTTGGATTTCGTTCTGTGGAAAGCGGCTAAGGAAGGTGAAATCTCCTGGGAAAGCCCATGGGGTGAAGGGCGTCCGGGCTGGCATATTGAATGCTCAGCCATGGCTAAGCGCTACTTGGGAGATACCATTGATATCCATGCCGGGGGACAGGATCTGACTTTCCCTCATCACGAGAATGAAATTGCACAATCAGAGGCCCTTACAGGTAAGACATTCGCAAAGTACTGGATGCACAATGGGTACATCAATATCGATAATGAGAAGATGTCAAAATCACTCGGTAATTTCGTATTGGTTCACGACATCATTAAAGAACAGGATCCGCAGGTACTCCGTTTCTTCATGCTGTCGGTACATTATCGTCACCCGATCAATTATAATTTAGAGCTTCTGCAGCACGCAGAGACCTCCTTGGACAGGATCAAAACAGCATATGAAAACTTGAAGCACCGCAAGGAATCAAGCACAAACTTAACGGAAAACAACCAGGAATGGCTGGACAAAATTGCCGAGTTGAAAGCACAGTTCATCATGGACATGGATGATGATTTTAATACAGCCAATGGAATCTCCATCCTATTCGAACTATCCAGACAGGCGAACTATTACCTGATGGAGAAGAATACGTCAACAGAAGTGATAGACGGGTTCTTACAACAATTCGAAGATTTCTTCTCTGTACTAGGTCTGACCCTTCAGGACGCAGGACTCTTGGACGAAGAAGTGGAAGAACTGATCGAAAAACGTATTCAGGCTCGTAAAGACCGGAACTTTCAATTAGCGGATGAAATCCGGGACACATTGAAGGATATGGATATCATCCTGGAAGATACTCCTCAAGGCACCCGCTGGAAAAGAGGATCTTAATGCTGTACGAGACAAATGAACACATCGATGCGAAACAAATCAACGCGCTTGCACTTGCTTATATGGGGGATGCTGTATATGAAACATATGTACGGCAGCTCCTCTTAACCAAGGGGAAGATCAAACCGAATCAGCTGCACAGGGCCGCGACGAAGTATGTATCCGCTAAAGCCCAGGCCGCCATTCTTAGGACATTGTTTGATCAAGATCTATTATCCGAAGAAGAAATCACGATTGTGAAGCGGGGGAGAAATGCCAAGTCAGGGACGACCCCTAAAAACACGGACGTACAGACATATAAACACAGCACTGCTTTTGAGGCACTTATTGGATATTTGTTTTTACTTAATCGGACGGAGCGGTTAGAGGAACTATTGAAGATTATTTTTGAACAAGCCCAGGCAGGAAAGGAGGAGCAGAAATGAGTAAAGATTTTATCGGAGGAAGAAATCCGGTTATGGAAGCGTTAAAGTCTGGACGGGATATCAATAAGATTTGGATTGCGGAAGGGTCACAGAAAGGCTCCATCCAGCAAATCGTTGGACTTGCCAAAGAATCGAACGTAATGGTTCAATACGTCCCTAAAAAGAAGATCGAGCAGATGGTTGCTGAAAACCACCAGGGGGTTGTCGCTTCTGTTGCTGCTTATCAGTATGCAGAAATAGATGACCTATTTCACAGGGCGGAACAAAAAGGGGAAGATCCTTTTATTCTGATCCTGGATGAATTGGAAGATCCGCACAACCTTGGGTCCATCATGAGAACGGCGGATGCGGCAGGTGCCCACGGAATCATTATCCCGAAGAGAAGAGCGGTCGGACTTACGTCTACAGTAGCGAAAGCCTCCACTGGTGCCATTGAGCATATTCCTGTGGCACGTGTGACCAATCTGTCCAGAGCCGTGGACGAACTGAAAGAGCGTGGAGTGTGGGTAGCCGGGACGGATGCGAAAGGTAAGCAGGACTTCCGTCAGTTGGACGGCACGCTGCCTATCGGCTTAATCATCGGAAGTGAAGGAAAAGGGATGAGCCGAATATTAAGAGATAAATGTGATTTCCTTGTCCAGTTGCCAATGATTGGTCATGTTACGTCATTAAACGCTTCTGTGGCAGCTAGTATCTTAATGTATGAGGTATACCGCAAACGCCACCCATTGGGAGAATAGGGGTAATGGATATTCTCCTTGTGGATGGCTATAACATTATCGGTGCCTGGTCAGAATTAAATGAGTTGAAGCAGAAGGATTTAGCCGCAGCAAGAGACCGTCTCGTGGAACTGATGGCAGAATATCAGGGGTATACGGGCTACCGTGTCATTGTCGTGTTTGATGCCTATTATGTACAGGGGATTGCCCGTAAGTACCAAAATAATAAAGTTGAAGTGCTTTTTACGAGAGAAAATGAAACAGCTGATGAACGAATTGAAAAACTAGCCATTGAGTTAAATAATATTAAGACCCAGATTCATGTAGCAACATCGGATTTCACAGAGCAATGGGCGATTTTTGGTCAGGGGGCCCTTCGTAAATCAGCGAGGGAGCTACTGACAGAGGTGAAAGTCATCGAAAAAAAAATCGAACGAAAAGTACGAAATTCGAGTGAAAAAAGGCCGGCATCGAAGATCCAATTGTCAGAAGAAGTTGCTGAAATTTTTGAAAAATGGCGCCGTGGGGAACAATGATAGGTTGACGGTTGAATTTTCAGTAATGTATAATAATTCTATCTATTGTTTTGCGCGGGGGGATGTGTGTGAGCAATATCACCAGGACAGAAGCATTTGATAATCGATTAGAAGGCATGGATGATGAAGAGATCATAGAAGCCGTCCATCAGGGTCACAGCGAAGCGTTAGATTTTTTAATCAAAAAATATCGTAATTTTGTAAGAGCGAAAGCCCGGTCGTATTTCTTGATCGGGGCTGATAAGGAAGATATCGTCCAGGAAGGTATGATTGGATTGTATAAAGCAATCCGGGATTATAAGGAGGACAAGCTGACTTCTTTTAAAGCGTTTGCAGAATTATGTATCACGAGACAAATTATTACTGCCATTAAGACAGCCACCAGACAAAAGCATATTCCGCTCAATTCGTATGTTTCACTGGATAAACCCATTTATGATGATGAGTCGGACCGTACGTTGTTAGATGTCATTTCAGGTGCGAAAGTAATGGATCCGGAAGCCCTAATTATCAATCGTGAAGAATTCGACAACATGGAAGACAAGATGGCACAGTTATTGAGTGATCTTGAGAGGAAAGTGCTTGCCCTTTATTTGGACGGGCAGTCTTATCAGGAAATATCGGAAGAGCTGAATCGCCATGTGAAGTCTATCGATAACGCATTACAGCGGGTGAAACGAAAGCTCGAGCGATACTTGGAAGTCCGCGAAATAACGATGTAAAGTCATATTGACACAAATTGGTGGTCGTGTTATTTTTGATAGGACTTACTATGTATAGTGTAGGTGGAATATATGACTACTAAATTAATATTGGCCTGCTCGGTATGCGGTTCCAGGAATTATACTGTGCCGGGTAATCGTAACCAGGCTGTTCGATTAGAAATAAAGAAATTCTGCAATACATGTAATGCTCACACCCTACACAAAGAGACTAAATAGTGTAGAAGTCTTGCGCATTGATATTAGTTGGAGGTTACTAACGGATGTTTAAATTCTTTCGCAATGTTGCATCGGAAATGAGAAAGGTCAGCTGGCCTAAACGTAAAGAGTTAACACGCTACACGATAACTGTTATCACGACAGTGGTATTCGTTGCCCTTTTCTTTGCTGTAATTGACCTGGGCATCTCAGAACTTATGCGATTGATCATTGGTTCTAAGTAAGAGAAACATAGAATTAATTGTATATATACCGTGAAAGCATGGTATAATGAATGTTAATAGAGTACATGACCTTAGAGCCCGTTATCTTATTACGGGTTTTTTCATTTGGAGAAAAAAGGCGAATGAGTATTCTTAAATAGTAAGGAGGGACGGACGTTTAGTCCTATAAGATGGAGAAGAATTGGTACGTAGTTCATACTTATTCAGGATACGAGAATAAGGTTAAAGCAAACCTCGAGAAACGTGTAGAATCAATGGGGATGCAAGACAAAATCTTCCGCGTGATCGTGCCTGAAGAAGAAGAGACAGATTTTAAGAATGGTAAGAAGAAAGTGATTAAGAAGAAAGTATTTCCTGGTTACGTGATTGTAGAAATCGTCATGACGGATGATTCCTGGTATGTAGTTCGTAACACACCTGGAGTGACTGGATTCGTCGGTTCATCAGGTTCTGGTTCGAAGCCGACGCCGTTATTGCCTGAAGAAGTAACAAATCTTCTGAAGCAAATGGGCATGACAGAGAAAAAGGTAGAAATCGACTTCGAATTAGGAGAAACAGTGAAAGTGAACGAAGGTCCATTCGCAAACTTCACCGGTTCGATAGAAGAGATCGATAATGCGAAAGCAAAAGTAAAAGTCCACGTCAATATGTTTGGTAGAGATACCCCGGTAGAACTGGATTTCTCTCAAATTGATAAATTATAATGGAAAAGAACTTGAAATCATTCTGAAAAAATGATACTATTTCATAAGTCAGTGCGTCTCGACAAAAGAGATACTGAAACTAATAGACGTTCTTTATGTTGATAAAGACATTTTTTACATTTGAGTGGGAGGGTGAAATACCCAATAACCACATCACGGACTTAAGGAGGTGTGTCTCGTGGCTAAAAAAGTTATCAAAATGGTTAAATTGCAGATTCCTGCCGGTAAAGCTAATCCAGCTCCACCAGTTGGTCCTGCACTAGGTCAAGCAGGTGTTAACATCATGGGATTCTGTAAGGAATTCAATGCTCGTACAGCAGATCAAGCTGGCTTAATCATTCCTGTTGAAATCACGGTATTTGAAGACCGTTCATTTACATTCATCACAAAAACTCCACCCGCTGCTGTTCTTCTTAAGAAAGCTGCTGGTATCGAGTCTGGTTCAGGCGAACCAAACAGCAAGAAAGTGGCAACACTTAAACGCGACAAAGTACGTGAAATTGCTGAAACAAAAATGCCTGACTTAAATGCGGCTAGTGTTGAATCAGCTATGCGCATGGTAGAAGGAACTGCGCGCAGCATGGGTATCGTCATCGAAGACTAATCCCTGCTTCGGCAAAAAGGTTCCTGTTGAACGAGGTTGCGATGATGAAATGTACGTTTCACTCGCAACCTTATTTCGTGGGAGGTTATTCCGCTAAAACCACATATAGGAGGAAATTTATAATGGCTAAAAAAGGTAAAAAGTTTCTTGAAGCTCAAAAGCTTGTAGATCGTACTACAGCTTATTCAGTGGAAGAAGCAATCGAACTAGTTAAGAAAACAAACTTCGCTAAGTTTGACGCAACGATCGAAGTAGCGTTCCGCTTAGGTGTAGATACTCGTAAGAACGACCAGCAAATCCGTGGAGCAGTTGTACTTCCACACGGAACTGGTAAAACTCAAAAGGTTCTTGTATTCGCTAAAGGCGATAAAGCAAAAGAAGCAGAAGCTGCTGGCGCTGATTTCGTAGGTGATGCAGACCTTATCAACAAGATCAACCAAGGTTGGTTCGAGTTTGATGTAATCGTAGCAACTCCAGACATGATGGGTGAAGTTGGTAAACTTGGTCGCGTATTAGGACCTAAAGGTTTAATGCCAAACCCTAAAACTGGTACAGTTACATTTGATGTAACAAAAGCAGTTAATGAAATCAAAGCTGGTAAAGTTGAATACCGTGCTGACAAATCAGGTAACGTACACGTTCCTGTTGGAAAGATTTCATTCGACAACGAAAAGCTTGTTGAAAACTTTGCTACAATGTATGAAACAATGCTTAAAGTTAAACCTGCTGCTGCAAAAGGAACTTACATGAAGAACGTTTCTGTAACTTCTACAATGGGACCTGGCGTTAAAGTCGATCCTTCAACTTTCGCAGTTAAGGCATAATTTGGTATTGACTTACTAGGAACTAGTGATTATAATTAGTTCTGTTGTTAAAAAACGAATACATTTGTACCGTAGACAGTAGGTGCTCTTCCCGAGCTTAATGTCCTGCCGAGGTAATTGCGATAAAATAACCGCTTATAGCGCGTTTGCAATGCCCTTATGTCTACCTTGATATAAGGGCATTTTTTATTGGATGACGGTATAAATGTTCATCAGTCAATCTACAGGAGGTGTAATGATGAGCAGCATTCTAGATCAAAAGAAACACATCGTCGGAGAAATCTCTGACAAGCTTAAAAACAGTGTATCTACAATCGTTGTAGATTACCGTGGCCTGGATGTTTCCGAAGTAACTGAGCTTCGTAAACAACTTCGTGAAGCTGGCATCGACTTCAAAGTGTACAAAAACACTATGGTACGTCGTGCGGCAGAAGAAGCTGGTCTTGAAGGGTTAAACGAATTCTTAACTGGTCCTAACGCGATTGCGTTCAGTACAGAAGAAGTAGTTGCACCTGCAAAGATTCTTAACAGCTTTGCTAAAGAACACGAAGCGCTTGAAATCAAAGCGGGTGTCATTGAGGGAACAATCACTTCAGTTGAGGATGTTAAAGCGATCGCTGAACTTCCAAACCGCGAAGGACTTCTTTCTATGCTACTCAGCGTGCTTCAAGCACCAATGCGCAACTTCGCATTGGCAACAAAAGCCGTTGCAGATCAAAAAGAAGAGCAAGGCGCGTAAGTTAAAGCAAGTCGTTTAAATAAAAATTAAAGCAAGCATAACAAGGAGGAAATTTAAAATGAGTAAAGAGCAAATCATTGACGCGATTAAAGAAATGTCAGTTCTTGAATTAAATGATCTAGTTAAAGCAATCGAAGAAGAATTCGGAGTAACTGCTGCTGCACCTGTAGCTGTAGCTGCTGGTGGCGCTGACGCTGCTGCAGAAAAAACTGAATTCGACGTAGTTCTTGAGAGCGCTGGTTCTCAAAAAATCAAAGTTATCAAAGTTGTTCGCGAAATCACAGGTCTTGGCCTTAAAGAAGCGAAAGAAATGGTTGATAACACTCCTAAAGCTCTTAAAGAAGGAGTTTCTAAAGAGGAAGCTGAAGAACTTAAAGCTAAACTTGAAGAAGTTGGAGCTGGCGTAGAAGTTAAGTAATGATTGTATAGATGAAAAGCTCGCTATCGTTGGCGGGCTTTTTTCTTGTCTGGCATCTATCCTCGCGTCTTAGTGAGGGTGGTCAACAGGCGGGAGTCACAAATGGATGGAGATGATATAATGACCGATCACTATTATTCTCATAACCCGGATGTAGAAAGTAACCCCCAAACCATAACCTTTGAATTAAGGGGACAACCTTTCCGTTTTAAAACGGATCAGGGTGTTTTCTCGAAGAAGGAAGTGGACTTTGGATCTAGGGTGTTGATTGAAACGTTTGAATTACCCGATGCGGAAGGTCCGTTATTGGATGTCGGTTGCGGGTATGGCCCTATCGGCTTGTCCTTAGCTAAAGATTATCATGATCGAACGGTCCATATGGTTGATGTAAATGAGAGAGCTTTATCTTTGGCGCAGGAAAATGCGAAGGAGAATAAAGTTCAAAACGTCAGAATCTATCAAAGTGACCGATATTCAAAGGTCGTTGAAAAGAATTTTGCTGCCATTTTAACAAATCCGCCGATTCGTGCTGGTAAAGAGACGGTTCATTCCATACTTGAAAATAGTTACGAGCATCTTTCGGAACTGGGAGAATTGTGGGTTGTTATTCAGAAGAAGCAAGGCGCTCCATCTGCCATGGATAAAATGGAAACATTGTTTTCAAATGTAGAAATCGTTGCAAGGAAAAAGGGATACTACATCTTGAAATCGGTAAAAGAAATCCGTTGACGTAACTTTATTGCTATGATAACATTATAAAATGCAAAAATATTATTTTCCGGTAATATGTCCATATGTATATATGTTGGATAAATTGGAAAAGATTATAAAATAATAGTTCGTCATATGAAAATGAGGTTTTATCATTAAAACCCTTTTTCTTTTTGTCTTGTGTAGAGTAGAAATCCTACTTTAAGGCATATAGACACAACCAAAACGCTTGATTTGAGGGGTGAATCAGTTGACAGGTCAACTAGTTCAGTATGGACGACACCGCCAACGCAGAAGTTTTGCGCGTATCAGTGAAGTTTTAGAATTACCGAATCTAATCGAAATTCAAACTTCCTCGTATCAATGGTTTCTTGATGAGGGGTTAAGAGAAATGTTCCGTGACATTTCTCCGATTGAGGACTTCACTGGTAATCTCTCTTTGGAATTTATTGATTATAGTCTGGGAGAGCCAAAGTACTCGGTGGAAGAATCAAAGGAAAGAGATGTTACTTACTCTGCACCGCTTAGAGTGAAAGTCCGTCTTGTGAACAAAGAAACAGGAGAAGTAAAGGATCAAGACGTATTTATGGGTGATTTCCCATTAATGACAGACACAGGAACCTTTGTCATTAATGGTGCTGAGCGCGTTATCGTTTCTCAGCTAGTACGTTCACCTAGTGTTTACTTTAGTGGAAAAGTAGATAAGAACGGAAAGAAAGGGTTTACTGCTACCGTTATACCAAACCGCGGAGCTTGGCTTGAGTATGAAACAGATGCAAAAGATGTTGTATATGTGCGAATTGATCGAACTCGCAAACTACCGGTAACGGTTCTTTTACGTGCCCTTGGGTTTGGCTCTGATCAAGAAATCATCGATCTGATCGGTGATAATGAGTACATTCGTAACACACTCGAGAAAGACAACACGGAAGGTATCGACAAGGCATTGCTCGAGATTTATGAGCGTCTGCGTCCAGGAGAGCCTCCTACTGTAGAAAATGCTAAAAGTTTACTCGTTTCTCGTTTCTTTGATCCTAAGCGTTATGACTTAGCAAACGTTGGACGTTACAAAATGAACAAAAAGCTACACATCAAAAACCGTTTATTCGGTCAGACTCTAGCAGAAACTCTAGCAGATCCGGAAACGGGAGAGATTCTGGCAGAGAAAGGCACGGTTCTTGACCGTCGCGCCCTTGATAAGGTAATCCCTTATTTAGAAAACGGCATTGGTTTCAAAAACTACCAACAGTCCGGCGGCGTATTAGAAGAAGACGTCGTTCTTCAATCTATCAAGATTTATTCTCCTAACGAAGAAGGAGAATTCGAAATCAACGTAATCAGCAATGCGTATGTTGAAGAAGAGGTTAAGTACATTACACCTGCTGATATCATCTCTTCCATCTCTTACTTCTTTAACTTATTACATGGAGTAGGACTGACAGATGATATTGACCATTTAGGTAACCGTCGTTTACGTTCGGTTGGTGAATTGCTACAGAACCAATTCCGTATCGGTTTATCACGTATGGAGCGTGTCGTTCGTGAAAGAATGTCCATTCAGGACACGAACACGATCACACCTCAACAACTGATCAACATCCGTCCTGTTATTGCATCTATTAAAGAGTTCTTTGGAAGCTCTCAATTGTCTCAATTCATGGACCAAACGAATCCTCTTGCAGAATTAACGCACAAACGTCGTCTATCTGCATTAGGGCCTGGTGGATTAACACGTGAACGTGCCGGTTTCGAAGTGCGTGACGTACATTACTCCCACTATGGACGTATGTGCCCGATTGAAACACCTGAGGGTCCGAACATCGGACTGATCAACTCACTTTCCTCATTTGCGAAAGTGAATAAATTCGGCTTTATTGAAACACCGTATCGTCGTGTCGACCCTGATACAGGAAAGGTAACCGATCGCATCGATTACCTGACAGCTGACGAAGAAGATAACTATGTAGTGGCTCAAGCAAACGCACGCCTTGGAGAAGACGGCGCGTTCCTTGATGAAGAAGTCATCGCTCGTTTCCGTGGTGAGAACACGGTCATCAAGCGTGAACGTCTTGACTATATGGATGTATCCCCTAAACAAGTAGTATCAGCAGCGACTGCATGTATTCCATTCTTAGAGAATGATGACTCCAACCGTGCTCTAATGGGAGCGAACATGCAACGTCAAGCAGTACCTTTGATGAATCCGGAATCACCAATCGTCGGAACAGGTATGGAACACGTATCTGCGAAAGACTCCGGTGCAGCCGTGATTTGTAAATATGAAGGTATCGTAGAAAAAGTTGAAGCGAAACAAGTTTGGGTGCGTCGTGTGAAAGAAATCGATGGTCAGGAAGTAAAAGGTGACCTCGATAAGTATCGTATGCAGAAGTTCATCCGTTCTAACCAAGGTACATGTTACAACCAGCGTCCGATCGTAAGTGAAGGCGACCGTGTAGTTAAAGGAGAAATCCTTGCTGATGGTCCTTCCATGGAGAAAGGTGAACTCGCCTTAGGACGTAACGTAATGGTTGGATTCATGACTTGGGACGGTTACAACTATGAAGATGCGATCATCATGAGTGAACGTCTTGTAAAAGACGATGTATATACTTCTATTCATATTGAAGAATATGAGTCTGAATCTCGTGATACGAAATTGGGACCTGAAGAGATCACTCGTGATATTCCAAACGTTGGTGAAGATGCACTGCGCAATCTTGATGAGCGTGGAATCATCCGCATCGGTGCTGAAGTGAAAGATGGCGATTTACTTGTCGGTAAAGTAACGCCTAAAGGTGTGACTGAGCTGACGGCTGAAGAGCGCTTATTACATGCAATCTTCGGTGAGAAAGCTCGTGAAGTACGGGATACATCTCTTCGTGTACCACATGGTGGAGGAGGAATCATCCTCGATGTTAAAGTCTTCAACCGTGAAGACGGCGACGAATTACCACCAGGTGTGAATCAGCTTGTACGTGTATACATCGTTCAGAAGCGTAAGATTTCTGAAGGTGACAAAATGGCTGGTCGTCACGGTAACAAAGGTGTTATCTCAAGAATCCTTCCTGAAGAAGACATGCCGTTCTTACCGGACGGTACACCGATCGATATCATGCTTAACCCACTAGGGGTACCATCTCGTATGAATATCGGACAGGTGCTTGAGCTTCACTTGGGTATGGCAGCCAGATATCTTGGTATTCATGTTGCTTCACCAGTATTTGATGGAGCGCGTGAGGAAGACGTTTGGGCAACCATCGAAGAGGCGGGGATGGCACGTGATGCGAAAACCGTTCTTTACGATGGAAGAACAGGTGAACCATTTGACAACCGTGTATCAGTAGGAATCATGTATATGATTAAACTTGCTCACATGGTTGATGACAAACTTCACGCTCGTTCAACAGGTCCTTACTCGCTTGTTACGCAGCAGCCGTTGGGTGGTAAAGCTCAATTCGGTGGACAGCGTTTCGGTGAGATGGAGGTATGGGCACTAGAAGCATACGGTGCCGCTTACACTCTACAAGAGATTCTGACAGTCAAATCAGATGATGTTGTAGGTCGTGTGAAAACATATGAAGCCATTGTCAAAGGTGAAAACGTTCCTGAACCTGGTGTTCCGGAATCATTCAAAGTTCTGATCAAAGAGCTTCAAAGTTTAGGTATGGATGTTAAGATCCTCTCTAGTAACGAAGAAGAAATTGAAATGCGTGACTTAGAGGATGAAGAAGAAGTACAACAAGCAGACACGCTAAATATCTCTGAATCTAATGCACAAGAATCCGAGACAGTAGGGTCGAAAGAATAAATTTAGAGCAATTAGGGTTAGAGCCTGTAGATTAAAAGGGAGGTAGGCCCCTTGCTAGATGTAAATAATTTTGAGTATATGAAAATTGGTTTAGCTTCCCCCGATAAGATCCGTTCGTGGTCTTTCGGGGAGGTTAAAAAGCCTGAAACGATTAACTATCGTACGTTAAAACCAGAAAAAGATGGTTTGTTCTGTGAACGTATCTTTGGTCCTACAAAGGACTGGGAATGTCACTGTGGTAAATACAAACGTGTACGTTATAAAGGCGTTGTTTGTGACCGCTGTGGTGTTGAAGTAACAAAGGCTAAAGTCCGTCGTGAACGTATGGGTCACATCGAACTTGCTGCACCTGTATCTCATATCTGGTACTTCAAAGGAATCCCTAGCCGTATGGGTCTTGTGTTAGACATGTCCCCGCGTGCTCTGGAAGAAGTCATCTACTTCGCTTCTTATGTTGTAACAGAACCAGGCGACACGGCTCTTGAGAGAAAGCAACTTCTTTCTGAAAAAGAGTACCGTGCGTACCGTGAGAAATACGGAGTGAAATTCCAAGCTGCAATGGGAGCGGAAGCGATTAAAAAGCTTCTTCAAGACATTGACCTGGATAAAGAAGCTGATTTCTTGAAAGAAGAACTGAAAACAGCTCAAGGTCAACGCCGTACCCGTGCAATCAAACGTTTAGAAGTGGTGGAATCTTTCAGAAACTCAGGAAATGATCCGGATTGGATGATTCTTGATGTACTTCCTGTCATTCCTCCAGAGCTTCGCCCGATGGTTCAACTTGACGGTGGACGCTTTGCGACTTCTGACTTGAATGATTTATATCGTCGTGTTATTAACCGTAATAACCGTCTTAAACGTTTATTGGACCTTGGTGCTCCAAGCATCATCGTTCAAAATGAGAAGCGTATGCTTCAAGAAGCGGTTGATGCTTTAATTGATAATGGTCGTCGTGGCCGTCCAGTTACTGGACCGGGTAACCGCCCATTAAAATCCCTTTCACATATGCTTAAAGGGAAGCAAGGTCGTTTCCGTCAGAACCTTCTTGGTAAGCGTGTCGATTATTCCGGTCGTTCTGTAATCGTTGTTGGTCCGAATCTTAAGATGTACCAATGTGGTCTTCCTAAAGAAATGGCTCTTGAGTTATTCAAACCATTCGTCATGAAAGAACTCGTTGAAAAAGGTCTGGCTCACAACATTAAGAGTGCGAAGCGCAAAATCGAACGTGTACAGCCGGAAGTATGGGATGTATTAGAAGGGGTTATCAAAGAACATCCAGTTCTTTTAAACCGTGCACCTACTCTTCACAGACTTGGTATTCAAGCATTTGAACCAACTCTTGTCGAAGGTAGAGCGATCCGTCTTCACCCACTTGTATGTACGGCATACAATGCGGATTTCGATGGTGACCAAATGGCGGTTCACGTACCACTATCTTCTGAAGCACAAGCTGAAGCACGCATGCTCATGCTTGCTGCCCAAAACATCCTTAATCCGAAAGACGGTAAACCGGTTGTTACTCCGTCCCAGGATATGGTACTAGGTAACTATTACCTGACACTTGAACGAGAAAATGCTGTTGGTGAAGGAATGATTTTCAACGATGCAAATGAGGTCATCCTTGCATATCAAAACGGTTATGTACACTTGCATACCCGAATTGCGATCCATGCAAGCACCATCAATAACAAAACGTTCACTGATAAGCAAAATAAACAATTACTATTAACTACGGTAGGTAAAGTGATCTTTAATGAAATCTTACCTGATACATTCCCGTTCATTAATGAGCCAACAAGAACGAACTTGGAAGTTGCAACTCCTGAGAACTACTTTGTTGATCCATCGACGGACGTTAAGGAAGTATTCCAAAATCGTGAGTTAATTAACCCATTCAAAAAAGGTTTCTTAGGGAATATCATTGCGGAAGTATTCAAGAAGTTTGCCATCACGGAAACATCTCGTATGCTTGATAAGATGAAGGACCTTGGATTTAAATATTCCACTAAAGCCGGTATTACTGTAGGTATCGCAGATATCGTAGTATTAGCGGAAAAAGAGGAAATCCTGATTGAAGCCCAAAGTAAGGTAGACAACGTATTGAAGCAATTTAAACGTGGTCTCATTACAGAAGATGAAAGATATGATCGTGTCATCTCCATCTGGAGTGCTGCGAAAGATACGATTCAAGGTAAGTTAATGGCTACATTGGATAAACGCAACCCGATCTTCATGATGAGTGACTCAGGTGCCCGTGGTAACGCATCTAACTTCACTCAGCTTGCCGGTATGCGTGGACTGATGGCCAACCCGGCTGGTCGTATCATCGAGTTACCGATCAAATCAAGTTTCCGTGAAGGTCTGACGGTTCTTGAATACTTCATCTCTACACACGGTGCCCGTAAAGGTCTTGCCGATACAGCACTGAAGACTGCTGACTCAGGTTACTTGACACGTCGACTTGTTGACGTTGCCCAGGACGTTATCGTTCGTGAAGAAGACTGTGGAACGGACAGAGGCCTACTTGTAGGCTCCATTAAAGAGGGTACCGAAATCATCGAACCCCTTGAAGAACGTTTACTCGGTCGTTACTCACGCAAAACATTGCGTCATCCTGAGACAGATGAAATCATCATCACAGAAAATCAGTTGATCACAGAAGATCTGGCTAAGACGATCATTGATGCTGGTGTCGAACATGTTTCGATCCGTTCTGCCTTCACATGTAACACAAGACACGGTGTATGTGAAAAATGTTACGGAACAAACCTAGCAACAGGTCAAAAAGTCGAAGTCGGGGAAGCTGTCGGTATCATCGCTGCTCAATCCATCGGGGAACCGGGTACTCAGTTAACGATGCGTACGTTCCATACAGGTGGGGTTGCAGGAGACGATATCACTCAAGGTTTACCGCGTATCCAAGAGATCTTCGAAGCGCGTAATCCGAAAGGTCAAGCTGTCATTTCTGAAATTGATGGTGTGATCACTTCCATCAGTGAAGGTAAAGATCGTCAGTACGAAATTACCGTGCAAGGTGATGTGGAAACGAGAAGTTACACAGCTCCTTACACAGCGCGCCTGAAGTTCGCTGTGAACGATAAAGTCGCACGCGGTCAGGAAATCACTGAAGGTTCAATCGATCCTAAAGAACTTCTTAAAGTCCGTGATGTGTCCGCTGTTCAAGAATACTTGCTGCGCGAAGTACAAAAGGTATACCGTATGCAAGGGGTTGAAATCGGCGACAAGCACGTTGAGGTTATGGTCCGTCAAATGCTTCGTAAAGTTCGTGTCATCGATGCTGGTGAATCTGAGGTGCTTCCGGGTACTCTTATGGATATCCATCAATTCAGAGATGCGAATGAAAAAGCATTATTCGGCGGTAAGCTTCCGGCGACAGGACGCCCTGTACTGCTCGGAATCACCAAAGCTTCGCTTGAAACGGATTCCTTCTTATCTGCGGCTTCGTTCCAGGAAACAACTCGTGTGTTGACGGACGCTGCCATTAAAGGAAAACGTGATGAGTTACTAGGATTGAAAGAAAATGTTATCATTGGTAAACTGGTCCCTGCAGGTACGGGTATGCAACGTTACCGCAAGGCAGAACCGGTGCTAGCTGAAGATACTAGTGAAGAAACAGTAACAGTAGAGTAATCTATTTAGGCTAACTCTTAGGCGGGTTTGATTGCTCAAACAACAGTCTTAAGAGTTAGCTTTTATAAATCTTTTAAATCTATGTTGACATAGAGATTTTAAGATGATAATATATTCAAGGTTGCTCCTATTAATAACCTGTTACTTTGGAGGATATGAAATGTCTTATGAAAAAGTAGCGCAGGCTAAAGAAATTATTGTAGGAACAAAGCAAGCAGTGAAAGCTCTAAAAACAGGTCATGTAACGGAAGTTGTAATTGCGGAGGATGCTGATCCCAAGATTACAGCCAAAGTCGTTCAGGCCGCGATTGATCTTAATGTACAGGTTAACAAAGTGGATTCGATGAAGAAACTTGGTAAATCGTGCGGAATAGATGTTGGAGCAGCAGCTGTTGCGATTATACAGTAAAATAGTTTTTGTAGAAAGAATCTACAAAAACTTTACTTTTACCCAAAAAAGAACCACCTGGATGTGTGGGCTTACCAAATAAGAAGGGAGGAAAACAAAATGCCAACTATTAACCAATTAGTTCGCAAGCCTCGTCAGTCAAAATCAACAAAATCAAAGTCACCAGCTCTTAACAAAGGTTATAACAGCTTTAAGAAGGTGCACACGAACTTGTCTTCTCCACAAAAACGTGGTGTATGTACTCGTGTTGGTACAATGACTCCAAAGAAACCGAACTCGGCTTTACGTAAATATGCTCGTGTTCGTTTGACTAATGGAATCGAGGTTACTGCTTACATTCCTGGTATCGGACATAACCTTCAAGAGCACAGTGTTGTTCTTATTCGCGGAGGACGTGTAAAGGATTTACCAGGGGTACGTTATCACATCGTACGTGGTGCGCTTGATACAGCTGGAGTTGACGGCCGTATGCAAGGACGTTCTAAATACGGAACTAAGCGCCCTAAAGCAGCTAAAAAATAATAAAACAACAATAAATTCATTTCTCGTTGAAAGGAGGAAATCACATGCCACGTAAAGGTCCTGTAGCAAAAAGAGACGTTTTACCTGATCCAATGTACAATTCTAAATTAGTTACTCGTTTAATCAACAAAATCATGATTGACGGTAAAAGAGGTAAAGCTCAAAAGAAATTATACGCAGCGTTTGATATCATTAGCGAGCGTTCAGGTAAAGATGCAATGGAAGTATTCGATGCAGCTTTAAAAAATATCATGCCGGTATTAGAAGTAAAAGCTCGTCGTGTAGGTGGTTCAAACTATCAAGTACCTGTAGAGGTGCGTCCAGAGCGTCGTACTACATTAGGTCTTCGTTGGTTAGTAAACTACTCTCGTCTTCGCGGTGAGAAGACAATGGAAGAGCGTTTAGCTAACGAAATCCTTGATGCAGCTAACAACACTGGTGCTTCTGTCAAGAAGCGTGAAGATACACACAAGATGGCTGAAGCGAACAAAGCGTTTGCTCACTATCGTTGGTAATCTGATCAAAAACAATCAAATTATTCTCATATAAGGAAGGAGAAAGACCGCATGCCTAGAGAGTTCTCCTTAGAAAACACTCGTAATATCGGTATCATGGCTCACATCGATGCTGGTAAAACAACTGCAACTGAGCGTATCCTATTTTATACAGGTCGTATCCATAAAATTGGAGAAACTCACGAAGGTGCTTCTCAAATGGACTGGATGGAGCAAGAGCAAGAACGTGGTATCACAATCACTTCTGCTGCGACAACAGCCCAATGGAAAGGCCATCGTATTAACATCATCGATACTCCGGGACACGTAGACTTCACTGTTGAAGTTGAGCGTTCCCTGCGTGTACTTGATGGTGCAGTAGCAGTACTTGATGCTCAATCTGGTGTTGAGCCACAAACTGAAACTGTATGGCGCCAAGCAACAACTTACGGGGTTCCCCGTGTTGTGTTCGTTAACAAAATGGACAAAATCGGTGCTGACTTCCTTTACTCTGTAGGTACACTACATGAGCGTCTACAAGCTAATGCACATCCAATTCAGCTTCCAATCGGTGCTGAGGATGACTTCGAAGGTATCATCGACTTAGTAGAAATGAAAGCTTATTTCTATGAAGATGATCTTGGAACACGTGCAGAAGCTCGTGACATTCCTGAAGAGTACAAAGATCAAGCTGAAGAATACCGCGGAAAGCTAATTGAAGCTGTATCTGAACTTGATGAAGAGCTTATGATGAAGTACTTAGAAGGTGAAGAACTTTCTAACGAAGAAATCAAAGCTGCTATCCGTGCGGCTACACTAACTGTCGAGTTCTACCCGGTAGTATGTGGATCTGCATTCAAGAACAAAGGGGTTCAATTACTAATTGACTCAGTTATCGATTATCTTCCAGCACCAACAGATGTTGAAGATATCAAAGGTTTTGTACCTGAAACAGAAGAAGAAGTGACTCGTCCATCTTCAGACGAAGCTCCATTCTCTGCTTTGGCGTTCAAAGTTGCAACTGACCCTTATGTTGGTAAATTAACATTCTTCCGTGTTTACTCTGGTGTACTTGAATCAGGTTCTTACGTAAGAAACTCTTCTAAAGGAAAACGTGAACGTGTAGGTCGTATCCTGCAAATGCACGCTAACTCCCGTGAAGAAATCTCCCAAGTGTATGCTGGGGATATCGCAGCAGCGGTTGGTCTGAAAGATACTAGCACTGGAGATACACTATGTGATGAAAAGAACCTTGTTATCTTAGAATCAATGGTATTCCCAGAGCCGGTTATCTCTCTATCTGTTGAGCCTAAGTCTAAGGCTGACCAAGATAAAATGACAACTGCTCTACAAAAACTACAAGAGGAAGATCCAACATTCCGTGCGCACACTGACCAGGAAACTGGACAGGTTATCATTGCCGGTATGGGTGAGCTTCACTTAGATATCATCGTTGACCGTATGAAACGTGAATTCAAAGTAGAAGCAAACGTAGGTGCTCCTCAAGTATCTTACCGCGAAACTTTCCGTGATACGGCTAAAGTTGAAGGTAAGTTCGCTCGTCAATCAGGTGGACGTGGACAATTCGGACACGTTTGGATTGAATTCGCGCCTAACGAAGAAGGTAAAGGATTCGAATTCGAAAACGGTATCGTCGGTGGGGTTGTTCCTCGTGAATACATCCCTGCAGTACAAGCCGGTCTACAAGATGCTCTGGAAAACGGAGTATTAGCTGGATTCCCACTTGTTGATGTTAAAGCAAGATTATTCGATGGTTCATACCATGACGTCGACTCATCTGAGATGGCGTTCAAAATCGCTGCATCAATGGCCCTTAAGAATGCTGCTTCTAAATGTAAGCCAGTTATCCTTGAGCCAATGATGAAGGTTGAGGTTGTTATCCCTGAGGAATACCTTGGAGATATCATGGGTGACGTTACTTCACGTCGTGGACGCGTAGAAGGTATGGAAGCACGCGGTAACGCTCAAGTCGTTAAAGCGTTCGTACCTCTATCAGAAATGTTTGGATATGCAACTTCCCTTCGTTCTAACACACAAGGACGTGGAACATACTCTATGCACTTCGATCACTACGAAGAAGTACCTAAGTCGATTTCTGAAGAAATCATCAAAAAAAATAAAGGTGAATAATTGATTTATTCGCTTTTATAAAGTATAAATACTAATGTAAGCAATTGTTGTGTCAGAGATGGTGATTTAACCGTCTCTGAGGCACCCAAAATATACTTATTTTCTTTAAAATCAAAGGAGGATTTTCAAATGGGTAAGGAAAAATTTGATCGTTCCAAGCAACATGCGAATATCGGTACAATCGGTCACGTTGACCACGGTAAAACAACTCTAACAGCTGCAATCACAACTACACTTCACAAGAAGTATGGTCGTGGAACTGCAATGGCATATGACCAAATCGATGGTGCTCCAGAAGAAAGAGAACGTGGAATCACAATCTCTACTGCACACGTTGAGTATGAAACTGATACTCGTCACTATGCACACGTTGACTGCCCAGGACATGCTGACTATGTTAAAAACATGATCACTGGTGCTGCACAAATGGATGGTGGGATCCTAGTAGTATCTGCTGCTGATGGCCCAATGCCACAAACTCGTGAGCACATCCTTCTTTCTCGTCAAGTAGGTGTTCCATACCTAGTTGTATTCATGAACAAATGTGACATGGTAGACGACGAAGAACTACTTGAATTAGTAGAAATGGAAGTACGTGACCTTCTTTCTGAGTACGATTTCCCTGGCGATGACGTACCAGTAATCAAAGGTTCTGCTCTTAAAGCTCTTGAAGGAGATGCTGAGTGGGAAGCGAAAATCTTCGAACTTATGGAAGCTGTAGATAGCTACATCCCAACTCCAGAGCGTGACACTGACAAGCCATTCATGATGCCTGTTGAGGACGTATTCTCAATCACAGGTCGTGGAACAGTTGCTACAGGTCGTGTGGAGCGTGGACAAGTTAAAGTTGGAGACACTATCGACATCATCGGTCTTTCTGAAGAGCCAAAATCTACTACTGTAACAGGTGTAGAAATGTTCCGTAAGCTTCTTGACTATGCTGAAGCTGGAGACAACATCGGTGCACTACTTCGTGGTGTAGCTCGTGAAGATATCCAACGTGGACAAGTACTTGCTAAGCCAGGTACAATCACTCCACACACTAAGTTCAAAGCAGAAGTTTATGTTCTTTCTAAAGAAGAAGGTGGACGTCACACTCCATTCTTCACTAACTACCGCCCTCAGTTCTACTTCCGTACAACTGACGTAACTGGTATCTGTAACCTTCCTGAAGGTGTAGAAATGGTTATGCCTGGCGATAACATCGAAATGACTGTTGAGCTTATCGCTCCAATCGCTATCGAAGAAGGTACTAAGTTCTCTATCCGTGAGGGTGGACGTACTGTAGGTGCTGGAGTAGTAGCTACAATCACTGAGTAATCAATGATATCAAAAACAGATGGACTTTTTGTCCATCTGTTTTTTTGTGTTCAAATATAATATAAGGAAGAAATGGTTGGTTGATTAGAATATGTTCAAGCTATTTAAGAATTTATTGTACAGACATGGAAATAAGAATTGCTTTCTGACACCGCTGTTGATTTCCGTGCAAGACTCCGCTTTCCTCGGGCGAAAGGCGAGCCTCCTTGTCGCTATCGCTCCTGCGGGGTCTCACCAATTTCGCTTTCCCGAAGGAGTCTCCGTCTTGCACTCCAATCAACAGCTGGTGAATGCCAAATTCAAATTATTTGCTTTTGAATAAACGACAATATGGTTACCAGGTTCGATATTGATCAAAGAACCTAGAATGATTGTTCGTACTTTTCTCCGCTGAAATTCTCTTACCTCACCCTCATTTTGAGTTATGAGGTAGAAAGATACTTACATCTAACACGAATGTATATATTTGCGACTTTCTTCTATATATAATGTGGTCCTTGAAATGTTAATAAAATTTCATTAAAGCTAATGACCGCATTCGAACTTTTGAAATCATATGAAATCTTAGAGCTGTTCTCTATACCAGTGTACTAAGTAACCCATTGTTGATTGGAACGGAAGACAGCTCGACTCCTGCGGGAAACGTGGGACAGGATGAAAAGCGGAGGCGGCTTGGTCAGGCCCGACAAGCATAAGGCGAATCAATCGAAAAGGCGTTCTTTGCCTTTTTGGTTGATTTGACTTATGACCTCGAGGGACTAGCCGCAGTAGCTGGATCTTGAGACCCCACAGGGCGAAGCCCGAGGAGGCTCACCGCCAGCCCCGCGGAAAGCGAGCTGACTGGAGTGGAAATCAACATGCACTCGCTCTTAAAAAATAGATTTCATTTTCACTAAACACATATAGTACCTAATAAGAATTGTTATATTAAATATTGTGAAAATACCACATAACCTTGAAAATATAACGGTTCGTTTGTATAATAGAGAAAGTGTGCAAAACATAAAGAAATTGCAAGAAACTCTTGCTTCTTCTGGGTGTTTTAGTTATAATAGACAATGTTGGTCTTTGACTGCGATGAAACAGAAGGTTGCTGACACACACGGCCGCTTTGCCATGGCGAGTGTGTGGGAAATTTCTGTGGAGAATGTCTATTCAAAAATAGGCGATAAAGGAGGGAAAATAATGGCAAAACAAAAGATTCGTATCCGTTTAAAGGCTTATGATCACAGAATTCTTGATCAATCAGCTGAGAAAATTGTTGAAACAGCAAAACGTTCTGGTGCGGCGGTTTCTGGACCGATCCCACTACCAACAGAAAAGTCTGTTTACACAATCTTACGTGCTGTGCACAAATACAAAGATTCTCGTGAGCAATTCGAAATGCGTACTCACAAACGCTTAATCGACATTGTAAACCCAACACCTCAAACAGTTGATGCGCTTATGCGTTTAGACTTACCATCAGGTGTAGATATCGAAATCAAACTTTAATTCATAAAAACCATAATAATTAGGAGGTGTGACTTATGACCAAAGGAATCTTAGGAAGAAAGATTGGTATGACTCAAGTTTTCGCTGAAAACGGTGATCTTATCCCTGTAACTGTTATCGAAGCTGCTCAAAACGTGGTACTTCAAAAGAAATCTATCGATGTTGATGGCTACGAAGCTATCCAAGTAGGTTTTGAAGACAAACGTGAAAAGCTTTCTAACAAACCAGAGAGAGGCCACGTTGCTAAAGCTGAAACTGCTCCTAAGCGCTTCATCCGTGAAATCCGCGGTGTAAACGTAGAAGAGTACGAAGTTGGTCAAGAAGTCAAAGTTGATATTTTCGCAGCAGGCGAAATCGTAGATGTAACAGGAGTTTCAAAAGGTAAAGGTTTCCAAGGTGCTATCAAGCGTCACAACCAATCTCGCGGACCAATGTCTCACGGTTCTCGTTACCACCGTCGTCCTGGTTCAATGGGTCCTGTTGATCCAAACCGTGTATTCAAAGGTAAATTACTACCTGGACGTATGGGCGGAGAGCAAATTACAATTCAAAACCTTGAAATTGTAAAAGTTGATGCTGAGCGTAACCTTATCTTAGTAAAAGGTAATGTACCTGGCCCTAAGAAACAACTGATCAAAGTAAAGTCAGCTATTAAAGCAAACTAATAGAACTTTTCAAGAAAGGAGGAAACAAGAATGCCGAAAGTAGCATTATTTAACCAAAGCGGTTCTAAAGTTGGTGATATCGAACTTAATGACACTGTTTTTGGTATTGAACCAAACACACACGTGATGACTGAAGCAGTATTGATGCAAAGAGCTTCTTTACGCCAGGGTAATCACAAAGTAAAAAATCGTTCTGAAGTACGTGGCGGTGGGCGTAAGCCTTGGCGTCAAAAAGGAACAGGTCGTGCTCGTCAAGGGTCAATCCGTTCTCCACAATGGCGCGGTGGTGGTACTGTATTTGGACCAGTTCCACGCAGCTACAGCTACAAACTTCCTAAGAAAGTTCGTCGCTTAGCGATTAAATCTGCACTTTCTTCTAAAGTAGTAGAAGAAAACATCTTAGTATTAGAAGCATTATCATTCGATGCTCCTAAAACAAAAGAATTTGCTAACGTTCTTAAAGGTCTTTCTGTTGATTCTAAAACATTAGTAATCACTGACGGTCTTGACGAAAACGTAGCACTTTCAGCTCGTAACATCCCTGGTGTAACTGTTGTTGCTGCAGAAGGAATTAGCGTTCTGGACGTACTAGGACATGACAAACTAGTGATGACTAAATCAGCTGTTGAAAAAGTAGAGGAGGTGCTCGCATAATGGATGTACGTGAAATCATTAAGCGCCCCGTAATTACAGAGGCTTCAACTGATCTTATGTCTGAGAAAAAATATACTTTCGAAGTTGATACTAGAGCCAATAAAACTCAAGTAAAAGACGCCGTTCAAGAAATCTTTGACGTGAAAGTAGATAAAGTAAACATCATGAACTACAAAGGTAAGTTCAAGCGTATGGGTAAACACGCTGGTTACACTAACAAGCGTCGTAAAGCTATCGTTAAACTTACTGCTGACAGTAAAGAAATCGAATTCTTTGAAGTATAAAATTCTTTAATTAAGAAGAGGAGGGAAAAACATGGCGATTAAAAAGTATAAACCTACCTCTAATGGTCGTCGCGGAATGACTAGTTCTGATTTCGCTGAAATCACAACAGATTCTCCGGAAAAGTCACTTTTAGCACCCCTACACAAAAAGGGTGGCCGTAACAACCAAGGTAAGTTAACAGTTCGTCATCAAGGTGGCGGTCATAAGCGTCAATACCGTATCATCGATTTCAAACGTGAAAAAGATGGTATACCTGGACGCGTTGCTACGATCGAATACGATCCAAACCGCTCTGCAAACATTGCACTAATCAATTACGCTGATGGAGAAAAACGTTACATCCTGGCTCCGAAAACAATCGAAGTAGGTATGGAAGTAATGTCTGGACCTGAAGCTGATATCAAAGTAGGTAATGCATTACCACTTATCAACATCCCAGTTGGTACAATCGTACACAATATTGAACTTAAACCAGGTAAAGGTGGCCAGTTGGTTCGTTCTGCTGGAACATCTGCTCAAGTACTTGGTAAAGAAGGTAAATATGTTCTTGTACGTTTGAACTCTGGTGAAACTCGTATGATCCTTTCTGCTTGTCGTGCTACTGTAGGTCAAGTTGGAAATGAGCAACACGAACTTATCAACATTGGTAAAGCAGGACGTTCTCGTTGGTTAGGTAAACGCCCAACAGTTCGTGGTTCTGTAATGAACCCTAACGATCACCCACACGGTGGTGGTGAAGGACGCGCTCCAATCGGACGTAAATCACCAATGTCTCCATGGGGTAAACCTACTCTTGGATACAAGACACGTAAGAAAAACAACAAATCTGATAAATTTATTGTGCGTCGTCGCAAAAAATAACGGGATTGTGCTACGGTTCCTGAAAAGAGCCGTAGGTCAATCACGAAGGGAGGTTCAAACATGGGTCGTAGCTTAAAAAAAGGACCTTTTGTTGATGATCATTTAATGACTAAGATCGAAAAATTGAACGAAACTGAAGGCAAACAAGTTGTGAAAACTTGGTCTCGTCGCTCAACGATCTTCCCAGCATTCATCGGTCACACTATCGCAGTTTACGATGGTCGTAAACATGTACCTGTATACGTCACTGAAGACATGGTAGGACACAAGCTTGGTGAATTCGCACCATCTCGTACTTACAAAGGTCATGCAAGTGATGATAAGAAAACAAGACGCTAATTGAGAGGAGGGTATCCTAATGCAAGCAAAAGCTGTTGCAAGAACAGTACGTATTGCTCCTCGTAAAGTACGTTTAGTCGTTGATCTAATCCGAGGTAAGCAAGTTGGAGAAGCGGTTGCTATCTTAAAGCATACACCTAAAGCTGCTTCACCAGTAATCGAAAAAGTACTTAAGTCTGCTATTGCGAACGCAGAGCACAACTTTGACATGGATATTAATAGCCTAGTGGTAACTGAGGCTTATGTAAATGAAGGACCAACACTTAAACGTTTCCGTCCTCGTGCGATGGGACGTGCAAGTCAAATCAACAAACGTACAAGTCACATTACACTTGTCGTATCAGAAAAGAAGGAGGGATAAGCTGTGGGTCAAAAAGTACATCCGGTCGGACTTCGTGTCGGTATAATCCGTGATTGGGAATCTAAATGGTACGCAGATAAAGATTACGCTAATCTATTACACGAAGACATTAAAGTACGTGAATATATTGCAAAACGTTTAGTTGACGCTTCTGTTTCTAAAGTAGAAATCGAACGCGCAGCAAACCGTATTAACATTACCGTTCATACAGCTAAGCCTGGTATGGTTATCGGTAAAGGTGGTACAGAAGTTGAAGCACTTCGTAAAGCACTTAACGAACTTACTTCAAAACGTGTACACATCAACATCGTTGAAATCAAAAGAGCTGACGTTGATGCTAAATTAGTAGCTGAAAACATCGCTCGTCAATTAGAAAACCGTGTTTCTTTCCGTCGTGCTCAGAAGCAATCAATCCAACGTGCGATGCGTGCTGGTGCAAAAGGAATTAAAACACAAGTATCTGGTCGTCTAGGCGGAGCAGATATCGCTCGTGCAGAACATTACAGTGAAGGTACTGTTCCACTTCATACACTACGCGCTGACATTGACTATGCTCATGCAGAAGCTGACACAACTTACGGTAAGCTTGGCGTTAAAGTATGGATCTATCGTGGAGAAGTTCTTCCTACAAGAAAGAAATCTGAGGAAGGAGGCAAATAATTATGTTATTACCTAAACGCGTTAAACATCGTCGCGAACACCGCGGAAAAATGCGTGGACGTGCTAAAGGCGGTCAAGAAGTAGCGTTCGGTGAATACGGTTTACAAGCAGTTGAGGCTTCTTGGATCACAAACCGTCAAATCGAATCAGCTCGTATCGCTATGACTCGTTACATGAAACGTGGCGGTAAAGTATGGATTAAAATCTTCCCTCATAAGCCTTACACTGCTAAGCCTTTAGAAGTACGTATGGGTTCAGGTAAAGGTGCTCCAGAAGGTTGGGTAGCAGTAGTTAAGCCTGGAAAAATCATGTTTGAAATCGCTGGTGTTTCTGAAGAGGTTGCTCGTGAAGCACTTCGTCTAGCATCACATAAACTTCCAATCAAAACGAAGTTTGTAAAACGTGAGGAAATTGGTGGTGAATCAAATGAAAACTAATGAAATTCGTGACCTAACCACTGCTGAAATAGAACAAAAAGTAAAAACTCTGAAAGAAGAGTTATTTAACCTTCGCTTCCAACTTGCGACTGGGCAATTAGAAAATACAGCTCGCATCCGTGAAGTCCGCAAAGGGATCGCTCGTATGAAAACTGTAATCCGTGAAAGAGAGATCGGGGTTAACAATCGATAAATGAGAGGAGGTTTGCTTAAATGAGTGACCGCAACCAACGTAAGGTATACACTGGCCGTGTTGTTTCCGACAAAATGGATAAAACAGTAACGGTTATGGTAGAAACTTATAAAAAGCATTCTCTATACGGCAAGCGCGTTAAGTACTCTAAGAAGTTTAAAACTCATGATGAGAACAACGAAGCAAAAGTAGGCGATATCGTACGTATCATGGAGACTCGTCCACTATCTGCTACAAAACGTTTCCGTTTAGTAGAAGTTGTTGAAAAAGCAGTTATTATCTAATATATTTGTTCGGATATTTTATATTCCGAAGGGAGGTTACCTACATGATTCAACAAGAATCACGTTTAAAAGTTGCTGACAACTCTGGTGCTCGTGAAGTATTAACTATCAAAGTACTTGGTGGTTCTGGACGCAAGACAGCTAACATCGGTGATGTTATCGTGTGTACAGTAAAACAAGCAACACCAGGTGGCGTTGTTAAAAAAGGTGACGTAGTAAAAGCGGTTGTTGTACGTACTAAGTCTGGTGTACGTCGTCAAGACGGTACTTACATCAAGTTCGACGAGAACGCTTGTGTCATTATCCGTGACGATAAAGGACCACGTGGAACTCGTATCTTCGGACCTGTTGCCCGTGAACTACGTGACAGCAACTTTATGAAAATTGTATCTTTAGCTCCAGAAGTTCTTTAATAGATATTAGCATTGGGCCATTCAAGGAGGTGCGATGAAATGCATGTAAAAAAAGGCGATAAAGTAATGGTCATTACTGGGAAAGACAAAGGCAAAACAGGTGTTGTTCTTGCTTCATTCCCAAAGAAAGACCGAGTGCTAGTTGAAGGTATCAACGTTGTGAAAAAACACGCTAAGCCTTCACAGATGAACCCGCAAGGCGGAATCATCAGCCAGGAAGCATCTATCCATGTATCAAATGTTATGCTTCTAGATCCGAAATCTAACGAGCCAACTCGTGTAGGTTACAAGACAGAAGACGGCAAAAAAGTACGTGTAGCAAAAAAATCAGGTGAAGTTCTAGATAAATAGTACGATTAAGAAGGGAGGTATTCTGAATGAACCGCCTAAAAGAAAAATTTCAACAAGAAATCAGTCCAGCTCTAGTTAGCAAATTCAATTACAAATCAGTAATGGAAGTACCTAAAGTTGAAAAGATCGTTGTCAACATGGGTATCGGTGATGCTGTTCAAAACTCAAAAGCTCTTGATGTAGCTGTTGATGAATTAACTCAAATCACTGGTCAAAAACCAGTTGTTACAAAAGCTAAAAAATCTATCGCAGGCTTCCGTCTTCGTGAAGGTATGCCAATCGGTGCAAAAGTTACTCTACGCGGAGAGCGTATGTACCAATTCTTAGATAAATTAATTTCTGTTTCACTTCCACGTGTACGTGACTTCCGTGGTGTTTCTAAAAAAGCATTCGACGGTCGCGGTAACTACACATTAGGAGTTAAAGAGCAATTGATTTTCCCTGAGATTGATTATGATAAAGTGTCTAAAGTACGCGGTATGGATATCGTTATCGTAACAACTGCGAACACAGACGAAGAAGCTCGTGAATTATTGACACAAATCGGAATGCCATTCCAAAAGTAATCGCTATATAAGGGAGGCGAAAATGTGGCTAAAAAATCTATGATTGCGAAACAAAAACGCGCGCCAAAGCATAATGTTCAAGCGTACACTCGTTGCGAACGTTGCGGACGTCCTCATTCAGTTATCCGTAAATTCAAGCTTTGCCGTATTTGTTTCCGTGAACTTGCATACAAGGGTCAGATTCCTGGCGTTAAGAAAGCTAGTTGGTAATACCCTATATTGGGAAGGAGGTAAATTATTATGACAATGACAGATCCAATTGCAGATTTGCTAACTCGCATCCGTAATGCGAACATGGTTCGTCACGAAAGATTAGAAGTTCCTGCTTCTAACATCAAGAAAGAAATTGCAGAAATCCTTAAACGTGAAGGTTTCGTACGTGACGTAGAATATGTAGAAGATAACAAGCAAGGTGTTATCCGCATTTTCTTAAAATATGGAGCAAACAACGAACGAGTAATTACTGGATTAAAGCGTATCTCTAAACCTGGTTTACGTGTATATGCAAAATCAACAGAGGTACCTAAAGTACTAAACGGTTTAGGTATCGCACTTGTTTCTACTTCTACAGGTGTTTTAACTGATAAAGAAGCTCGTGCTCAACAAGTAGGCGGAGAAGTACTAGCTTACGTTTGGTAATATTTTTTATATGAATGGAGGTGCAACAGGATGTCACGTGTAGGAAAACTACCAGTAGAAATTCCATCTGACGTTACTCTAACAGTAGGTGAAAACAACACTGTAACTGTAAAAGGACCTAAAGGGGAACTTTCTCGTACATTCAATTCTGATATTAAAGTTGAATTAGAAGGAAACGTAGCGACAGTTACTCGTCCTTCTGATGCAAAAGAACACCGCGCGTTACACGGTACAACTCGTGCCCTAATCGCGAACATGGTTGAAGGTGTATCTAAAGGATTCCAAAGAAATCTTGAGCTAGTCGGTGTAGGTTACCGTGCTCAAAAACAAGGTACGAAGCTTGTACTTAACGTTGGTTACTCTCACCCAGTTGAGATCGAACCAGAACAAGGTATCGAGATCGAAGTACCAGCTAATACAAAGATATCTATCAAAGGTATCGACAAAGAACGTGTTGGAGCATTAGCTGCTAACATTCGTGCTGTACGCTCTCCTGAGCCTTACAAAGGAAAAGGTATTCGCTACGAAGGTGAATATGTTCGTCGTAAAGAAGGTAAAACAGGTAAATAATGCCGCGTAGGCAAAAGAAAGGAGTGACCGTAGGTGATTACTAAGCCAGATAAGAACAAAACACGTAAGAAAAGACATGCTCGTGTCCGTTCAAAGATTACTGGAACTGAAACTCGTCCTCGTTTGAACGTTTTCCGTTCTAACAAAAATATCTACGCTCAACTTATCGATGATATGAATGGTGTTACTCTAGTTAGTGCATCTTCTCAAGATAAAGATTTCAACCTAGATTCTTCTGCTACAACTGATGCAGCAGCAAAAGTTGGAGAACTAGTTGCGAAACGTGCAGTAGAAAAAGGATTAAAATCCGTAGTATTTGACCGTGGTGGATATTTATATCATGGCCGTATCAAAGCTTTAGCTGAAGCAGCTCGTGAAAACGGCTTAGAATTTTAATAAAAAAAGGAGGGACAATCCAGATGCGTCGTATTGATCCAAGCAAACTAGAATTTGAAGAACGCGTAGTTACAATCAATCGTGTTGCGAAAGTAGTTAAAGGTGGACGTCGTTTCCGTTTCGCTGCTCTTGTAGTAGTGGGCGACAAAAACGGTCACGTTGGTTTCGGAACTGGTAAAGCTCAGGAAGTACCTGATGCAATCCGTAAAGCGATTGAAGATGCGAAGAAAAATCTAATTGAAGTTCCTATGGTTGAAGGTACAACTCCTCACCTAGTAACTGGACGATTTGGTGCTGGTCAGATCCTGATCAAACCTGCTTCTGCGGGTACAGGAATCATCGCCGGTGGACCTGTTCGTGCCGTACTTGAATTAGCTGGTGTTCAAGATATCCTATCTAAATCATTAGGATCTAACACTCCAATTAACATGGTTCGCGCTACTATCGAAGGTTTAAAACAATTAAAGCGTGCTGAAGACGTAGCTAAACTACGTGGTAAATCAGTAGAAGAGATCTTAGGTTAAGGGAGGGATAACGATGGCTAACAAACTAGAAATTACCCTCACTCGCAGCATCATTGGCCGTCCTCAAGATCAACGCAAAACGGTTGAAGCTTTAGGACTTCGCAAAATGCACCAAACAGTTGAGCAACAAGATAATGCTGCTATCCGCGGTATGATCAACAAAGTGGCTCACCTTGTTACAGTAACTGAAAAATAATTCTTAACGCTTAAAAAGAAGGAGGTGCCGACATGAAATTACATGAGTTAAAGCCTACAGAAGGTTCACGTAAAGTCCGCAATCGTGTAGGACGTGGTATTGGTTCAGGTAATGGAAAGACTGCTGGTAAAGGTCATAAAGGACAAAACGCCCGTTCAGGTGGCGGAACTCGTCCTGGCTTCGAGGGTGGTCAAACACCATTGTTCCAACGTCTACCAAAACGTGGATTCACGAACATCAATCGTAAAGAATATGCAATCGTCAATCTTGACGCATTGAATCGCTTCGAAGATGGTACAGAAGTTACTCCAGCTCTACTTGTAGAATCTGGTGTAGTGAGAAACGAAAAAGCAGGAATTAAGATTCTTGGTAAAGGTTCAATCGAGAAAAAGCTTACAGTAAAAGCAAACAAATTCTCAACCACTGCTAAAGAAGCTATCGAAGCTGCTGGCGGTACATCCGAGGTGATCTAATGTTTCAAACTGTCTCCAATTTTATGCGCGTGGGTGATATAAGAAACAAAATTATCTTCACCCTTCTAATGTTAATTGTCTTTCGTCTTGGTACCTTTATTCCGGTACCAAACGTAGACGCTAATGTACTAAAAATGCAAGACCAGGCAGGGATCCTTGGATTCCTGAATACATTTGGTGGCGGTGCGTTAAAGAACTTCTCCATCTTCGCGATGGGAATCATGCCTTATATCACGGCTTCGATCATTGTACAGCTCCTGCAAATGGATGTTGTGCCGAAGTTTACTGAGTGGTCTAAGCAAGGTGAAGTCGGGCGCCGTAAACTAGCTCAGTTCACACGTTATTTCACTATCATTCTAGGGTTTATCCAAGCTTTAGGTATGTCCTATGGCTTCAATAGAATTTACGGTGGAATGCTTATCCAAAGCCCGGGAGTCAGTACGTACCTACTAATAGCGTTAGTTCTAACAGCTGGTACGGCTTTTCTTATGTGGTTGGGTGAACAAATCACGGCTAAAGGTGTTGGGAATGGTATTTCGATCCTGATCTTTGCGGGTATCGTCGCTGCGATCCCTAACACTGTCAACCAAATCTATGCTCAACAAATCGAGGGGGCAGGCGAACAGCTCTTCCTTCGCATTGTGGTTCTTGCACTTCTTGTTTTAGCGGTTATTGCAATCGTGGTTGGTGTCGTGTTTATCCAACAAGCACTTCGTAAAATTCCGATTCAATATGCAAAACGTTTAGTGGGGCGTAGTCCGGTTGGTGGACAATCAACACATCTACCATTAAAGGTAAATGCTGCGGGTGTTATTCCAGTTATCTTTGCGATATCTTTCATTATCACGCCACAGACCATTTCATCCTTCTTTGGAGATAATGATGTGACCAGTACTATCCAGTACATTTTTGATTACACCAAACCAGTTGGTATGATCATCTATGTAGCTCTGATCGTTGCCTTTACGTATTTCTATGCTTTCATTCAAGTGAATCCAGAACAAATGGCTGAAAACTTGAAGAAGCAAGGTGGATATATCCCTGGTATTCGTCCAGGTAAAACCACACAAGAGTATCTCACTCGCGTTCTGTATCGTCTAACATTTGTTGGGGCTATCTTCTTAGCTGTCATTTCAGTCCTACCAGTTTTCTTCATTAACTTTGCAGGATTACCTCCTGCAGCTCAAATCGGTGGAACAAGCTTACTGATCGTAGTAGGGGTTGCACTTGAGACAATGAAGCAACTAGAGGCACAGTTAGTGAAACGTCACTACAAAGGATTCATTAAATAAGAGGGTTTTCGGGAACGTATCGTTCCTGAAACCATTTTATAGACAATTAGGGGGAGTACGAGTGAATATAGTTCTTATGGGCTTACCAGGCGCAGGAAAAGGCACTCAAGCTGAAAAGATCGTAGATAAATATGGTATCCCCCATATCTCTACAGGCGATATGTTCCGTGCAGCTATTAAAGAAGGTACTGAACTAGGCTTGAAGGCTAAATCATTCATGGATAATGGCGATCTTGTTCCTGATGAAGTAACAATCGGCATCGTACGTGAACGATTAAGCAAAGCGGACTGTGAAAAAGGCTTCTTACTGGATGGGTTTCCGAGAACGGTTGCTCAGGCAGAAGCACTTGAAAACATCCTAGCTGATCTTGGTAAAAAAATGAATTATGTCATTAATATAAATGTAGATAAGGACATCCTGATGGAGCGCTTGACAGGTCGCAGAATCTGTAAAGAGTGCGGCGCTACTTATCATCTTGTCTTTAACCCGCCAACAGAAGAGGGTGTTTGTGATCGCTGCGGCGGCGAGTTATATCAACGCGCAGATGATAACGAAGAAACAGTTCAAAACCGTTTGGACGTAAACATCACACAAACCCAACCACTATTGGCTTACTACGAAGATAAGGGCTATCTGAAAAACATTGACGGTCAACAAGACATCCATAGAGTGTTTGATGACATTGATGAACTACTTGGAGGCCTTTCATAATGATCATTTCTAAAACTCCGAGAGAGATTGAGATTATGCGGCATGCTGGTAAGATCGTTGCATTAACTCATGCGGAATTGCAAAAGTATATTTCTCCGGGAATTACGACGAAAGAATTGGATGCAATTGCTGAAAAATTCATTCGTAAACATGATGCAATTCCATCTTTTAAAGGGTATAATGGGTTTCGTGGCAGCATCTGTGCTTCAGTCAACAATGAGTTGGTACATGGAATTCCAGGCGATCGGGTATTGAAGGATGGCGATATAATCAGTATCGATATCGGTGCTAAATATAACGGTTATCACGGTGACTCAGCTTGGACATATCCAGTTGGAACAATAGATGATGAAACCCAGAAGCTTCTGGATGTTACAGAGGAATCATTATTCCTTGGACTAAAAGAAGCGAAACCAGGCGAGCGTCTGTCGAATATCTCTCATAGTATACAAACTTTTGTTGAGGCTAATGGCTTTTCGATCGTTCGGGAGTATGTGGGACACGGAGTTGGTCAAGACTTACATGAGGACCCGCAAATCCCTCATTATGGACCACCCAACAAAGGTCCGCGTCTGAAGCCTGGCATGGTACTGGCTATTGAACCAATGGTTAATGCAGGTAGTCGATATGTTAGAACGTTATCAGATAACTGGACAGTCGTCACAGTAGATGATAAAATGTGTGCGCACTTTGAACACACCATTGCAATTACTGAAGACGGCTATGAGATATTGACGAAAGCCTAAGTGAAGGTGATTGGATTGATCGAGTCAGATACGACGGTTCCGAGGATTGGCCAGATTGTTCAAACCCTTAAAGGGAGAGAAACAGGAAGCTACTCGGTCGTTGTTCAGCAGTTGGATGAACGTTTTGTACTCATAGCGGATGGGGATAGACGAAAGTTTGATCGCGCCAAGCGAAAGAACATCGCTCATCTTCACTTGTGTGACTATGTTTCTCCAGAAGTTCAAAACAGTATTATAGAATCAGGCAGAGTAACGAACGGTAAACTGCGTTATGCTGTTTCAAAGTTTGTTAACGAAGTGTTAAATGATGAGAAGAAGGGAGACATGTTCGATGGCTAAGGATGATGTAATTGAAGTTGAAGGTAAGGTCGCCGAGACTTTGCCCAATGCGATGTTTAAGGTAGAATTAGAAAATGGTCATACAGTACTGGCACATGTTTCAGGAAAGATCCGTATGCATTTCATTCGTATCCTACCTGGTGACAAGGTAACAGTAGAATTATCACCGTATGACTTAACTCGTGGTAGAATCACTTATCGTTATAAATAATCTATTGCACTCCGTACTATTAAGGAGGTTAGAATAAGATGAAAGTTAGACCATCTGTTAAGCCGATCTGCGAAAAATGTAAAGTTATTCGTAGAAAAGGTAAAGTCATGGTTATCTGTGAAAACCCTAAACACAAACAAAAACAAGGCTAATCTTAAAGGAGGTGCGCTATCACTATGGCACGTATTGCTGGTGTAGACATTCCACGTGACAAACGTGTTGTCATTTCATTAACATACATCTACGGTATTGGTAAAAATACTGCAGCGAAAATCTTATCTGAAGCTGGTGTATCTGAGGATACTCGCGTTCGCGATCTTACTGACGACGAACTAGGAAAGATTCGTGATATCGTTGATAAATTAAAAGTAGAAGGTGATCTTCGTCGTGAAGTATCACTAAACATCAAACGTCTTATGGAAATCGGTTCATACCGCGGTCTTCGTCACCGTCGTGGACTACCTGTTCGTGGACAACATACGAAGAACAATGCTCGTACACGTAAAGGTCCTCGTAAGACTGTAGCTAACAAGAAAAAATAATAGGTAAAGGAGGTTACTTCTTAGTATGGCACGTAAAACTAATACTCGTAAACGTCGTGTGAAAAAGAATATCGAAGCTGGTATTGCACACATTCGTTCTACATTCAATAACACAATCGTAACTATTACTGATGTTCACGGAAATGCTGTTGCTTGGTCAAGTGCAGGTTCACTAGGATTCAGAGGTTCTCGTAAATCTACTCCATTCGCAGCGCAAATGGCAGCTGAAACAGCAGCTAAAGCTTCTCAAGAACATGGTCTAAAAACTCTTGAAGTAACAGTTAAAGGTCCTGGTGCTGGTCGTGAAGCAGCTATCCGTGCTCTTCAAGCAGCAGGTCTAGAAGTTACTGCAATCAGAGACGTTACTCCAGTTCCTCATAATGGATGCCGTCCACCAAAACGTCGCCGCGTTTAATTTTCTGTATAAATTTTGTATCGTTGTCTATAATGGGATATGATACAAGATACGTTCATTCAGAAAAGTAACCAGTTGTTGGTGCACAATAGGGAACGTAAACATGGGGAATTTCGGACTTTATCTTATTTAGCCCGGAGTTTCGACGTTTTGAAGGAGGGTAAATATTAATGATCGAAATTGAAAAGCCAAAAATTGAAACGGTTGAGATCAGCGATGATGCCACATATGGAAAGTTCGTCGTAGAACCACTTGAGCGTGGATATGGTACAACTTTGGGTAACTCCTTACGTCGTATCCTATTATCGTCACTCCCAGGTGCTGCTGTCACATCTATTCAAATAGATGGAGTACTGCATGAGTTTTCAACAATTGAAGGCGTCGTAGAGGATGTCACATCCATCATTTTGAATATCAAGAAGCTAGCGTTGAAGATCTACTCTGATGAAGAAAAAACGCTGGAGATTGATGTACAGGGTGAAGGAGTCGTGACGGCTGCTGATATTACTCATGATAGTGATGTTGAAGTGTTAAATCCTGATTTACACATCGCAACGTTATCTAAGAGTGGTCACTTCCGTGTGCGTTTAAGTGCATCCCGTGGTCGTGGGTACAGACCAGCAGACCAAAACAAACGTGAGGATCTTCCAATTGGCGTGATCCCAATCGATTCTATTTACACTCCAGTTTCACGCGTTAACTATCAAATAGAAAATACTCGTGTTGGTCAAATGACGAACTACGATAAACTTTCTCTTGATGTATGGACTGATGGAAGTATTGGACCAAAAGAAGCGATTTCTTTAGGTGCTAAGATTCTAACAGAACACTTAAATATTTTCGTTGGCCTTACAGATGAAGCGCAGAATGCTGAAATCATGGTAGAAAAAGAAGAAGACCAAAAAGAAAAAGTTCTTGAGATGACCATCGAAGAATTAGATCTTTCTGTTCGTTCTTATAACTGCCTGAAGCGTGCTGGAATCAATACTGTTCAAGAGCTTGCTAACAAGACTGAAGAAGATATGATGAAAGTGCGTAACCTAGGACGTAAATCCCTTGAAGAGGTTAAAGTTAAACTTGAAGACCTTGGACTCGGTTTACGTAAAGACGACTGATAACATCTTCTTTCATATATAGACTCAACAAAGGAGGGAACCCTTAATGGCTTACAGAAAGTTAGGACGTACCAGTGCTCAACGTAAAGCAATGCTACGTGATTTAGCTACAGACCTAATCATTAACGAGCGCATCGAAACAACTGAAACTCGTGCGAAAGAGCTTCGTTCAGTTGTGGAAAAAATGATCACACTCGGTAAACGTGGTGACATTCACGCGCGTCGTCAAGCTGGTGCATTCATTCGTAAAGAAGTTGCAAACGCTGAAAACAACCAAGATGCTTTACAAAAGTTATTCTCTGACATCGCTCCTCGTTACACAGAGCGTCAAGGCGGATATACTCGCATTATGAAGGTTGGTCCTCGCCGTGGTGACGGTGCTCCAATGGCAATCATCGAATTAGTTTAATAATTCGTGACTTCTAACATTAAGGGCGGGACAGTTAATCCTTAACTGCTTCTTTGCCCTTTTTGTATAAGTGCATGTGATGAAAAGCAGAGCGTTACGATGAGCAGCGCTGTCTGACTCGTCTAGCTCGTGCACCCCTTCCAACTTCTATGTTCATAGAAGCTGTTCAGTGGATGAACAAGAAAAGACTCTCTTTTCTTTGGTTGGGGTGCAGGCTTTTTTTTATATGCAAAGGTTTTAGCAGAGCTGAGTTAGGATAGCGTAGAGGAGGTTACAGAATTGAAAGAAATCATTAAAGTTGACGATGTGTATTTCAGATACCCTGATCAGGAAGCCTACGCCCTGAAAGGCATCAGCCTGACGGTCAATCAAGGTGAGTGGCTGGCGATTGTCGGTCATAATGGGTCAGGTAAATCCACCTTAGCCAAAATGTTGAATGGTCTACACTTCCCGGAGAAGGGACTTGTGACGGTGGATGGAATCACTCTTGCTGAAAACTCTATTTGGGACATCCGTTCAAAGCTAGGTATGGTTTTTCAGAATCCCGATAATCAGTTTGTTGGTGCTACAGTGGAAGATGATGTGGCTTTTGGGTTAGAAAACCATGGCGTACCGAATGAATCGATGGTACAGAGGGTCAATGATGCTTTAAAAAGTGTCCATATGGAAGATTTTCTTGATCAAGAGCCGCACCATTTATCAGGTGGTCAGAAGCAGCGAGTAGCGATTGCAGGCGTTGTAGCCTTACAGCCATCAATCATCATCTTAGATGAAGCAACATCGATGCTTGATCCAAAAGGAAGACAAGAGGTCCTTGAAACAGTACGGAAGCTGAAAGAGGAAGAGAACTTAACGGTGATCTCCATCACCCATGACCTGGAGGAAGCAACAAAGGCAGATCGAATGATTGTCTTAAATCAAGGGATGGTCTTTAAGGAAGGGATTCCAGAGGACATTTTCCTTCTGGAGGACGAGCTATTGAAGCTTGGCTTGGATTCCCCCTTTACCATTAAGCTTGCAGGAGCTTTGAAAGAAGCAGGTATTTCCTTGTCTAAAACTTATTTTACAGAAGAAGAGTTGGTGGATGAATTATGCAAATCACATTTCAACAGGTAGAATACCGATATTCATTCAACACTCCATTCGAAAAACTTGCCCTTGAAGATATTAATCTTTCGATCCCCACAGGTCAGTTTCTCGCGGTGATCGGCCATACCGGTTCAGGGAAGTCTACACTGTTGCAGCATCTAAACGGATTATTAAAACCCACAGAGGGACTCGTCCAAGTAGGTGAGCACGAAATCAAGGCAAAGCAAAAGGTGAAGAACTTAAAGCCGGTCAGACAGAAGGTAGGCATCGTCTTCCAATTCCCAGAACATCAGCTGTTTGAGGAAACCGTCCTCAAGGATATCTGCTACGGGCCCATGAATTTCGGGGTGTCGGAGGAAGAAGCGATCCGGAGAGCCAAAGAACTGATCGTTAAAGTGGGACTGTCAGAGGATGTACTGCAGAAATCCCCATTTGATCTGTCAGGCGGACAAATGAGACGTGTTGCCATTGCAGGTGTGCTGGCCATGAATCCTGAGGTCATTGTACTGGATGAGCCGACGGCCGGGCTTGATCCAAGGGGGCAACGGGAGATCATGGACATGTTCTATACCCTTCATAAGGAAAAAGGTCTGACCACGATTCTTGTGACTCATAGTATGGAGGATGCTGCTCATTACGCAGAAGAGATCGTCATCATGCAAAAAGGACGTTTAAAGAGAAAAGGAAGTCCCAGAGAAATTTTTTCAGGTGCCGATGAACTGTTTGAGATGGGATTGGACGTTCCCGATGTCGTCCGTTTTCAATATCAGTTTGAACAGAGGTCAGGGAAGAAACTTCCGAAGACTTGTTTAACGATAGATGAATTGGCATCAGCCATCCGTGCAACTCGGGATGGGGGTGAAGGGCTATGATGGAGAAAATGATTTTCGGTCGTTATGTACCGGCGAAATCCATCCTTCACCAAATGGATCCGAGGGCAAAGCTATTATTTATATTCGGGTTTATATGCGTCGTATTCCTGGCAAATAATGCTGTTACGTACGCACTGCTCGGTCTTTTTACGTTTAGCGCACTCATTTTATCCAATTTATCCATCCGATTCATCATCGGAGGACTGAAGCCCATTCTTTGGCTGATTCTGTTTACGTTCTTTTTACATGTGTTTTTCACAAAGGAAGGCCCGGTCATTCTTGACTTGGGGGTATTGTCTGTTCATGAAGAGGGTTTAAGGCAAGGGATTTTTATCTCTTTACGATTCTTTTATCTTATTCTTGTTACATCTTTATTAACGCTGACGACTTCTCCCATAACGATTACAGATGGACTTGAAACTCTTTTGAATCCATTGAAGAAAGTGAAGTTCCCTGTTCATGAACTGGCACTGATGATGTCGATTTCCCTTCGCTTTATCCCGACGTTAATGGAGGAGACCGACAAAATCATGAAGGCCCAGATCGCAAGGGGTGCCGAGTTTTCATCAGGCCCGATTAAAGACCGGATCAAGGCCATCATCCCTTTATTGATCCCTCTTTTCGTCAGTGCTTTTAAAAGGGCTGAAGACCTGGCGACCGCCATGGAAGCAAGAGGGTATCAAGGAGGAGAGGGGAGGACGAAATACCGCCTGTTATCCTGGCATAAGAAGGATACAGGAGCGTTAATTGTCCTTGCCCTCCTGACAGCTGTATTAATCATTTTCAGAGGATAACGGGAGTGTCGCGAATGCAAAGAGTGAAGTGTACCATCGCCTATGATGGGACGTCTTTTCATGGTTATCAGGTACAACCGAGAGAACGGACCGTCCAGGGTGTCCTGGAAGACGTCTTATCGTCCATCCATAAGGGTGAGAGAATACGTATCAGTGGTTCTGGCAGGACGGATGCAGGAGTACATGCCAATGGCCAGGTGTTTCATTTTGATACACCCCTATCCATTCCAGAAGAGAAATGGCCGGTTGTACTCAATACGAGGTTACCCGATGAGGTGACTGTGAAAGACGCTGCTTTTGTTTCCGCTGACTTCCACTCAAGGTTTTCGGTGGAGAAGAAGGAGTACCGCTACCGGGTCTATACGGGAGAATCGAGAAGTCCATTCAAACGTCACTTCGCCCTTCACTATCCTTATGGTCTTTCGGTGTCCGACATGGAGCGTGCTGCCAGTCACCTCATCGGTAAGCATGACTTCACCAGTTTCTGCTCGGCTAAGACAGAAGTAGAAGACAAAGTAAGGACGATCCACCATATTGGCATTCATGAGCATGAAGAAGAAATCATCTTTTCATTTGTGGGAAATGGATTTTTGTATAATATGGTGAGGATCCTGGTAGGTACTTTATTGGAGGTAGGTTCTGGGAATACTCCTGTAGAAGATATATCTGGAATACTGGAAGCCCGGGATCGTGATCGTGCAGGAAAGACCGCACCCCCGCATGGGTTGTATTTGTGGAAGGTGGATTATGGTTCTGCTGAGATTTAGAGACCGTTAAGCATTTTGAAAGAGGGTTATGTAGACCCCCTTTTGTTGATTGTAGCGGAAGGTGCTCGACTCCTGCGGGAATAGCGGGACAGCACGAAAAGCGGAGGCGGCTCGTTCAGCCCCGACAAGCATAAGATGAATGGGCTAAGAAGGCGTTCTTTTGCCTTCTTGGACCATTAAGCTTATGACCTCGAGGGGCTAGCCGCCGTAGCTGGACAGGTGAGACCCCACAGGCGAAGCCGAGGAGGCTCACCGCCCGCCCCGCGGAAAGCGAGCACCTGGAGCGGAAATCAACCACTACTATCTAATAGAAACCAATCTTTTAGGAACTTGTTTATTAAAGATGATAAACAAGTTCCACAAAAAAATACTAAAACAACTAATCCTGGTGTAACATTCTCTTGACAATAGACTGGGAACAAGATAATATAGCATATGGTATGTTATTAACCCCACGATAAGCCCCGGAAACTTATTGTGATTAGAAAATAAATACTACGGATTCATTAAATAGGAGGTTAAATCATGCGTACAACGTATATGGCAAAAGCCAACCAAATCGATCGTAAATGGTTCGTTGTAGATGCTGAAGGTAAAACTCTTGGACGTCTATCCAGTGAAGTTGCTTCAATTCTACGCGGAAAACACAAACCAACATTCACACCACATGTTGACACTGGTGATCATGTAATCATTCTTAATGCTTCAAAAATTGAATTAACTGGGAAGAAGTTAACGGACAAGATCTACTACCGTCACACAAATCACCCAGGTGGTTTAAAACAACGTACAGCATTAGAAATGCGTACAAACTACTCAGAGAAAATGCTTGAGCTTACTATTAAAGGTATGCTTCCAAAAGGTTCTCTAGGTCGTCAAATGTTCAAGAAATTACATGTATATGCTGGAGCAGAGCATCCACATCAAGCCCAACAACCTGAAGTTTACGAACTTCGTGGATAATTAATAAGAGGAGGTTATTATCTTGGCTCAAGTTCAATATTACGGAACTGGTCGTCGTAAGAGCTCAGTAGCTCGTGTACGTTTAGTACCAGGTAACGGAAACATTGTTATCAATGATCGTGAAGTAGAAGTTTATATCCCATTCGCAGCACTAAGAGAAGTAATTAAGCAACCACTAGTTGCAACTGAAACTCTTGGTAACTATGACGTTTTAGTAAACGTTAATGGTGGAGGCTATGCTGGTCAAGCTGGTGCGATCCGTCACGGAATCGCTCGTGCTTTACTACAAGCAGACCCTGAATACCGTGGAACACTAAAACGCGCTGGATTATTAACTCGTGACTCTCGTATGAAAGAGCGTAAAAAATACGGTCTTAAAGGTGCACGTCGCGCGCCACAATTCTCTAAGCGTTAATTATTATTTCACACAAAAGCTCAGCCGATTCTGTCGGCTGGGCTTTTTTTATTGCGTTAAGGGAGTTCGTTTTGAGGGACGGACCTCCAATTCTCATGAGATTCTGTACCAATATGCATTTATACCAAGAAACTATATCCTTTCGAAGGCTCATTATGGAGGTCCGTCCCTCAAAAAATTGGTAACAGTTACTCGAATGAAGTGCGGTGTTGGGTAGGAAAATACGTTCAAAGGGGTGGATGATTTGAACGTTATTACAACTTTCAATACAAAGAGAAGAGAAAAGCAAATTAAGACGGAAAGAACGTTACTGAAAGAAATTTCGATTAAGATGCTGCAGGAGAGCGTGAGGCGGCATTTTGGATATATAAAGGTTCAAGGCGGCGTATTTATGCAGCAGGGGTTTGATGAGGCATGTTTTGATGTAGCCATAGAAGCCTACTTACTCGGAGGCAAGGTGAGTAAATTCGGTTACTCAGGTGAAGACACAGAGTTAGTCAAAAAGCGCTGTGAGGAAGAAATGAAGCATTTTATCGATACGCTTTATAACTTCTGGTTGTACTGGTCTGAGATGGGTGTCTCCAATCAGGTCGATGAGTCCTTTTACTTTTGCTGTGAACACTTCGTTGAAACATGGTGGTCTGAAGGATATGAAAAAGGAATCAAGCGTCACAAACTGCGTTTGAATTAATTTCAGTTCTAAATCCCATTCTTGTCCCATATTTTTTAGTAAAGGCAGCGGGAATTCTTTTCCGTGGTTAAGACTGGAAATGGGAGGACTGGGATGGTTCAGAAACTGAAGGTTATCGGGATAATTTCTGCACTGGCTATATTATTATTTATCATTCAATATAAGATTTTAGACAAGGATACATGGGACTCTTGGAATCTTCCCCTATCAGGTAAAATCATTTATATAGATCCAGGGCATGGTGGACCGGATGGCGGAGCGGGTGATCAGAAAGCCCTGGAAAAGGATATTGCTCTAAATGTATCTTTAATGATACGGGATTATCTACAAGAACAAGGAGCTCTCGTGATCCTGACACGTGAGAAGGATGAAGATCTGGCAGATGAAGATACAAGAGGATATAGCCGACGGAAAGTGGAGGATTTAAAGAAAAGGCTCAGCTTAATTAATGAGTCAGAGGCGGATATGTTTCTTAGCATACACCTGAACTCCATTCCTTCTCCGAAATGGAGCGGGGCCCAAACGTTTTATAATCCTAAGTATGAAGAAAACAAAGCTCTTGCTAAAGCCATTCAAGGAGAACTTACTCGGAATTTAGAAAACACGACAAGAGAAGCAAAAGGTCTTCAAAATGTCTACATCCTAAAACACGCGAAAAAATCCGGTGCCCTCGTGGAGATTGGGTTCCTATCCAATCCAGGTGAGCGGGCAAACCTTCTAAAAGAGGATTACCAGCAAAAAATTGCTGCCTCTGTGTATCAAGGTGTACTCAACTACCTGACCATGGACGATAATGACAAAAAAGAAGCTGACGAGGAATAACTAAATGGTTTCGTTTTGAGGTGCTTTTTAAAAAATAAGTGCCGAATTGGCAGTTTGAATAGTATATGGAAAGTAGAACTCGCCGAGGAAATTTGGCGAGTTTCTTTATTGGGAATACAATTGAAATGTCTTGCCCTTTATAGAAGAACAAGCCAAAATAAAATAAGCGGAGATTTTCCGGTTATATTCAGAGTGGAACTTATATTGGTGTAAATAAGCGGAGGTGTTCCGACTATGCAAAAAAAATCACCTATTTTTGTATTCTTTTGAGTAAATAAGCGGAATCATTCCGTCTATTTCTGCCTTTTTAAATATTCATTACTAATCAAGCGGAATTTTTCAGTCTATTTGGTGAGATGGCCCGGCCGAACGTCCGTGAAAAGCGGAGTAGTTCCCCTCACCCTCTGGCACCTCTAAATGACAGAGCATTTGATAAATCGGGGTCTGGTGATAGCATATCAAAAGATCCTTATTTATTATTCAACAAAAGCATTCAAAACCTTTTGAGCATTCATTCAATGCAGAATATGTTATACTGAACACAGAAAGTTGAAAACGAATACATAAATAAAGGGTGGTTATTCATGTTAACGGAACAACAGACGCGAGAGCTATTATTTGGATTAAAAGATCCTTTTTTAAATAAAACGTTACAAGAAACAAATGGAGTTGTAGACATTTCCGTAAAAGAAGAAAAGAACCATGTCAGTGTGAAGATTGCCATCGCGAAGACAGGTACTGGGGAGCAAATGCAGTTCCAGCAACAAATTGTCCAAGTGTTAAAAGAGAACGGAGCGGAATCTGTAGGAATACGATTCACGGAGCTTCCCGAAGAGGAGCTTGAAAAGCATAGAGGAGCGGGTGGAGAAGGAACGGATTTATTATCCCCTGCAAGTAAGACAACCTTCATCGCGATTGCCAGCGGAAAAGGCGGAGTGGGGAAATCAACGGTATCCGTCAACCTGGCAGTATCTTTAGCCCGTCAAGGTAAAAAAGTGGGGCTGGTGGATGCCGACATTTATGGGTTTAGCGTACCAGATATGATGGGAATCGTGAAACGCCCAGTCGTGAGGGGAGAGAGAATTATTCCAGTAGAACGATTCGGCGTAAAGGTCATCTCCATGGGATTCTTCGTAGAAGATAACGCACCTGTCATTTGGAGAGGACCGATGCTTGGGAAAATGCTCAATAACTTCTTCTCTGAAGTCGAGTGGGGCGATTTAGACTATCTACTTCTCGATCTTCCTCCGGGGACTGGAGACGTGGCTCTCGACCTTCATACGATGCTTCCGCATTGTAAGGAGATCATCGTGACGACTCCGCATCCAACGGCAGCATTCGTAGCGGCTCGTGCAGGTGCAATGGCCCTTCAAACGGATCACGATATTCTAGGGGTAGTAGAAAACATGTCTTATTTTGAAAGCAAACTGACCGGTGAAAAGGAATTCGTATTCGGTCAAGGCGGAGGAGAGAAGCTTACAGAAGAACTCCGTACAGACTTATTAGGTAAGCTTCCGCTTCAACAGCCGGACTGGAATGAAGAGGATTTTGCTCCTTCTATTTATGCAGAAGATCACCGACTTGGTCAGATATATGGCGAAATCGCACATAAAGTGATTGAAAAGCTATCGTAGGGAAACAGCTAAAAAGGACAAATGCAGAAACTGCATTTGTCCTTTTGAAATTCCAGGATCAAACAAAGCGGTTACCAGCCTTATTGCCCGCCGCCTCCGCTGCCTGAGCCTCCGGTGTCCCCGGAACCTCCCTGACTATCTCCAGAAGAAGAAGATTCGCTTCCGCCGCCTTCACTTTTCCCCCCATCTTTCATTTCGCCGGCAGCCTTCAATAGTACATCCTGAAGTTTAGCCTTGAATAATGGGCTTTCAAATGTTTCGGTGATGACCTTTTGCAGATATTCTTTGTATTCCTGGCTTTTTAAGACTTCTGTAAGTTCTTTCTTGAATTCAGGATCCTTGAGGAGGTCCATCATCATTCCTTGATACTCGGGATCTTTCATCAAGTCTTTGAGTAATTTTTCGTTGCCGGATTTCATGCTTTTGGCCATGGCTTCTGCAAACTTCGGGTCCTCAAAGGATTTTTTCCAGAACTCTGTTCCTTTGTCGGATGTCAGCGTTTTGGAAATGGTATCCGTAACGACTTTCTGATCCATAATGAGCTCAGATTTCATTTTTTCATCTGACATGACTTCCTGGATGGCTTTTTTTCCATCGTCGGTCTTTAATATATCGACAACCATTTTCTTGGTTTCTTCATAATCCATTTTGCCACTGCCCGTTTCTCCACCACCGCTACAAGCGGATAGAAGAAGGACGGTCAGTAGAAAAAGAAAGGAATATTTTTTCATGGGTAGGCTCCTTCCATACAAATTCCCTTACATTTAATATGAGAAAAAACGAAAAAAATATGCACAGGGATAATTGGAATCTGGATTTTTTAAACATGCGTTGGTACAATCAAATGAGTGTATATTTTTTTATATGGGGGAAAATAGAAGTGACCATCCGCAATTGGATTCGTTTATTTATTCATACGTTAGTAATCGGTGGAGGCGTAACAGGTGTGGCCGCCCTTCTTATCAGATGGGATCAGTTCGGACCATATTTTCAAGACGGCGACGTGATTGGCATATTATCAAGTCTGCTTTGGTTCATATTTGTCGGATTTACATTCAGTGTCATCAGTCAAATGGGGTACTTTGCTTACTTGACCATTCATCAATTCGGAATGGGAATGTTTAAGAGCTTGTGGAATTCCGTTCAACTGGTACTGATTGCCCTTGTACTGTTTGATTTGATTTACTTCCGGTTCAGGGCATTTGCTGTAGAGGGTGAATCATATTCGCCGTATTTTCTGCTCGGCTTTGGAATTTTAGCGGTGGGCCTTATCGTGGCTTATGTAAAGAACAGACAATCAGAAGCTAAAACCAACACATTTGTATCAGCACTGTTTTTTATGATTGTAGTGACAACACTAGAATGGCTACCGGTGTTATTGGTGAATTCGGTGAGATGGCTGTATCTAATGCTACTAGCTTTACTTGCCTGTAACGCATTCCAGCTGTTACGCCTTCCTAAGTATATAGAGAAATCCCAAATAGAAAGAGAACAAAAGCACTCGGCCAAGAGCTGAAAAAAATCCCGCAGATGAACATATCTCATCTGCAGGATTTTTTTATTGTATTAAGGATGATTTGGCATCACCGTTTGAGATCATATCAGACACGGTAATGAAGTTACCTTTCTTTTTTAGCTCACTTACAATGGACGGCAAGGCATCCTTCGTCTGTTTGGCAGAATCTGATGCATGGAGAAGGACGATATCCCCTTTTTTAGCCTTGCTTACATTCTTAGTGATTTCTGCTACTCCGGGATTCGTCCAATCCTTGGAGTCGACACTCCAGTGGACGACTGTTAAGCCTAGAGAATCAGCCACCTTTAACGTTTCTTTGTTCAAATGACCAGTTGGTACCCGTAATAATTTCACTTCTTTCACATTCAGTTTCTTAAAGACGGTATCGGCTTTCAATATATCCTGCTTAATCTTACTCGGTTCCATCTCCGTATAGTCGGAATAAGCATAGCCGAGATTTCCGATTTCATAGCCCTGCTTCACGATTTGTTCCACTAGATCAGGATGACGTTCAGCCCAGGCTCCCGAAAGAAAGAAGGTAGCGGATGTAACATTCCTCTTCTTCAATTCCTCAAGAATAGGCTTGGCCTTTTCATCCCCCCAACCAATGTTAAAGGTAATCGCTATTCCCTTTTCCCCTTTGTAAATCGCTTTCGGACCATCTTTCGTACCAAATACGGAAAGGCTCGAGAGGTTACTGCTATATACAAACAAAGCAGTAAAGAAAGAGATCACGATGATCAGACTAATTTGCTTTAATTTCTTAGCGTTCACTGTATGAAACGTATTCACAGAATCATCCCTCCGTTCAACCGTCTATCTTTATTAAAGATATGCATGTCCCCGGAAAAAATATCTATCTGATGAAAAAATGATTATAAATTTCACTTAATGGAAAAAACTACAAATACAAACATAAAGGGGTGACATACTTGCTGGGGTTAATGATTAATGATAGAGAGAAACAGGAAATAGAGTATTTATTGAAAAGAGAAATGGATGAAATCCTATTTGATCTAAAAGATTCTCGAATTGATCATATCGTTAAGAGAGCAATGGATGAACGGTATAAAATCTTATTTTCCCTTTTTAAACGATTTGCGAGTCATAAGGAATGTTTGAAATATATGAAGACGGCAGCCAAGAAAGAAACCTATTAATGGCAAGAAAGCTCCTGTTTTAAGTTTATGGACAAGCAGGAGCTGCAACCTCATCAATGGAAATAGGCTGTCCATAATGAGGAGAATCTCTTAAGGAGAAGTGATGGATGTAAAAGAAGTAATGTGCTTGAAATAATTTATTAAAAAAGTTCACAAAATGTATTGACCCTTATTTAAAAACTTGATATAGTAATAAACGTCGCTGAAACACAATGAATTATTTAGAAGAAACACCAATAAATAATTTTGAAAAACAGTTGACATCACAAAGTGATTTGTGATAAATTAATAAAGTCGCTTCTAACGGAGTGATCGCATATTGAACCTTGAAAACTGAACAAAACAAGACAATACGTCAACGTTAATTCTAGATTTATTTTTAAAGAGCTATTCAAACTTTTATCGGAGAGTTTGATCCTGGCTCAGGACGAACGCTGGCGGCGTG
>NZ_JAXBLY010000024.1:0-61071 GCF_033963925.1 Rossellomorea sp. YZS02 | reverse complement strand
AGTGTAACATGTTCATTTTGAACTTTTCATTGAAAAATGTTGACAAACTATTAGCTGGTTTAATGGAAGAAGCAAAATTATATATTCTTTATAATTTCACCATGAAGTTTAGCGAAGCGCTTCAACGCACGACTTCCTTGAACTTTTTCATCCAGCTCTTCAAATAAAAGAGTAAGCATAAGGCTGGTGTCCAGTTGATACAGCCATCTCACCAAGTCTGGTACTTTGTTAACTTCATTCTCAAAATCATAATAACTTTCAATAAATCCATCACTCAAGAAACCGTACTCTTTAATTCTCATCAATTCCAATACTGGGTCCCCCATTAAGGCATTTGTCCAGTCAAAAATACCGACTACTTGCTGATCCTTAAATAGAATATTTTCAGGTCTTATATCCATATGCAATAAGTTATTCTTTGACGAAAAAGATTGAAATACTTTCATCAGTTCGTGCTTGTTTGGCAATAGAATGGATTGATTGAAAATGGAATTGAAGTTCTTTAAGTTTCTGGTGATTCGCTCTGATAAAACTCTATGTGCATTAGGTAAAAAGTTTGGAGGAACTTTAATTTGATGTAGTTTTTTTACAAGCTTTCCTACCTCATATAAAGGGGGATTAAGGTAAGTATCACTTGTTACATATTCTTGAATGATAAAATCCATTTCTTCCCCTTTATGAAAAAGGTGTATTTTAGGAGCTGGTAACCGATGTTGGTAACAAAACATCGTTAATTTATATTCTTTCTCTAGTCCTTCCCTAGAATCGATTCTTTTCGCCTGATTCTTACTCATTGTGTGCCAGGGTACTCTAATAACGACTTTACCCCATTCATGAGTTTGTCCAATAAACACACAATTCTCCACACCTGAAGCAAACGGTTGAATATTGACTAAACTACACAAATGTTTACACTCTCTCTCAACTTCTCTGATTAATTTTTCTACTATTTCACTCATTTTCTGAACAATCCTGCTAAAAGACCTGAAGAACCAAAAGACTTCCCATCATTACCTTCGAACATTCTTCGCATTTCTAACGGCTCAAAGTCGCTGAAAATATCTGTTAACGATTCTAGTGTGTACCCCAAACCTCCCATCAAAGTTCCTTTTTGGTACACTTCTATATCAGATAATTCAGCACCTCCTAAACTCCCCCCAACAGCAAAACAAGTAATTCCAAAGTGACCGTTTTCTTTTAGTCCTCTTTTCAATAACTCAATATAGGTAATTCTCCTGTGGGGGGCTAGATGGTGAAAACAACCGGAGTCATAAATGAAATCATATTCTCCCTTTTGTACATTCAATTCAAATATATTTTCATGAAAATACGTAATAGCGAGACCTCTTTCGTCCGATCGCTCTTTGGCCCAATCTAATGAAACCTTCGATATGTCTACAGCATGTACTTCAAACCCATTTTCGGCTAAATAGATGGCGTTTCTTCCTGCTCCGCATCCGAGATCTAATACTTTCCCTGATTTGACTATTCCTTTTTGTAGATAGGATACTAAATTTTCATCAGGTGTATTTTTGAAAATTGGAACCTTTTTATCTCGGTCGGAATAAAATTCATCCCAAAACAAAGATGGATCTCTTAATAGAGAATCTAACATTTCTAATAAACCTGGATAATTCTTTATGGCTTCAGTCATAATAAACACTCCTAACAATTAATGATAATTCAATTATACTAAAGGGAACTTGTTCCATTGTTTCTACAATTTTACATTAGTGTTATTTCAATCAGAGAACTATGAGTTAATAACACCTCAGACAGCTTCTATAACCTACTTAATAGCTTCATAATTGATCACAAATCCTATTTTAATGCTCTTATACTCTTATTAAACAGAAGGCCATGAATAGTGATCGTTACACTTTTCAGACGACATTATAAACGATGTTCTCCCACTAATTATTACATTTATTACATTTTTGTAACATATCGTCTGTTATTTGCAGTTACTTTCTAATAATTGTAGCCCCTTGACTAGACAGTATCAATTTATCCAAAATAAAGGCGCAATCCATTTGGATTGCGCCTATTAGCGTGTCTATTCCATTAACCTGCCCTTTACTTGAACAAAGTGGCGGCTGCTTATTTAGCAAATGCCCCCTTTAGCGGAAGATATGTTCAGCATTTATGCAGTTCCAAGACCTTGTTAACTACCACTTCAGCTGTATTTTCGACCGGAGGCATCCACAAACCTGTAATGGGTCCATAAACTACTGGATTAAGTTCGACTTCATATCCTCCATAGGGGTATGCTTCCTCTGTAGGTAAATAACCGAGATAACCATTGGTATAGCCACCAAAAAAAGCGAGTTTATTGTTAAGTCTTTCTTGGACATCGAGAGCTGATTCTGAAAAGGGTTCCATAGGTATTCCAGAAAAAGAACCTTCATTGATTTGAAATAGTTGAATTTCCATATCAATAGATAATTTTTTTGTATGCTGGCTGTACTTATTCAACATCTCCGTAAGCCATTTGTTCGTGTTGACTCCCCACTGTTCTTCTGCTGATAATGCTATTCTTTTTATGTTTTCAGGTTCAGGTATGTCTTTTAAATCCATCTTATACTTGGTAGAAATTGTTTTGTGCTTGGAAATAGACTTGAAGACAATTGAAGGTATCATAGTTAGAACATGACCACTTAATGCATACGACATTTGCTGGATTGCTTTCATTGAACCACGATATTTCGCATTAACATTTCCAGTTGAACCTTGTACAATTATCACTGGACAATGAAGCACCTGTTCAAGAATTCCTCTTGTTAACCCTGGATAATCAGCTGATAAGATATCACTGTCTGCCTTTAAGACATTAGGATGGGCAGTACAAAATACGATTGCTCCTGATAACTTTTGTGTAGCTTCATTCCTAATTGCCAAAATTCCTATTCGCGGATCAACAATACCTTTTTCATTTGTTCCCATCTTTACTTTACCATCAGTTGTTTCTTCTCTTCGATTAACTCCAATGTCACCAACTGTAACATTCCATCCAACCTCAGAAAGTTCTACATTTTCATTTGCCTTAACCGCAGCTTTTATAACATTATTTATTAATATTGTTTTATAAGCCTTGACGACTTCACTATTACTAACCGTTGCAGGTCCTGAATGGGTATGAGTGTAAACAACAGTAACTTCTTCAAAGGAGATGCTTAACTCAATTGCAATTTGCTGCCGAATTATTGATGTATCTTCGATTAGCATTCCTATATTATCAATACTGATAAATACAGTCTTAGTTGTATTGCTTTCAAACACAAACGCAGTTGCATAAATCCGTTCATCAACATTTGTAACCCCTGTTGGTCTATGATATCCAATAAAATCAATACCCAATGGAGGTGTAATATCTATCTTGTAAACTCCTACTTTACTCATTGAAACCTCTCCATAATATGTCATAGTGTTTTTGGATTAATCTCCATTAATTGAAGAGGGCAGTAGCCGAGAACAATTAGCTCTGATCTTCAGTTATTGCCACCTGTAATTGAAGATGCCCTACGTTAGTATCTTTGGTTTTTAGATGATTTTTTTAAGATTCCACTTATAAATTCAGATTTGGCTGAAGTATAAGAGGTTCTGTTTTTCACTGAATTAGCCAAGTTCTTTTTTAAGTTTTCATACTCCATTACTGCTTCTTGATTATTACTAAGATAGTCCCTAAAAGCCAAATGCCTTGCCAACTCCTCGCTATCTTTATTGCAAACATATAGATGGTGCTCCATCCATTGTGTATCCTTGCCGTCCCACGGAGTAAGTTCATCTTTTCTTCCAAATGCTTCTCTACCTCTAAAGCTCCATTCTTCTTGATAGTAGTAACCTATTTTTTCAAGCTCGTTGATTACATTTGGAAAAACACTATCATCCTCAATTACAATATCAATATCCAAAATGGGTTTAGCTGCCAAGCCAACTATAGATGTACTTCCAACGTGTTCAATATCAATAATTAAACCACTTAAAGAATTGCTTATCACTTCTTTAATTATTTTAAAAGTCTCAGCCCATCTTTTATCATATTGTAAAATCTCTATTCTAGGAGATGGCAAAGCAAAACCCCCCTTTAGTTAATAAGCGTGCTCCATTAATAAATGAATTTTATTGGTTAACTCACCTCTCATTTCTCTATGATCATAGTCAGAGTACTGATATTCAGAGTTAAGCCACTTTTCAATAGGATATTGCCAAACAGGATTAGGAAGCCTTTCTTTAGGTTCCCAGCTATAACGAGGGAACACATGGGCATGTAGATAAGCATCTGTATTTCCATAAATTGAATAATTTACTCTTCTAGCATTACATACCTTTAAAATGGCTTCTCCTATTAAACTCATATCTAACAAGAATTCACTTCTCTGCTTAAAACCCAATTCTTCAAGTGAACTATATTCTTCAAAGGGTAGTAGTACACAATAACCCGGTAGGAATTGAGTATCTCCAATGGCAACAAAACCACTTCTCATTTTTGCCATCACCATTGGATTTTCTCCAGTATGTGCTGATGCAATTCTGTCATTTTTCCAATCTTCATTTGTACTGCTTTGCATTTTTTTTCTCCTCTTTAATTTCTCTTCTATTCATCATCTTGCCCTTTATTTTAAAAAAAGCTGTCTCCATCCAAGCCGGAGAAACAATAAATGTCGTTTCTCTCACCCAAATACCTGAGCAGCTATACCAAATAATTCACCATTCCTCCCTGGCATCTTGGTTGAAGTAAGCATCATAACTGGCGGACTGCTAACCTTTAAAAATCCGCAATTCTCTATGGCTTCTCTAAACACGTCATTACTTGATGGTACATCGATTCTTAATTTGCCTTTATGCCTAATTGCCAGCTTATCCAGAATGATAGATGCTACCTGAGGATCTATTGCCACAATGGGACCTATTATAAGATTGATAGGGGTTATTGTAGATAGTCCAAACCCTACAATAGTTCCTGTGCTATTTCTCACCACTATACATTCCTCAGATTGATTGATTCTTTGCGTAAGGAAGCCGCTTCTCCTATCTCCAAAAGCTGCTTCATCCAATTCAATAACCTTATGTAAGTCGCCTGCTCTAAATCGTTCAATGGTAACTGTTCCATGACTTAAGTGAGAAGGTGAAAAGGTGTTGCATATATACTTATGTACACGATCAACGATTTGGAATCCCATTTTCTCATAGAGAAGCTTCCCTTCTTCAGTCGCAATGAGCATGATGGCAATGTTACTTGAATGGGAATCTATACATTGTTGCGTTGCTTCTTTACCTAATCCTATTCCTCTATATTCTTTGTTAACTATGACCATCCCAATGGAAGCGACACTCTTTTCATATGGTATGATGGCCGCACTTGAAATAATTTTCCCTTTAAAATTCTTATGTCCGAATACGTTACCTGCTGACAGCACTGTATCAATTTCTCGTTCATCATAGTCCCACCCAACTGATTTAGACAGTTCTATAAATGCCGGGATGTCTTTCTTGTCAAACTGGACTAAATGTAGTTTTGATACGTTACCTGTAATCATTCAGTTTTCTCCTCCATTGATTCCATATATTGAGAGAATGAACTTCTATCCTAGTTCCTATTTAGAATAAAAGAGTTTAGTACTCTTCTCGTAAAAGACCATATACATCAACATCTTCATACTTACCGAGAAGTAACCTATTCTGCCTTAATACTCCTTCTTTTTGTAAACCAGCTTTTTGTAACACAATAGATGAAGCATGATTTCTGGAAATAGCCGATGCCCAAATCTTGTTCAAATGTAAATGATTGAATCCAAAATCGAGCATCATATTTACTGCTTCCGTTGCAAAACCGTTACCCCAATATTTTTTTCCAATCCAGTAACCAAGCTCACCTTTATTATTACTTTTATCTATCCTTATGGTAATAGTCCCTATTACTTCACCAAACTCTCTATGTGTAATGGTTAAGGGATATTCAGTACCTTTGCGAATTTGCTCAGGCTGAATGGCAATCCACTCTTCTGCGTCTTTCAATTGATATGGATGAGGGAGACCTAGAATGCTTGCCAAATCTTTATCGTTTGCAAGCTCTGAAATTCTTGGGGCATTTTCTTTTATAAAAGGTTGTATGATTAACCGTTCAGTTTCGAGTCTAATGAACATAGTAAAACCTCTTTTCTTGAACGTGCTTGGAGTACCCGTCATGATTAAAAAGTCTTTTTAAAATATGTAGCTGATTCATCATATCCAATCGATTTGTAAAACTTATCTGCTCTTCTTGTCGCAAGAGCAACCAGCTTAGAGCCCCGATTTTTGGATAACCTCTCCACCTGAGACATTAAGCTTCTGCCAATGCCTTTCCCTCTGTATTGTTCTAAAACCAATAGTTCTTCGACCCAACTGACTATTTCGTTCGCATAAAATGCTGGATGATGAAGGACGAGTACATAACCAATCAGCTCTTGTTCCTTTTCGGCAACGATTAAGTCTACACTTTTGTCATTTATTAGTGAATCGAAAACATTTGCAAAATCACTGGAATTAGGCTCAAAACTTGTTGCCAACTTTTTGGCCAAAGCAAATAATTGATCTCGATCACTACTTATCACCCTTCTGTATAGAACTTCCACACTCTTCCCTCACCTTCCTATCCTTTAGGAATACTAAGGATCTTCCAGTCAAGATTCTTAATTTGTTTTCCAATATACATCATTTGCCCGAGATGATAACTAATGTGCGCAATTTCTATCTGGATGGCGTGCAAGACACTTAATGATTTATTCCTAATGGTAATGGTTTTCCCCAGGTCTTCTTCCTTTAAGTTATTTATGACGTTAAAGAGCAATTCCCATCCCTGATGCCACCTTGCCATTAGGGACTCTTTGGTGAAGTGTTGGTCAATGAATTCCATACCCCTTTTCCTCGTTTGCTTTTCCCCATCAGAAGTAAAGAAGTCTACCCAACGGGAACTCATGTTTCCATGAAGGTGTTGAATAATGATGGCAATACTGTTCGATTCTTCATTTGGTTTCCAGTGCAATTGCTGTTCAGTCAGTTGCTCAATGGCCTCTTCTGCACGTTCCTTAAAATGGTTAAACTGTTGCTTGATTACTTCTAAATAGGCAAATTGGTTACACTCCATGTTTCAACCCCCGTAATTACTCTCTATGATATGTAATGCCTATCCCCATATTTTCTAATAGTGAGAAGTACGTGGGACAGGTTTTTGAGACTGTACCCGGATTATTTACTTTAATCCCAGGAACCCTCGTACCTATTAATGATAAGGACATTGCTACCCGATGGTCATCATAGGTTTCTACTATTACCGATTTAGGTTCCCCTGGATATACGGTTAAATCATCCTTGTATTCATCCACTTTGATACCCATTTTTTCAACTCAGAGCATATGGCACTGATACAATAATTCCAATTATTTCAAACATTAAGTTACTAATCAATATGTTATTCCATTAAATGGCCCTTTAACAGAATAACAACAACTAAAACACCTACTAGAAATTGAGAAAGTGTTTGGGCCACAGCATCTTCTACTCTCATCAAAAAAACGTCCTAAGGTCAGACCAACGGACGTTTTTAAAACATTTTCCTTTGTACATTCTTTTTCAATTCTCTCCTTGAAAAGGGATATAGAGAAGATTCATGCGAGATTTACAATAATCGTGCGGGATTTAGAAGAATCATGCGGCTTCCTTTTTAATCGTGCGAGTTTTTAATGAAATCATGCGAGAATTCTGATTATCATGCCAACTTGTCGAATTTACTTTATCGTGACTAACAAGAACTAAACTTGTACAGGTACCTCGTCTCCTTTAAAGAGCCAAGGTACCTGTCCCCGCGGCTCCTTCTTAAAGATAATACAGAAAGGAGCCGATTTTGATACAATAAAAGAAAAGTAGGTGTAAACTATGAAAATAAAAACTTTTACAGTAATGTCAAGTAGCAAAAAGCTTGATGAAAAAGTAAATGAATTTTTAGATAGTAATATTGAATTAGTTGATATTAAATTTAGTAGTAGTGCGAACGGGTTAGCTGTTTTGATTATGTATAATGAACGTGATGAACATAAATGATCTAACATAGGGAATGAAAACCAGTATTCAGGTTTATTCAATCAGATAGTTCTAGAATCCTTTGGTAATTTATTTCTCATCAAAACTCCATGAAAAAAGGATCTGGAAGCTTACCTTCAGATCCTGTCCTTATTGAGGCTTTGCATTCTTTTATTTTCACATTAAAAACTTGTGAATTTTTCAGCTGTAGCTATTTATTCATTCGTTTGTTCACTTCAATCGTAATAATTGGGAGTACATCCTTTTGATACCTTTTCATCTTTGTAAAGACCCGTTTTCTCACCAAGTTTCATACAACGTGCACGATACTTTTCATCATAAACGCCTATCCAGCCTGCGGTGAAATTCATAGCCCATTGAACTTCCGGTTCTTCCTCCGTAATAGCAGCTTCAATGGCAGATAGTAAGTCTGCAGTGTTATCAGGCGGGGTTTGTCCAGTCCATCTCAATCGCCCTTGATAATACCAGAAAGTTCGCCTTTGAAGAGCAGAAGGACTATTTCCCCACGACTCCATCAATGCAATATTCTTCTTGTCTTTAGTGAGCTGATTAGCCATTAACCAATCCATTAAGTTATTTCGCTCATCATATGTGTGAGTCTGCATATCCTTATCAAGCTTATTCAGTACATCTTGGGAAAGAAGTTTTTTGTCCATAATTAAGATGGCCAATAGTCTGGGCAAAAACTCTTCGGTTGACCAAAGTTCCATAGCTAGTTCGTGATCTTTTTTAATGTCCTTCGCGATTTTTCGTAAGTCGCCTAGCTTGGTTTTTCTATTGATCTGGGATAGAATGTTCTCTGCTATTAATGAGCGATTTATTTCTGTGCTTTTATTTTTACTCATTTGACACAACTCCTTATTAAAGCACTGTCAGTCCTTGGCAGGATATATAAGTCTTATTGCAAACAATTGTACCATAACAATGTAATAGGAATGATTCATTTCACCGTTATTTTGGTACGGTTCTCCACTACTAGTGCGAAACTGCATCTTCAACATTCTGGCCATTAACGGAAAATCAAACACATAAAAAATCGCCTCATTTCATTGAGAAATGGGCGATACCTCATACCAGCAACTTGCCATTGATCCATCATATCACCGGCCCCTCATACGGAGCTTTCGGCATCCTGTAAAAATCATACGTCGATAGTTCTTCCACTTCAGTGAAGTAGGCGTGTAAACTGTCAGCCATCATTAAATTCATGACGGAATTCTTTTCATTAATCAACAGGATGGGCTTTCGCATGGCGTGAGCGTACCCGATTTCAAATGCCGTTCCGCTGTCCACATACTTGCCTTCGAAATCACGGATGCCCACCAGTACATCGGAACGCCTCAAATGTCTCAGATCATTGCGAAACACCTTCCGCCTCCACTCTTTTGATCCAAATTCAAGGTGTTCGAACTGATGAAATCGTGCTGAGAAGATTTCCGACACATACGGATTCCGCATGAGGGATTGTTCGAGCCTTTGTACCCGGTCTACTTGTTCCTCACTGAAGAAAGGACTTGCGATAAATACTCTGACGTTTCTTGTGATCGAGCTCTCCATGTGACCTCCCCTGAGACGTATTTATTACGTATCATATTAAGGAGTCTTCACATTCATGTATACGATTATTGGTGAGTATGAATTAAACCGAGTATGAAGTCTCCATACTCGGATTCTCTTGATCTAGGAGGGTTCTTCTTCAATCGTCCAGATTGCCAATTCTTGACCAGGCAGGGCACTGACAAGTTCACTTTCTCCATCAATCCCTGCATGCCAGCACTCAAATTCATCATCGTTGCCGTTTATAAAGATGGAAGACCCATTTTCAAATCGGATGAACAGGTGGGGAGCCTCCTCACCAACCAGTTCTACCTTTGTCACGGATTGTCTTCTCATTCGAATGATCTGTAGAAGTTTCCCTTCTTCCGACATATCTACGATCTCATCTTCACTTAAGGGATACTGCTTCACACCCGGGTCCAATAAACACCACTTTGATTCAATGTTCAAGAAGAGTTGAGGATCTTCCACATCAGTGTTTTGATAATGAAAGAAAGAGAGCATCAGCGGACCTGGTGAGATTCCAAATTGAACACCGTCCAGCTGCGAATGTTGGAAGAGGTTGTTTAGAAGAGCTTCCGCTTGCATTTTATCTTTTGAATCCATTTGATTTAACTCCTTATTTCTTGAATATTGGCAGAGCAGATTAAGAATCCAGATAGTAAACCAATCATGATAAATCCAAAGAGAATGTATTTCATAGAGCAGCATGTACCTTTCAGTGTGAGAGTAGGAGTCAGGCTCATCATTTCGGAGTATTCTGAACAAATACAAATTATACCGGAGCAACATTTCAGGAACCTTAATAGAACCATAATTAATCCTTAATTTATATTGATGAATTGCCACCTTCTTTTCCACACCCATTCTGTATGGATCAGAACGGAAGGTTTCAATGAATAAATCAATCATTAGAGATAATATTATTTACAAAACAAAAAAATCGAGTATGGAATCATTTGATTCACACTCGATTTTTCAATTTTAGCACTGTCCTGGAGCGCCACGGGGACAGGCACCGTGCCTCCTTTTCAAAGAGCCAAGGGACCGGTCCCCATGGATTTTATAATAGTTAAATGATCGAGGAACGAGTTTTTCACTGGCTCATAACACAACCAATAATTCTTGGAGAGAGTGGACGAAGGTTGAATTCCTCCCCTTCTTTAATTTTGAAGAGGTTCTTTGTTGTATATACCGCTTGCTTGATTATTAATTGACCTCCTAGACATGCTAAATAGGACGTCTTGATAGGTTTTGAATGATATCCAGATTATTCAGGACACTATAAGCCCTCTCATTTGTGAGAGGGCTTTAATTTATTGACCTATGGAATTAATACTATATCCAAGCGCCATAAAAATGAAGAAACTAAAGGTCATTAACGTATTTGTTATTAATAACAGGTATTGTTTACAAAACCAGGCTAAAATAGCTCCTATAGGGGCTATTAAAAAGGTCAATATCCATACTCCACTAGACACTTGAAATACTATGTTAGGTACCCAGAGCAATAAAGAGATGACGAGACAGGCAATAGAGATATTTTTATAAATTTTATTTTTATTATTTTGTCCCATTGTATGTATAACCTCTTTTCCAATGTAAATCCCCTTACATTTAAATAATTTTATTTACAGCCTCTAACCTTCATTTGAGCACTAAAGTATGCTTTTACAGCATTAGCGTATATTTTTTCTTTAACTCCCATTTTTTTATAATCTTGATTAATCTGGAAAATTAATTTTGCATCTGTATCGCAATCATAATAACCATATTTTTGATATCCATAATCATGTTGCCTACATGCATTATCTAAATAATCTATTGGAGACCCACTTCCATGTCCCGGACCGCACCAATTTCCATATACAGGTATAGACATTTTTGCAAGCAGAAAACGACCTGTTGTTTTTTCAGGACCATTTATATAATCTTTATACTCTTGACTAATGCTATTTAAAGCTAGACCTGATTCAATAATAAACTCAGATTGACCATCATTTTTAGCTTTTTCTACATCAAAAAAGACAGTTCCACCTTCTGTATATGTGTATTTCTCCATGACTAATTCTACTTCTTCAATACTACTATTTTGGTCAATAGTGCCCTTGGTATTACTTTCCTCATTTGTTTTTGCACTCATAGATGTTGCAAAGGTTGTAAGTGAAAGGATACAAACCAATGCCATAATAAAATACTTTCTCACAAAAAATTCCTCCATTACAAATATTACGCAGCTGCCATCTTATAATATCGGAATAATATCAAAATATGAGTCTTGTTTTTATTAATGAGTCATGATAATACAAATACCCGTGATCCACCTTAAATATTTTTAAGATAATATTATACAAATATATTTTCCGGAAAATATATTTGTATTTTTGTAATGACCATAAAATTAGTAATTAGATCATCAAATAAAATTAGAAAAAAGAAGACCGTCATGGTAGGCAGTTTCCCAAAGATTTCATACCACTTTATGTAAAATTGTGTTAAATAACTGTAAATTCATCCTCTTTTTAAAGCGTTTCCATTATGATTATAGGGAATTCTAAAGGTTGGAGGAGTTAAAAATGAGTAGAAAAATGAACATACTGGTTGTGGCAGCTTTAATGGTATCATTGATGTTTAGCACGAATGTGGCAGCAGAAGAGACAGACTATCCAAATGATTTTAAGCTATTGACACATAATGTGTATATGCTTTCACAGAACCTGTATCCAAATTGGGGTCAAGTGCAACGTGCGGAGCTTATTTCAAGAGCAGATTACATCAAAAATCAGGATGTGGTCATACTCAATGAGATATTTGATAACGAGGCTTCGAACAAGCTGTTAAATGGATTATCAACGCAATATCCGTATCAAACCCCTGTCCTTGGACGGAGTAAAAATAACTGGGATGATACCCTTGGATCTTATTCAAACCTGACCCCTGAAGACGGCGGTGTGGCCATCATCAGTAAGTGGCCAATCGTTGAAAAGATTCAATATGTTTACAGTGAAGGCTGCGGCGCTGATTGGTTTTCAAATAAAGGATTTGTTTATGTGAAAATCAATAAAAATGGGCACTTCTACCATGTAGTTGGTACTCATATGCAATCCGAAGATGAACGCTGTTCGGTTGGTAAGGATGCATCCGTCAGAAAGTCCCAAATGGTGGAAATGAAAGAGTTCATTACAAAGAAAAACATCCCAGCAGATGAAGTGTTATATATTGCTGGAGATATGAATGTGATAAAGGACACTGCAGAATATTCTTCCATGCTAACAAATCTCAATGTCAAGGAGCCGAGTGACTATACCGGTTTCACCTCCACTTGGGATCCTGCTACCAATGGAATCGCAGGTTATAACTATCCAAACCTTCAGCCACAATATTTAGATTATATCTTTGTTGAAAAGAGTCATAAACAACCAAGCTCTTGGTTTGTAAATGCCCTGAATGTCAAATCGCCTGAATGGACAGTGACTTCTTTAGGAAAATCGTATTCGTATACCGATTACTCTGACCATTATCCAGTAAGCGGATCTTCTAAACCTTGATTTAAGCTATTAATTAAAGTGAGTCGTTTTCATTGTTATTAGTCGAACAGAAAATTCGGCTCAGGGCATTTTTGTATTCATTTTGTTGTTTTGATTCTATGTTTTAAATCCTAATAACCCTAACTCTTTTTTCAACTGTCACTTATTCTACGGGGCCATCCTTAAGTGGACTGGCCCCTGCAAATGAAACAGTTTCTTTACTGATCGACACATATAAAAGTCTTAAAAAGAATCGAGCAGGAGATCATAAAGTTATGATCTCCTGCTCGGATTATTTTTTCACTGACAATGCGTATTGTCTCACAAAAAGGTAGTCGGACACCTCTAGATTTGACCATTTCAGATCCTACAGTATACAATTCCCATTGAATTGTTCCTTTCGATATCTACATGATTGATCTTGGAAAACAGAACGTCCCAAATACTTCAAGGTTAACAGGGAAAGTAACCTCAATCTCCTTGCATACCATAACACTCAAGGGAATCATTGGTCCCAATGGATCGCTGCCCATTAAGACGCCATCCGTATGACACAGAATTTGCCGGGTGCTACATTTAATATTCTCAACCGTCATTCCTTCCGGGATACAAACCATGACTTCATCCTGAACTTGAGTTCGTACTGTAAATGAACAGATGCTTTCCTCTTGAATGAAGATGGAGACATCCACTGGAATCGTCCACGTTATCAGGAGCTTCCCTGGAGTTCCCTGTTCCAGAATGGATACCTTGCATTGAATCTGATCCGGTGTTGGCGGCGTGTATTTGACCGTTACCAGCTCGCCATTTTCTAATGCATTGGATACCGCTCGTTGACATGCTGGATCTGGAATCATATATTTACCTTTATATTTGTTCTGATAGATTAGCCAGTCATACACTTTTAAGGTGTGTATACATTCTGCGTTTAACCTTTCCGGCTGCTGTTGGAGAACAACTACATCGAAGGAACAACTTGATGTATTTCCTGACTCATCCGTCGCTGTACACGTAACCGTTGTCGTTCCGATGGGAAAGAAGCTTCCGGATGCAGGAGAACAGGAGAACGTACTTCCTGGACAGTTGTCTGTGACCACAGGATCAGGGTAGGTCACCGTTGTTCCACTTTCATTAGACGAAACAAATACGGTGATGGAATTTGAACAAGAAATGACTGGAGGTTCTGTGTCTTGAACGGTCACTGTGAAGGTACAGGTTTGGTCACCTTCACTGCATGTTACGACCGTCTCACCAACCGGAAAGAAGGAACCAGATGGAGGAGAACATATTGACCCGGTAGATGACGTGTATTGAACCACTGCCCCACACTCTCCAGGATCGTTATCAACTGTTATATCATCCGAACATACCAAACCGATCTTTGTGACAAAGCCATCGAAAGCTCCTCCAAATGTAGATTGGAATGCACTCTGCGTCGGAAAATTGGTTGAATCGGTGAAACCCGTCACATAGGCGTTTCCATTCGAGTCTATGGCGATGCCAAATCCAATATCCTGCCCCGATCCCCCTAGATACGAGGAGTAGATCAAGGTACCTGCAGGGTCTATCTTCGTGACGATGACATCCAGGAGACCTCCAAATGTTCCCTGAAATGCATTCTGAGTCGGAAAATCAGTTGATTGGGTGGAACCCGTCACATAGGTATTTCCACTTGTGTCTGTGGCGATGCTACTTCCACTATCCTGCTCTGATCCCCCTAAATAGGAGGAGTAGACCAAGGATCCGGTCTGGTCTACCTTCGTGACAAAGATATCATCATTTCCTCCATACGTTCCCTGAAATGCATTCAACGTCGGAAAATTAGAGGATGTCGTGAAACCCATCACATAGGCGTTTCCACTGGAGTCTGTGGTGATGCTTTGCCCTTCATCCTGCCCCGCTCCCCCTAAATACGAGGAATAAATCAGGGATCCTGTCGGGTCTACCTTTGTGACAAAGGCATCTTTAGCACCTCCATACGTCCCTTGAAACGCATTCTGTGTCGGAAAATCATTTGAAAACGTCAACCCCGTCACATAGGCGTTTCCACTCGAGTCTGTGGCGATGCTACTCCCGTCATCCTGCCCCGTTCCCCCTAGATACGAGGAATAAATCAAGGATCCTGTCGGGTTTATTTTGGTAACAAACGCATCTTGAACACCTTGATACGTCCCCTGAAAGGCATTCTGCGTCGGAAAATTAATTGAACCCGTAGAACCCGTCACATAAGCATTTCCACTCGAGTCAATGGCAATGCCTTGGGCTTGTTCTCGCCCCGTCCCCCCTAGATAGGAGGAGTAAACCAAGGATCCTGTCGGGTCTACCTTGGTAACAAAGGCATCAACATTCCCCCCATATACCCCCTGAAACGCATTCTGCATCGGAAAATCAGTTGAAGACGTTTCACCTGTCACATAAACGTTTCCACCGGAGTCTGTGGTTAGGCCACTTACTGAATCAGAAACCGATCCCCCTAGATAGGAAGAGTAAATCAAGGCACCTACCGTGTCTACTTTGGTAATAAAGACATCCTGAATACCACCAAACGTCCCCTGAAACGCATTAAGGGTCGGAAAATTAGCTGAAGACGTGTTACCCGAAACATAGGCGTTTCCGCTCAAGTCTGTAGCAATGTGCAACCCAAAATCCGAATTCACTCCTCCCAGGTATGAAGAGAAGACCAAGGATCCAGCTGGGTCTACTTTCGTGACAAAGGCATCAAAACGCCCTCCATTCACTCCCTGGAACGCATTCTTGATGGGAAAGTCAGTGGAAGCGGTTACACCCGTCACATAAGCGTTTCCACTCGAATCAACCGCAATACTTACTCCTTGATCTTGCTCCGCTCCCCCTAAATAGGAAGAATAGATCAATCCTGGATCAATCAGAAGGCTTCTTTGAGAGTCATAGTTCTCTTCTAGAAAAAATCCAAGAGTGGGTCCATTCGCTGCATCTTCCAATATCGTAAACCTCGTCTGGATGAGGTCTTGTTCCCCTCCATTTTCTTGAACACTCACAGGGCGCTTGTCCACCATCTCACCCATCACTGTTTGAAGGAGAATATTGCCTTCCTCATCTAACGCTATCTCATCCATCCCTTTGTAAGCAAACTTGATTCGTTCAACGCTTGCACCAGGATGCACATTGAATTCATATTTCAGTTGACCTTCTCTTCCATAAAAGTGAAGATCAATACCTGGCCACACATCTAGATACATCACTTCCTCAAACGTCGGAATGCCCGTAAGCCATTTCTTAGCATCTGCACCACGATAATAATTGACTCTTCCCGGCAGTTCCCGTCTTACTGAAGGCACAATGGCATGATGATCATTTAGAAAATGAAAATCCAGTCGAAGCCCCTTCTCTTTCTCTCGTTCCAAAAATACAAAACTCGCTCCTTGATCAGTGAAGAACACTTCATAACCCATTCCATGAGCATAATAATGAACGTTTTCATCTTTCCACTGCCCCTGATTAGGAATGAAGTACATCGGTATTTCTTTCTCTCCAACTAAATGTTGTGTACGTTTACTCATACGCGTATCGCCACCCTAAACTTGTACATATTTATTCTAGTTTATGTACAAGTCCTTCGAGTGGTATAGGCACTCTAGAACAAATCGGAGGCCTTCATTTAGTTCAATTGATGACTATTACGAAAATGAAGCCAAGGGGACAGGTCCCTTGGCTTCTTTCATTTTCCATTGTTTCATGACCCCATCAATTCTTTCACGCTATCGTTCTCGAATCCGAATGGGATCAGGAATCTCTTGATCTTCTCCAGGGACATCTCCATGGGAAACCAACTAGTTGAGAATCGCACACTCGGGTCTTCCCCTTGATGGGAACACTGTCTCAACCAGTACGCCAGCCGATGAATTAATTATATCCACACTCTCTAAAGTCTTGAATGTGCGCTTCCTTTCTTCTTTGTTTAACCCACTTTTCATAAAAAAACCCCCTACATCTATTGATGTAAGGAGATTATCTCACTTGTTACACAGTAACAAGTATGTGGGCTTGATATGACACTTCCTTTAGAATTACGCTCTCGAATGTTAACGAAGTCATGAGTCAGACGCAGTGGATATTGAATTTCTATATAGATTCGGCACGAAGAATACCGATCCTGTCATTGGAAGTAGCAACCGTTGCTGCTGACTCAGATAGTAAAGGAGTTCTGATAATTTGTTTTGCAGACGTACCCTCTGTCAGCAACACATCATTATCAAGGCGTAAAGAGAATGCTGCGTCTGCCTCCAATGTCTTCATCTCAAACGCTGGAATAATCATTAAATGAGGTCCAGGTATTGCCCCCTCTAATAATCGTTGAGCCCCTCCTACTAAAGTCCAATTACTAGATATCCCTAAATCTGCAATGACCCCCGTTCCTCTTAGTGTATATATCATTCCATTATCGGTTGGTTGGACATTGGCTGTGGTAATCTCTCTTACTTCCAATGTAGCAATTCCACTATTTTTTAATAGGTGAAATTTAAAATCTTCAAATTCAATAGATGACGCTGATAGACATCCTCCACCTTTTCTACAATCCCTTGGAGATTCAAGAAAATCCTCCATCTCTAAACGTACTAACCCCTGTACGGACTTCTGATCAATTACAGAAAAATAGTTTTCTTCATCCGCTATATTAAATTGATGATATCCCGTAAATTCATTATTATTGTATTCAAAACTTAAGCGAAGTTTAGGTTTGCATTTCTTTTTTCCCATATCTTCTATCTCCTTTAGTAAAATCATTTAAAATAGAAAGGTATATTAAACATATACCTTTCAGCATAGTTTATGCAGAATGATAGCTTTATGATACTATCAATTCAGTTTGAGCAGATTCCCTACCATGTACATGTCTCAAAAAAAATGAACTGTGCTTGAGATTCACTCCATAGGGAAATTGGGTAATATTTGAGTAGAAGAATATAATCACCGGGGTTATTTATTAGTAGCCAAAGCTCGTTTTGAGGCAAATTGCATGTCTTGGAAAATATCTGTCTAGTTCAATAGATCTCCATGCGTATTGAAAAAGGGTACCACTTCAATTGCATTGAGAAGTTCTAGTAGTCTCCTCAAGAGGTTCAACTTACTCTGGATATGTGATAATACGCTCAATTTTATCAATAGCTACATAATAGACTGCTTGCGGATTGTTTAAATCTTTACCAGAAACTACTCCATTCTCAACTTTTTTAACAACAAGATTTTGAATATCTCCACTTCCAAGCAGCAAAGCAACTGTTCTGTTTATTTGACAGTGTAGAATTTTAGCTAGTTCATCACAAGTACGGTGCATAATAAAACTCCTTTCTAGAAAGGTTAATCTATACCTACCAATATATTTTGTGATTAAGGACTTTGCTTGTACATCAACCTATTATTTTTAAAATTGCTCTATTTAAAAAGATAAAGGTATAAACTAAAGCCTTCATTTCTATTTCAATCGTTTTTAAAAAGTGTTTCTATTAAGAGTTTTTCAAAACCCCCTCCGTGAAAAAAGGACTTGCGATAAATACCCTGATATTCCTTATATTTGTTTTTTCCATAAGATCCTCCACGGAGACGTATTTACTACGTATCATATTAGGGATCCTTCATATTCATGAATAAAAAGTTGAACTAGAATTTTCAGGGGCACAAAAAAACGAGTATGGACATGCCCACACTCGTCATCCTGATTCACTTACTACTACTCGCTATAAACATGGAAGCATCCTGTTTCATAAAGATTTGATGTCCATGATGAAATGTTCTAATTTCAGTGGATCTAAATCCCGCTTCGGATAATTGATCTTTCAGCTCTTCATGAACAAAGCCGTTATGAACCTTCGGATGACTGATATTCTCGTTTTTGTCAAAATCTACGATAATAAGCTCGCCGCCGTCATTTAAAATGGTGAAGAGTTCTTGTAATATACTTTCCGTATCGGGAATATGAAGTAGGACCAGTGACATGAGCACGATGTCAGCTTTCAAATTAGGGGCTCCCTGAGTAAAATTGGAATAGAGGACATCTGCGTTCATGAACCCTCTTTGAGTGATTTTGGCTTTGGCCACTTCGACCATCTGCTAGGATGAATCAACTAACAGAACGGATTTCACCATATCTGTAAGTTCTAAACTAACAAGTCCTGTGCCGCTCCCATAATCGATGAGCGTTTTGGAGGTACTGTCCTGCAGCTCTTTTTTCACTTCTTCTACGACGATGTTGGCCAGTTTCACCCTCTCTTCCGTATCGTATCGTTTGGCCATTTCTTCAAAGACGTTCGGTTCCATCGTTTATCCTCCTAATTGGTATCGTTGTGAAACATTATACCAAAGTCTTCTGTTACACTACATATAGAGAATTGAGGTGATGCCTACATGGAAAAAGTGACACCAGAGGAACAGCAGCAGTGTATTGAAGCGTTTCAGTCGGTCATCCGTAAATCGGAAAATGCCCTTGCTTCGATGAAATCAGGTTCGCCACAGACAAAGTTGCTTGAGAAAAGGTTGAGGGCTGCAAGGATTGGTGAAGGTTTGCTTACTGCACACAGGGAAGGTAAAGAGTTAGATGTGGACCATGAGGAGTTGGTCGAAGCGAAGCAAGTATTGGAAGGTTTACTGTTGATGCTTCCCGGATTTCTTGAGAAAACCAAGCCCGGTAGCGGACAGCGGACCTACATTGAGAGAAGGATCAAGGCATTTCAAATGGCCGTTTCTTATCTGAACGAATAAAAGAGCAGGCAAACGCCGGCTCTTCTTCAATATTATTGGTGATTTCTGCACACTTCTCGTAAATCCTTCATGACTGCTTCTTTCTCTTCCCATGAGTAAATCGAAGCGCCTGCCGCCAGTGGATGGCCACCGCCATTGTACTTCTTGGCAATCGTGTTAATCACAGGTCCTTTTGAACGCAGGCGAACCCTGATTTGGTCATGCTCTTCAATAAAGAAGACCCACGCTTTCATGCCTTTCACGTTCCCTAACGTACTGACAAGTAAGGAAGCTTCTGATGGGACAACATCGTGCTCCTCGAGAATATCCTTGGTCATGACCATCATACCGCAGCCATCTTCGTCCATTTCAAAATTCTGAAGCACATATCCGTTCAGCTTCGTCACGCTTGAGTCGACTTCATACATGCGATTGAATAATTCGTTCCGGTCGAAGTCATATCGGATTAATTCACCGGCGATGTCAAACGTCTTCTGGGTCGTGCTTGGATACAGGAATCTCCCCGTATCGCCGACAATCCCGGCAAACAGGAGCCTTGCGCCTGAATCAGGCAGGGTCAATCCTTTGTCTTTCCCGAACTGGTAAAATTCATAGATCATTTCACTGACGGAGCTTGCGGTTGTATCGATCCACAGGTGATCCCCGTAGGCATCCTCATTTGGATGATGATCGATTTTCACAAGCAGGTCGCCGAGATTGTAGCGGCGGTCGCAGATCCTTTCTTCGTTGGCCGTATCACAGACGATGATCAAGGAACCTTCGAATACTGAGTCTTCGATATCATCAAGTCGATTTAAATAATGAAGGGTTTCTTCTTCTTTCCCGACGGCGTAGATGTTCTTTTCAGGGAATGAAGCTTTCAGGATTTCCACAAGACCTCCCTGGGAGCCGTATGCGTCCGGATCCGGGCGGACATGTCTATGTACAATAATCGTTTCGTATTGTTTGATGAGGTTCAGGATTTGTTCTTTCATGGGAATCTCCTTTGTAGTGGAATTTATATTTGGCATTCTGCTCCGTTATCTGTAAAATAGTAGCGAGAGTAGTCAACGATGGAGGACAAAAACTATGTATTTTCTCGCATTACTGATTGTCGTTACGTTCACGTTCTATGTCTTTTATAAAATTAGACAAGTGCGGACGAGACGACCGATGGAAAAGAAATGGTTATCGGCTAAAGCAAGTATTGCCCTTGGGCTGTTCGTTGCCCTGTTCGGGATCAATCAGCTGTTTTTATTCCCCGGCACACTGACGTATGTCATCGGCACGCTTTTCATCCTGCTGGGACTTGGAAGCTGCTGGGCCGGATATAAGATGTATAAGCATGTGCTCCCCTTTGCACAGAGGGAAGCGAAGGAACTGGATAACCAATAAAGTACTGTAAAAGACTAGATGCCCATCTAGTCTTTTTGTTTTACCGATTAATGCCGGTCGATCAACTGACAAATCATCAGTGATTTACCCATTAGCACGCCTTCGTTATATACTTCTACATCCACTTTACCAAATTTTCTTCCTACGTCGAGTACCTTTGGATGGATTTCTAGGATGCTTTCCATCTGGACCGGTTTGATGAAGTAGATGGTCATGTTTTCGATGACGAGGTCACCTTTTTTGTATGGTTTCAATGCACGGTTGGCGGCTTCGGTCATCAAGGTAGTGAAGACACCATAGGATAGCGTCCCGATCCCCGTGGTCATTTGCGGTGTGACAGCAAATTGGTAGATTTCTTTGTTGTCTTTTTTCTCTCCAACTACTTCGACTGCGTTTGAAATGAGGTCATCGATTGTTTCCCCGACTTGTGGCTGACGTTGGATCATTTGCAGAGCTTTCAGGACATCCTGACGGCTGATGATTCCCTGCAGCTTGTTCTGTTCATTGACGACGGGAAGTAATTCGATCCCTTCCCAGATCATGATATGGGCAGCGGATGCGACGCTCGTATTTGGGCTGACGGTGATCGGCTGCTTCGTCATGATTTTATCGATGCCTGCATACTTTTCCTGGCCCATGACGTCTTTTGACGTCACCATTCCGTGGACTTTCAGGTTTCGGTCCACGACTGGGAAACGGCTGTGGAAAGTGTATTGATTCTTTTCGTACCACTCTTCCAATGTGTCATCGAGATGCAGATAAATCGTATCATCGACTTTCGTTAAAATGTCTTCCACTAACACGATCTCTTTTTTGATGAGCTGATCGTAAATCGCACGGTTGATCATGGTGGCGACGGTAAAAGTGTCATAGGAGGTGGAGATGATTGGGAGTTCGAGTTCATCTGCGAGCTTCTTGACGTCTTCGTCTGCATCGAATCCCCCTGTGATCAAAACGGCGGCTCCTGCGCGCAAGGCATGCTCCTGCGCCTGGTTCCGGTTCCCGATGATCAAGAGGTTTCCGGCTTCCGTGTATCTCATCATGGCTTCAAGCTTCATGGCTCCAATGACAAACTTGTTGAGCATCTTATGGAGGCCGGATCGTCCACCGAGTACTTGTCCATCGATGATGTTGACCACTTCTGCGTAGGTGAGCTTTTCGATATTTTCTTTTTTCTTCTGTTCGATGCGGATCGTTCCGACGCGTTCGATGGTGCTGACGTAACCTTTCGTTTCGGCATCTTTGATCGCCCGGTATGCCGTTCCTTCGCTGACGGTCAGTGCTTTTGCGATCTGGCGGACGGAGATCTTTTCTCCGACAGGCAAGGTATCTATGTACTCCAGTATTTGTTCGTGTTTTGTAGCCAAGCTTTTCACCCTTCTTTGTAACGTCCTACTTTATATGTTTATTATAATGTGAAAAGCGTGGTGTTTCAATTTAATCGGGGCTTTCTGGGGTGAAAGCCCTGATGGTTTAGTGCATTTTTAACCTTTTGATGAGAGAGTGCTGGTTGATTTTCGCTGCAGGGGCTCGATTTCCGCGGGGCTGGCGGTGAGCCTCCTCGGCTGCTCCTGTGGGGTCTCACCTGTCCAGCGTTTCCCGCAGGAGTCGAGCCCCTTCCGCTTCAATCAACATTGGCGGTTTGTTCCTTTCATAGCCAAAAGCCTTAAAGAGCTTATCCAAACGACCGTGCTTTTACTTTGCGCACCGGCTTGGATTTCAATTTCTTGCCGCCGCCTTTGCCTGTTCCTTTAGGTGTGTAAAGTATTGCGGCTAGGTTGCCGGCTATGACGCAGGTGGCCAGGATTAGCCAGCTGATGGCGAAGGTTCCCTTTAGGCCTTCTGCGAATATGGACATTCGGGGGGCTCCGTAGTAGATGAGGGCCCCGGTTATTAATAAACAGAGAATGTATCGTTGTTTCAAGTATGGTTCCTCCTTTCTAGGCTTGTATCATGTATATGCGAGTGGGTGGAGGATGTTGTGTGAAGGTGAGAAAAAGGCGATGCTTTTGCATTTAGGAGTTCAAATTTAGGGAGAAGTATTGTCCATTGGATGTGAATGGCCATTCCTTTTAGCGTATTAAATCTAATGGTTATTTTTGTTGAGGGTCTCAAGATAATTTAACAATATATGGTAAAACAAACTTAGAGATTGTCAGAATGCTTACCTTCAATTAACTGGCAGGTTAACGGAACATTTCGAAACTTATAGGTGATCTTTTAGGTTAGAAGTTTTGGATTCCTTGGGAATGAACTTATTGAAGTTTAAGTCACGGAAGGATTGGTGGCTATCCATTATCGTTTGGATACCAATGTTAAATCTTTTTTAAGAAAAGAGGGCGTTAGCTGAACAAGCAGCCGCCCCTTGTTCCAGTAAAGGGCAGTTTAATGGAAAAGCCAAAGAGGACGAACTTTACTTTTTAAAGTGAGAGGATGAAAAAAATGGTTAAAAAGAAAAATGAGACGCTAGAATGGATGAAAGCTATGGTTATAGCTGTAGTTATTGTGTTTACGGTTCGTGCATTCTTATTTACTCCTATTGTAGTTGATGGTGCTTCGATGAATACTACCCTACAAGATCACGAAAGAATGATTGTATCAAAATTAAGAGAACCTGAAAGATTTGATATTGTTGTTTTTCACGCAAATGAGAAACAAGACTATATTAAGCGTGTTATTGGTTTACCTGGGGATAAAATTGAGTTTAAAAAAGATACTTTATATGTAAATGGAAAAGCGTATAAAGAACCATACTTAGATAAGCAAAAGAAAAATATTAATGGTGACCTAACGAGACCCTTTAAATTAGAGGATACTGCTGTCGGACAAGCTACTGTACCAGAAGGTCATTTATTCGTTATGGGGGATAACAGAAGAAATAGTACAGATAGCAGACAAATAGGAGCAATCCCCATAGATGAGGTTGTAGGGACTACAAATGTTGTTTTTTATCCAATTAGTGACATTAGGATAATTGAAAATTAGTGCTATTCCGTTATAGGGGGCTTTAATGGAACAAGAAAAAAGCTTGGGGTAACCCAAGCTTTTTATCATATCAGAAACGTATATCACTATATGTGAAATCTTATGTTTTCACCACATTATCTGAACTACTTAATTTATACCGCTCTTACATGTTAATATTCAATAACATCCCCAGCCTTCATAACCTGCCCCTCAGAATCCTCAAGCATCTCAACAAATTTATGCGGATCCTGCTTAATCGGCGGGAATGTATCATAATGAATCGGCACGACTTTCTTAGCTTTCAAAAAGCTTGCTGCCGTCGCCGCATCCTCAGGTCCCATCGTGAAATTATCACCAATCGGTAGGAAAGCAAGGTCAATCGGATGACGCTCCCCGATCAGTTTCATATCAGAGAATAACCCCGTATCCCCTGCATGGAAGATCGTCTTCCCTTCAATCATCAACAGAACGCCTGCTGGCATACCCATATAGATGATTTCATTGCCGTCAGTGATCAGACCTGATCCGTGGAAGGCCTGAGTAAGCTTCACTTTACCGAAATCAAATTCGTAAGCTCCCCCAACATGCATCGGATGGGTTTTCACTAATTGCCAGCTTAGGTAGGTCGCTAGTTCGTGGTTGGCGATAACAAGCGAATCGTTTTTCTTCGCAAGCTCCACCGTGTCCCCTACGTGATCGTTATGACCGTGTGTAAGGATGATCACATCCGGCTTTTCGTCATCCACCTTAAGATCCGTCAATTCGTTTCCGTTAATGAATGGATCGATCAGAATCGTTTTACCGTTTGTTTCGATTTTCACTACTGAATGTCCGTGATATGAAATCTTCATAATCTCTCTCCTCCAAATGAACGTATCTATTTTTATTTTCTTACTTTCTTTCGCTACTTTTATGTTATACCCGAATTTCATAAAGTTAAAAGTGTGTTTAATCAAAGAGGGAAATTTCAGCACACAAAAAGCCGACTGAACATTCCCATCCAGTCGGCTTCTCGTTGTTATTGTTGCTCTAATTGAGTTCTAGTATCTGAGTAGTCTACATCATGCGCTTCAGCAACCGCCTGGTAAGTAACATATCCGTTCAATGTGTTAATACCTTTTAACAGAGCTTCATTGTCTAGGCACGCTTTTTTGTAGCCTTTGTTAGCGATTTGAACCGCGTAAGGTACAGTTACGTTTGTTAATGCGATGGTAGACGTACGTGGTACGGCACCAGGCATGTTGGCAACGGCATAGTGTACAACGCCGTGCTTCACGTATGTTGGATCGTCATGCGTTGTGATGCGGTCTGTTGTTTCGAAGATTCCGCCTTGGTCGATGGCAATATCGACAACAACTGAACCAGGTGTCATGGCTTTGATCATGTCTTCTGTTACTAATTTAGGTGCTTTCGCTCCTGGAATTAGTACAGCACCAATCACTAGGTCTGCTTCTTTGACAGCTTGTTCGATATTTAGCGGGTTAGACATAAGTGTTGTTACGTCGCTACCGAAGATATCATCCAGCTGACGAAGGCGATCCGGGTTAAGGTCAAGGATCGTGACGTTGGCACCAAGTCCGACAGCCATTTTCGCTGCGTTCGTACCGGCCACTCCTCCACCGATGATCGTTACTTTACTACGGCGAACCCCAGGGACACCTGAAAGTAATACACCTTTACCACCGTGGATCTTCTCTAAGAACTGGGCACCGATTTGAGTCGCCATACGTCCAGCCACTTCACTCATCGGAGTCAGTAATGGAAGGGCACGATTCAGTTCAACCGTTTCGTACGCGATTCCGATCACTTTATTATCAATTAACGCTTTCGTTAATTCCGGCTCTGGAGCAAGATGTAAATATGTAAATAAGATAAGCCCCTCGCGGAAATAAGAGTACTCACTTGGAAGTGGCTCTTTTACCTTCATGACCATATCCATGGACCATGCTTCCGCTGCAGAATCAACGATGTGTCCACCTGCTGCTTTGTAATCTTCATCTGTAAATCCTGAACCCATTCCCGCTCCAGCTTCAATGTAAACCTCATGTCCGAATTGAACAAGGTTCACAACACCAGCCGGCGTCATGGCCACACGATTTTCGTTGTTTTTAATTTCCGTTGGTACACCAATACGCATACTAAGCCAACCTCCTAAATGCACTATTGCTCCTTGGAGCATTCACTTTCTAAATATAACACTATTCATATATAATAGCGAAGGGCAATTACTCACCCTGTAAGCACTTACATTCTAACAAATAAATAAGGAAATATCTCTATTTTTCTTTAAAAAAATAAATGATTATTTCTTCGCTTTTTTTCAAAAATTCTTTAAAATAGAAACCATGCATCCTAGTATACCCAAAGGAGACTATTTCATGAAACAACCCATGATCGAACGGCTCGGACTCGAAAAGGTCCCACCACAATTAAAATCAACCACATGGATCGAATACTTCATCATACAGCTCGCCTTCTCCGTGAACGCAGGAAACTTCCTCATCCCTGCACTGGCCGTCCTTGAAGGCGGACTATCCTTCCAGGCAGCATTTCTTGCCACCGTACTCGGAGCAAGCGTCGCCTTCCTATTCGTATCATTCTTATCATTACCGGGCTCCCGCTACGGCCTGCCCGCTCAATACGTCCTGAGATCCATTATCGGAACCCGGCTGTCGATGCTCATCGCATCCCCCATCCGGTCCCTGACGTCCCTCTACTGGTTCAGCGTCCAAACCATCGGAGGAACCTTCGTCATCATCTCCATGGTGGAAAAAGTAACACCCTATACAATTCCATTCATCCCTATCGCCATTGGACTCGCCATCATCATGACCCTTCTAGCCCTCATCGGCTTCGAAGCCGTCAAGAAAGCGACCAAACTATTCATCCCGATCCTCGTGATCGGCCAGGGAATTATCCTCTACCTGTTCCTAACAAAAGGAGCCGATTCCCTCCAAACACTAAGCCAAGGTCAGGAACCCTTCTCCATCGGAACGTTCCTATTCTACTCAAGCCTCGTCTTCGTCCAATACATCTCAGGCGTCAGCGCATCATCCGACATCACCCGCTACAGCAAAAGCGACCGCCACGGATTCTGGGGATTGTATAGTGGAAACGTCGTCGGATTCATGATGACGGCATTACTTGGAGGGTTGAGTGCCAGCTTGTTCAAGGATTTGAATCCATTCGTGGCAGCTGGGCAACTGACTGACTCCAGTCTGCTTCTCTTGGTGATTACGGCTTGCGCGATGGTGTCTATGATATCTATTAATCTTAGTAATGCGTATACAGGGGGGTATAGTTTGCTTAATGCACTGCCGTCCCTTTCGCGGATTCAGAGTGCACTGTTGTTTAGTATTGCCGGGATCATATTAAGCTCTTTTCCGCAGCTGGTTTATAATGCGCAGGAGTATATTTCTTATCTGGGGATTCTGATCATTCCGATATCGGCGATTGTGGTGGCTGATTATTTGGTTATTAGGAAAGGGAGGATTTCGGAGAGTTCGCTTGTGCGGCTGGCTAGTGGGGAGTCGAATTTTAATCGTGAGGCGCTGTATGTTTTAGTGATTGGGATGGTGGTTTATTTGGTGATTCCTGATTCGTTTTCGCCGGGGTTTAGTTGTTTTTTGGTTACTTCTTTGGTTTATGTGGTGAGTAAGAGAAGGCAAAGGATAATAAAAAAAAGTTCTGTCCAAAAAACATCTTAAATGAAGAGAGTGAACCTGATGTTCAGATTCACTCTCTTTTGTAAAGAACTATCTAACCTCTCCATTAGTAGGCCATTTTTCTATTTTATGCACTAGATAGGCTTTTAATTAAATAGTTACCACACTTCACCTGTCTGGAGTGCTGAAGGTAGTAAACACAAAATAATGTGAGATATAGTGGTGTATTAATTTAGGCTGCGATTCGAAATAGGGATCAAAGAATTTATATGAGATTGAGAAAGAATCTTTTATTAACGCTCATTTATAATATTGTTCAGCTACCCCAAATCATAAATTCATTCGCCGAACCTGAATGTTTTATATAATGGTTAGTCGCAGCCAATAATTCTGATATTTTTTCTGTCATTTTGTGATTATGCTTTACAGATGGCTGTACAGCTATAATCTTTGCTTTTAATATTTTGTTTGTTTGAAGAACATTTATTAACTCTCTATAGTTACCTACAATAAATTTAGAGTAACCGGATTTTTTCCTGCTAATTATTTTTGTTCTAAATACAGATTTTGTTTTCAACCAAATTATTGATTTTATTGACTGGCCAACAACATCATAAAGATCGTTTACAGAGTTATTATAAGTCTTTCCTTTCATAGCTTTTACATGAAAAAAATGTACGTGTATTTCATTTTCAGTAATCCTAATTCCTACATAATCAGCTACTTCCCCTGTTCCATGATCGTAAATAAGATAGTCATAGTTGATTTCACTTAAAATTCTTTCTAGTGCCTCATGTATCGAAATCAAACCTGAATTTTTAGTTATTCCAAATTCAACCGCAATATCTGTTTTATATTCTTTCCATTTGATTTCTTTAATTAAGTCCGGTACAAATTGTTCCACTCTAAAGTTATTTTTTGCTATTTCTCCATCAGTTACTAAACTTAAATCCGTCGTTAACATTTCTAATGGATTCCCTTGTAAATAATCTGACAATCTTTGTTGATGCTTTCCAACTTGTAGAAATAATTCTTTATCTTCTTTAACTAACTTTACTTTTCCATTGACTGAAAGTGAATACAAATATCTTTCCCCTTCGAAATTGCAATAGAATTGTATTTCATTTTCATTTATTGTGGAAATGACTAAATCTATATCTAATACTGTCTTTTCGCTTATATTTTCTCCCAATATCAAATTACGTGGGTTTGAGTAAGTATTATTTGACCATTTAACACAGAATATTGTCTCAGGAAACTTGGTGATTACTTCTGGGAGCGGAACAAAATCATATGCTGTATTCGTTTTAACAACTAGCTCTTTATCAATTATTTTTGAAGCATTTAAACTACACCAGTCTATAAATTCTTTTATAGATCCATATGAACTACTCCATATCTTCGAACCACTACTATAACCAAGTGTGGTTTCTATCCCATTGATTCTTGCTTTACAAAACACGTGGCCTGCAGCATATAACCTTCCTGTGGCTGGATCATATGTGTTACTTACATTTGGACCAGAGCTGATAGTATAAGACTCTTCATTTGATACTCTATTTTGTAAACCAGAATTAAAAATTTCAAAGTTTGTCATACCACCTAATACTCTGTGTAATTGGTTCCTGCTTATTTTATGAAAGAAATCTTCTCCACAATATGCATTTCCAACCATATAATATAAGTTTTCGCTTTTAAGCTGTGAGTTAATAAATAACAAGTTAGTCTCCTGCGAATAATAAAGTACTACTAAATAATAACTCTTATCATATAATTCACTTTGAGTAGTTGCCCATCTAGGAACAACCAAGTCCTTTAATATAGTTATAACCGTACTATTTTCTTTATTCACTAAAACTCCTTCTAATTTAAAACCCATTTCTGGAAAGATTGCATCAATGTTAAAAGAATCCGTTTGAAATACTTTCGCATGAAAGTTTGGCCTTAAATGAGCTATTTCTTTAACAATGTCTTTAGAGGTATCTGATTCTATTGTAAAACGATTTATAAACTTTTGGTTTTCCTCTTCTCGGATAATTTGAGATTCAGATAAATTAATAATAATATCTTTCCAAACGGCATCTTGAGAAAATAATTTATAGTTTTCAAGGATGAAATCATCATCATTTACAGCTATAAATTTTGCACTACCAATGTTATTGGCATTAGTTCTAGCAAACCTACCAATAAATTGAAGTGTAACCGCTAGAGATTTATGGGGTGAATGAATAGCGCCTATTTTTAAATTAGGGAAGTCAAAGCCTTCTGACATCATATCTACACAAACAACACCATTTAAGTTACCATTCTTCAATTTACCAATAATCGTTCTAACAGTTTTAGCAGAAAGCCGGCTATGCACAACTTCTAGTTTTAATTCAGTATTCTTTTTATAGATTTCTAATAAGATTTTTGATTCCTCTATTGAACCCGCTCTCACCATCAATGAATGTTTATAACCTTTTAATTTATCTTCATAGAATATTTTCTCAGCTTCAACTGAAATTTTTACATCTCGATTTTCATTAGCACTTATTTCAACAGGTATAAAAGAGATTTCCCCGAATATCTTGTCTTCATAAGCCTGTGATAGAGAGTAGGAATATATTAAATCTGCTTGAATTTTTTTATTATCTAATCTAAAAGGGGTGGCAGTGAACAATATCCTTTTAGTATTTGCAAAGTTCTCAAGTGCTTCTCGCCACTTTTTAGCTGGTTCATGGTGTGCTTCATCAACTAATATAAGATCAAATTTATCCTTTACTTTTGTGTTTATTGAAAGATTATACGCTCCATGTGGTGTTGCAACAATTACATCACTGTTATTAATAGTATCTATATGATTTTCAATTTTACTATCTGTAAGTTCAAAAACAATCGGGTTCATACAAATTTCTGGCAATACATTTATATCTTTAAGAGTTTTTAAGTTTCTAAAATCCTCAGCAATTTGATTCCTAACCAAAATTGAAGGTGTAATGATTAACACTTTTTTAGCATCTAATAAATACGGACTTATCATAATTACCGCTGTTTTACCTGTTCCTGTTGGCAACACCACTAAGGCTTGTTTACTATTTTCCTTTGTGAAATAGGAAGCTATTGCATGGGTTGCTCCTAACTGAGCTTTTCTTAGTCCTCTATTTTCTTTTTTTGCTTTTCTAAACTGCAAGTTTTCGTAGTTCTCTTGAAAATAGCAATACATTTTACCCTCCTAATTAATTGGGCGTTATAAATCAATTATTCATTAAAAATAATTAAATGTAGACATTATCTTTTTAAAAAATGAGTTAAGGATGAAAATCGGGGTCTGACCCCGGTACATTAATGTATTATCGCGCCAAGGATCAGACCCCAATATTCATCTCCAGTTCTTTTTTGATGATCTTTTAGAATTTCCAGTACTCCATCCCTGGCCTTCTTCAAACATATAAAGCATCATACTCAAATCTGACATTGGCCAAGTGTCTATTGATCTCATAAGGGTAGCCTGATGTCGTGCTCCTTCCGGTCTCTGCTAGTAAATGCAAATTTTCCTTTGCACGAGAGCTTATGACATACAACAAATTCTTTGAGGAGGTATCTCTTACAATGGGAGGTTCATTCCATATTGCATTCCAGTGAGGAATGTACCCCCACAGCAATCCAAAAGCGATGACAGTCTCATATTCCTCCCCTTTTACTCCGTGGCAGGTATTAATCACAACTCCACTTGAGGGTTTAAACATGCCTCTAAAGTAGTCGATTGTATTAGGGACATCCGCAAAGGATTCAGTTTCATACCTTTGCTTGATCCCATTGAAGAATGTTTCCCATTGATCATGAAGCGTTTGGTTGTGTGTAAAATCAATTTCAAGCTTATTGAAGAATTCTTTGAAAGCTTCTTTAAGATAAAGAACGCCTTCCTTTGGTCTGGGCTTTATTGAGTTTATCCATTTCAAATATCTTCTACAATCATTATGAGTAAATGTAAAACCTTCATTGGTATAGTCATTTAAGTCCTCAATTACCCTTCTTACCCATCTAAATCGATTCAATGAGTTCTGTGGATTAGGTTCAGTCAGAAACAAGCGAGCCAGCTTCCACCAAAAATTATCTTTATTCTTGGGTAAAGGGATTGAACCTGGAGCTTCAAATGGAACGCCTGGTAGAAGTGCTCGTAATTTCTTCGCGACTGGATAAAGGGAATACCATTGTGGGGCAATTACGCATATTTCATTTGGGCTGCAGCCCTTTTCAATATAATACGAGATGAGGTTGGCGACTTCTTGAGGCACGTCCTCTTTATCGATTGTAGTATTCAAACTTATTCGACCGTGTTTGTTTGAATACTCTCCTAAGGCTTTTACCATCATATCTTCGTATTGAAATTCAACTGAATAGTCTACAATTCGTTGACTTGATCGGTAATTTCCTGACAACTTGTGTAGCTCCATATGCTTGCTGCTGATTTCATCTTGAATTTCCTCTAATGTTCTTGGTATACCTCCAAGTGAACTATAAATAGATTGGTCAGGGTCTCCAACGAGGAAGATGTTACAACTCCCTTCACTCGGGCGAATAATTTGCCCAATGATCCCATACTGTAAATCTGACGTATCCTGGTATTCATCTACAAAGATATAACGAAACAAGCGGGATAAATGTCTTCGGATTTTTTTATTCTTTTTCAGAAGCCTATACGAAAGGTAGAGAATGAGATCAAAATCGATTTCTTTATTTTCTACTATACTTTTGTGGTACTCTTTGGCCACCATTTTGTTGACTGGCTCTTGGTCTGTGTATTTTCCATCTCTAGTGATGCTTGTGCTAATTGCTTGATAAGATGGAAGTGAGTGCTTCGTTTTTAACTCTTTTAGTATTGTCTCTTTTTTAAACTCATCCAGAATGGTAAAGCCGTTTACTAACGCAGGAATTAATTCAGCATAGGGTTTAATAATCCATTGATAACAAAAAGAATGGATGGTCCCTGCCCAAAGTTGCTCCTGGGGAATGCCCATTTCATCAATTCTTTTTTGAATTTCATCAGCTGCTCGGTTGGTATACGTCAGAGCCACAATGAATTTCTTGTTGCTTTCCAATCGATCTAGTTCATATGCTATCTTCCTTGTCAACACACGGGTTTTACCACTCCCAGGGCATGCTAACAAAAGGGTATCATGTTCACTTTCTACCGCTTTTAACTGTTGAGGATCCAGACCTTCTAGCATTAGCCCCCTCCTTACTACGTTTGACAAATAAAAAGAAATCGTCGTCATTATCTAAGTAATTCCTTGTAAGATCAGATAACTTTTGGATGGATCTTGTAGTTGATGTTAGTTCGGCCAATTCCGAACAATACTCTTCATATTCCTCTTCACTGCAATTTTTCTCTACCCTGTATTTGGCCATCTTTTCATAATGCTTAAATCCGATGTGAGAGGTTGCAAACGCTATGGCATCAAGGATGTATGGAGGAATGAAGGTTTCATAGGTGACCTCATCACCTAGTATCAAAGCGAACCATCCTTTTCCTTCTTTTTCGGCAAGTCGGAGTGTTTCCAATCCTATCCTTGATTCCACTTGTGATTTCAGTATAGCTGTCGAGTCAGTAATTTCTTTTTGCCTTTTATATATACTTTTCAGTGTACCTATAATCTCAGGTACATTACTATTCAGAACAAAGTCCACTTCAAAGGTATGCTTAGCATAAAACACATCTACCCAAGAATTGTTAAAACAATAAGCATCTAATTTTTGTTTCCTCTCTTCGCCCTTTTCAGCTGAATTGTACTGCTTTTGCTCTGATTTAGACAGTTCCCTGTAGTCCCTTCCTGTAAAGGATACGAGAGTTTGATCATGATCAGTAATAATGGCACACTTTCTCCTTATTCGATCGTCATGGAAAAGATCTGCTATGTGAGTGAATACAGTGCTACTCATATTGATTAAACTCACGCCTATTTCATCAAGACTGATTCCAAACACTTCTTTAAACAAAAGTGGAATGAGTATTAGCTCTGCATCCCCTTCCACCAAAATAACACCTTTTGAGAAGAGTAAAGTGCTTCTTGTCGCATCTAAATATCGTTCCACTTTCCTGCATTCCGCTTCCGATAAACCCTTGCTTGGATGACATACTAAGGTCTCGTTTGGCTCCTTACACAGGATATTCGCAGATTCAATTTTATTCACAGATGAAATATGGGTTGAATGCGTAGTGGTAATGACCTGCGTATTCTCGAATTGATAATTCTCGAACATGGTTTTTTGGATGTGTGTATGTATATGGGCTTCAGGTTCCTCTATTAAGAGGAAATGAGCAGCTTTCTCTTCTCTTGGCTGATTGAACTCATATTCCAGTAACTTCAGGGTGATATAAATTAGGTTGGCTCCACCTAGACTCAGATCTTCTAATCGTCCTTGATGATCACTTTCCCCATCCCCGACCCAGAGAGTCAAGGCCTGAAATAGCTTGTTAATGTCTTCGGGCAGTTCCGACTGTATGCTAATTTCAGGAGCATAGGTATGACCTATGGTCGAATCGATGGTTTGTTTAACACGTCCAGCAAGGCTACTTACTTCTTCTAATTCACTGATGGCATTATTTAACTGGGTGACTTTTTTTATGATTTCTTCCGAATCACCAATTTGTATGTTTTTTGCACTATCCCGCAACAAATTTAACAAGGGACTCTGCCTCGTTTTCCTCAGTTCTGACATGACATCCCTTAACGCTTTTATATGGGTACATGCCAATTCTGAACGGATCATAAAAATCTGAGAGTTCGGAGTACCGAGGAGATGTCTTTGTTCCTCATCTGGATTCGGAAACTCAATGGAATCGAAATCTCCGATCAAGCTCTTGTAGGTCTCGTCATCTGAAAAATCTGCTGTGCCTCTGAAATGGTACACGGTTTCATAATCTTTTATTGTCAGAGGATCGAGAATGGCGTTAAGCTGATCCCGATCTTTCTGTGGAGACTGTGATAACTCATAAAGCACCTTCCGTATTTTTTTCTTTGGTCTAAAGAAAAAGTGGTACGATCCACTTGCGTTGTCTCTTTGGAGGTCCTCTAACTTATGTGCTAACAAACTGGCACCTTCACTGGTGTCTAAATCCTTAAACGTCAATGAGATGGTAATCCAGTGACCTTTCCAACCGCCAAGACTCCGATTGAAGTCCGTTTCAATCAGATTTGCAGCACTGTTCGGAAGGTTGTTATCCAACATTAAACGCAGAGCCAAAAAAGCATTGGATTTCCCTGAGCCATTTTCTCCAATAAGCGTATTTACCCCTGATTTAAAACTGAATTGTTGGGCTTTGAAATTTCTGAAGTTCCGTAGAGTCAGCTGAGATATATACATATTTTCTCCTATTCAAATGGAATTTATATACATACTCTATCACTTTTAACTTAGATGGTAAACTCATACTCTATGAATTGCCTTGCACCTTGAAATCTCTTTGATTACCTCATGATAAAGGGAAAAAGTTGACGAAGGGATGTGAACAATTAGGGATTTTTTTGGACAAACCCTATAAGGTTCCTTAAAAAGCCTTTGGCTATTTTTAAGGATAATTGGGACGTACCTAATTTAACTTTTTGCATTAATCTGGAAAAGCACACTTTTAATCTAACGATAAATGATCCTTAACAGCCATTGATGATATGGTCCTGAATTCTCCTCTTCACCCAGTAGGAAATATACTCTTCCAAGTGCACGAACCGTAATTCCTCCGTATGAACTTCTTAAATATTAGGAGTCCATCCTGCCAATGAAATGTCTAATCAACACCTACATCCTATCTACATCCTTAGCGTCTCTAATGGCGGTAGTTTTGATGTTGTTGTTCTCTAAAATCTATTCTATCTCTAAGTTCTTAAGTCTATTTGCAGGTTATTTCCGTACCCGATTCACATGCTTTTCGCCGCACGATGACATTCCGGAATCAGCTTTATCATTAAGCCTGTCAATCCCAGAATCATAACACCACTTTTGACAGACATTCTCTTCCAATAGAAATATTCCACACAAGCGAAATCATTCATCAGCTTAAACGTAATCAGATCTTCATATTCATACTTCTCCGACTCCAACCGCTTACAAAAAGGCCTCATTCTCACTGTAAAAAACAGGTCCTCTCGAAACTTCCCGATCGACCGAATATACTGCTTTTCACCAAGCACCACACACCCCAACTGAACTTCGCCCTCATACATGGTAATTAACAGAATCCACATATACAGGTAAATACCCTCCAGGTGATAAAATTTATCCAAATCCAACATCCATTGATTTAAATTTCTCCATCTACTCATTTGATTCACTCCTGCTTCAATATGTATTCAACCCTAATATAGTGAGATACACTTGGAAAGGATACCCTTTGGTGAATTTTCTTTTTTAAAATATGTTGTAAGTAAATTAGAGGAAGGCTAAATGCTAGAAGTGGTAGAAAATATTCATACAGAATATGTTCTATTCATGTATTATTATTGGGGAAAAAATGAAGAGCAGGTTTGTTATCTTAAAGATGAATATTGCTTTTGGCTTAATCAGGGTCAGACCCCAACTCATTTGGAGCAAACACTAGTAAGAAAAGCTAAATTCTTTTCTCCACTACTTTTATCAACAAAGGAAAAAACCTCATCCGTACAAATGCACGAATGAGGTTTACCACCACAATTTATTCTGAAGAGTCTCCTATATTCTCCTCCGTCACCAACTTCAACGGAACCGGAATCTTCTTCTTCACTTTCTTCCCTGACAACACATCAGCCCCAGCCTGAACGGCCAACGAACCAATCTTCTCAGGCTGCTGAGCGACAGTCGCAGACAGATTACCATTCTGAATGCTAGTCATCGCATCTTCATTTCCATCAAATCCAACGACTAACACTTCACGGCCGGAACTCTGAATTGCCTGCAGTGCTCCCAATGCCATTTCATCGTTATGAGCGAATACAGCTTTGATATCTGGATTCCCCTGAATTAGGTTTTCCATTGTATTCAATCCTTCGGTACGATCAAAGTTTGCCGTCTGCTTAGCCACGACATCCAGCTTTTCATCCGCGATGTTGTGGAACCCGGCTCCCCGCTCACGAGTGGCAGATGCTCCGGGAACACCTTCAAGTTCAGCTACTTTGGCTCCTTCACCGAGCTGTTCGACAAGGTATTCTCCGGCCATTTCGCCGCCCTTTTCGTTATCCGAGCTGACGAGTGTGGCGACGTCTCCTTTTTCCGCTGAGCGGTCAAGGGTGACAACCGGAATACCAAGGCTGTTGGCGGATTGTACTGCAGTGGAGATGGCCGCTGAATCCGTCGGGTTGATGAGTAGGACGTTGACGCCCTGCTGGATGAGGTCTTCAACGTCATTGATTTGCTTGGCAGCGTCGTTCTGGGCATCAACAACGACGACTTCCATGCCTTGTTTCTTTGCTTCATCTTCTACTCCATTTTTCATGGAGACGAAGAATGGGTTATTGAGTGTTGAAACCGATAGTCCGATTTTGATGTCTTCCGGGTTCGAGCTTTTATTTGGCTTTGCCCATTCCGGCGGCTGCAGGGAGCAGGCGCCTAGGAATAGGAGTGATAGACTGATTAGTAATAACCATGCTTTTTTCATAGTATCCCTCCTACGCTGCTTTCTTTCGGTCGATGAGAACCGCGATGATGATGACGACACCCTTTACTACCATTTGGAAGAAGGATGAGACGCCGAGCAGGTTCAGACCGTTGTTTAATGTTCCGATGATGAGTGCACCGATCAGTGTTCCGACGATCAGTCCGCGTCCGCCTGACAGACTTGTCCCGCCTAGGACGACGGCGGCGATGGCATCAAGTTCATAGGATGTACCCGCAGTCGGCTGGGCTGAATTCAGGCGTGACGTCAGAATTGCTCCTGCGAGTGCGGCCAGTAAGCCGGCCAGGGAGTAGATCATCACTTTGATTCGTGGTACTTTGATCCCTGAAATCAGGGCTGCTTTTTCATTCCCACCGATGGCATACGTTTTACGGCCGAACGGGGTTTTGTGCAGGATCACCCATAGAATCGCAAACGTCAGAATCATGGTGACGGCAGGTACTGGGATTCCAAGGAAGTATCCTCTTCCGAACAGTTGGAAGGCATAGCTGTCACCGAGTCCCGTGATTGGGTTTCCGTCGGTGTACACGAGCGTCAACCCGCGGAACATCGTCATCGTTGCAAGTGTTGCGATGAATGGGGCCATTTTTCCTTTTGTAATGAGTAGTCCGTTAACCATTCCCATCACGGCTCCAAGGATACAGCCAATTAGGATCGCAAGGATCGGGTCGATTCCTGATACCATCATCCCGGCCATGAGGGCACTGGATAAGGCGAGGATCGAGCCGACGGATAAGTCAATCCCTCCGGTCAAAATGACGAAGGTCATCCCGTAGGCAATCAGGGCGTTAATCGCGACCTGTCGTAATAGATTCAATAAGTTCAAGGGTTCTAGAAAACTAGGGTTGATGATGGATACGGTCGCAATCAGCACAAACAGTCCAAGTAGTGGACCGAGCTTTTGCATCAGATTGCCGACGTGATTCGTTTTGAGTGCGTTATTCATGTGCGTGACCTCCTGTCGCCAATGTCATGATTTTTTCCTGTGTGGCGTCTTCCTTTGATAGCTCTCCTGCGATGGTCCCTTCATGGACGACGAGGATGCGGTCGCTCATCCCGAGTACTTCTGGCAGCTCGGATGATACCATCACGATCGCGACGCCCCGGTCGGTGAGCTCGTTCATCAGTTGATAGATTTCCCGTTTTGCTCCGACATCGACTCCCCTTGTCGGTTCATCGAGGATGAGCACTTTCGGACCGATCCCGATCCATTTGGCGATGACCACCTTCTGCTGGTTCCCACCCGAAAGGTTCTTTGCGTGAGTCCGGGCTGATTCGGTCTTGATTGTCAGCCGTTTGATAAGCATTTCCACAAAGTCCTGTTCGCTTTTATCATTGATCAAGCCTTTCTTCGTGAAGCTGTAGAGACTTGGTAGGGCGATGTTATCCTTCAGGGAAAAGTCGAGGACGAGTCCTTCATCCTTCCGATCCTCAGTGATGAATCCAAGACCGAGCTTCACCGCCTGATCTGGTGTTTTAATCGTGACTGGTTTCCCGTTCACGATGATCTCACCTTCATACCGTCCGTCGAGTCCGAAGATGGTTCGCATGATTTCCGTTCGGCCTGCCCCCATTAATCCTGACACGCCGACGATCTCTCCTGAGCGGACCGCGAAGCTTACTTTTTCAAACAGTCCCTTTTTCGTCAGGTTCCGTACTTCAAGCATTGTTTCACCTGGTTTTGGTTGGCGTTTTGGAAAGCGATCTGTTAATTCACGTCCGACCATTTTCTTCACGACCTCATCGAAATTCGTCTCGGGGATCGGCGTCGTATCCACCGTGCGTCCGTCACGCATGACTGTGATGGTGTCACAGATCGTGAAGATTTCTTCCATCCGGTGGGAGATGTATACAATCGACACGCCGGCTTTCTTTAGGGAACGGATGACAGTGAAGAGCGTCTCGATTTCCCGGTCCGTCAAGGCCGCTGTTGGCTCGTCCATGATGATGACTTTTGCATCCGTCATGAGGGCTTTGGCAATTTCGATCATCTGCTGCTGTCCGACCGAGCACTGTCCTGCTTCTTTTGTGAGAGGGATGGAAATGTTCAGCTTTTCAAACTGTTCATTCGCAACCGCTTTCATTTTTCTCGTATTGATAAGACCGAATTGTGTAACCGGTTCCTTATTGATGAACAGATTCTCAAGGACGGACATCTCCGGCCAGACGTTCAGCTCCTGATGGATGAAGGCAACGCCGAATTCCTCGGCATGCTTCGGATTATCGAACGTCATGTCCTTCCCGTCGATGGTGATCGTTCCCTGATCCTTCTTGTGAAGACCGGTCAGGATGTTCATCAGGGTCGACTTTCCGGCGCCGTTTTCTCCCATCAGGGCATGGACTTCGCCTTCCCCGATCTCGATGTCGACGCCTTCGAGGACCTTGTTCGTCCCAAATGCTTTATGGATATTCTTCATGCTGATCTGCATGCTACTACCCCCTTTGGTTTAAAAAATGACTCCCGCGTGAAGGATGCAATTCGCGTACGGTGTGACTTCCCCCGTGCGGATGACGGCCTTCGCCTTATGGGTTTCTTTCTTGAAGTCTTCATGGGATACAAACTGGATCCCATCGAACCATGAGGTCATTTGTTCTTTAACCCCTTTATTTGTTTCGACTTCTTCAGCTAACGTGACGGTTTCAACAACCATTTCTTCCTTTAACAGTTCGACCACGTCAAGGAAGGATGGCTCTCCCGGTTTCAATGCCAGGTCGATTTTCACGACGTCTGACGGAATCGGGAGACCGGCATCGGCCACGACAATCGTATCGGTGTGGCCGAGATCGGCAAGTATCTTTGCAATGTGACTGTTCAAGATGCCATGTCGTTTCATTCTGCCAGCTTCCTTTCCACTTCGTCTCTTGTCGGCATTCCACCCTGTGCCCCGAATCCGGTCACGGAAAGGGATGCGGCGCGGTTTGCGAATCGGAGGCTTTCTTCCATTGTTTGTCCTTCAGCAACGGCGGTTCCGAATGCGGCATTGAAGGTATCGCCGGCCCCTGTTGTATCGACGACTTCGACTTTGAAGGAGGGAACCTGGATTTCTTTAGTTCCATTATGGTAACGGACTCCTGCTGCTCCTTCGGTGATGATGACTTTGTCAGGATATTGTTTCAGCGCTTCTGACGGTTTCATTCCATTAAAGAGCACATCTGCTTCGTGTTCATTCGGTGTCAGATAGCTGGCACCAACGATAACGTTTTGTGAAATCTTTCGTGCTGGAGCCGGGTTTAATAGCAGTGGTACTTCAATCTTGTTGCACAGGTCTGCCACGTATTCAACTGTTTCCTCTGGGATTTCCTGCTGGATCATGATGAGATCACATGTTTTGAGGAAATCGGCTGCTTTCTCAACGTATTCTGGTGTCACAAGATCATTGGCCCCTTTAACAACGACGATGCTGTTGTCCCCTTCAGCGAGGATGATATGGGCGGTTCCGGATTTCTGACCTGTAACCGGTTCCACATACTCTGTATGAACACCGTTGCTCTTAAAGTTTTCCAAGATTTCTTTGCCGTAAGGATCATCGCCGACGCATCCGATCATGTAAACGTCTGCTCCAAGTCTTGCTGCTGCAACGGCCTGGTTGGCGCCTTTTCCTCCGGGTACCGTGTCAAAGCTGTCGCCCAGTACCGTTTCCCCTGCACCGGGGCGTTTCGCTGATGTCACCACTAGATCCATGGATGAACTGCCGATCACGGCAATCTTCGCTTTATTCATCTTCCTTCATCCCTTTCGTGTTGTGTTTCGCTGTATGAGTTCAACCGGAAGCTGAACACATGTATCGATGTCTTTTTCTTTTTTTATCAGTTTAATCAGAAGTGCCGCGGCCTGCCTGCCCATTTCGTAAGCCGGCTGCCTGATCGTTGATAGCGCTGGATAGGAAAGGCTGCTCTGGGGGATGTCATCGTAGCCGATGATCTGGACGTCTTCCGGGATCTTCTTCCCGAGCCGGAGCGCCTCATGGAGAATCGCGATCCCAACGATATCATTGCTTGCGATGACCCCGTCCGTATCAGGATAGGTAGCGAACAGTTCCTCTGCCCAGCCCTTTGCGTCTTCAAAGGAGAACGAGGTCGTGGACATCACCGTGAAGTCGACGTCTGTTCCGCTCAAGTACTCAACGGCTCCCCGGAATCGGTCCTGTGCCGGCTTCACGTGTGCCGGCCCCTTCATGACGGTGATCCGCTTCGCCCCTTTTTCCACTAAGGTCTTTGCCGCCAGGCGTCCTCCTTTGCGGCCGTCCGCATACACTGCCGGATAGTTGTCCGTGGTCCGGTCTAGGAGGACGAGTGGGAGATTCAATTCACTATACAGCTGATCATGCTCTACATGATTGGTCGCTGAGATCATGCCGACGACATTGTTCTGAACGAAGGTCTGGATATAATCCAGCTCCTTCTGGATGTTTTCGTCGCTGTTTCCAAGGAGGAGCCTGAACCCCGCCTCGCTCACTTCATCCTCGACCCCTCTCGCCAGCTGCGGGAAGTACGGGTTGGTGATATCCGGAAGCAGCAGTCCGATAAGTCTCGACTCCCGTTTATAAAGGGAGCGTGCCACCTCGTTCGGACTGTAATTCAGCTTCTCAATCGCCGTCATTACCTTCTTCCTCGTCTCGGCTCCTACATAGCCGTTATCATTCAGCACCCGGGAGACCGTCGCCACCGACACCCCCGCTTCACTCGCCACATCCTTGATTGTTGCCACGTAAGTCACTTCCTGTTCGTTTGGTTGGTTATTATGTAACCGGTTACATATAAAATAACATAGATTTGTAATCGTTTGCAATCATTTCGTATGTTTTGTTCTCTTTTTAAATGGATGAAATGGACCTGTTCGAGGGGAATTTTATCGAATATTACAACAGAATTTACTAATATTTCTCCATTTGTTCCTTTATACTTACGTTAAGGGGTGAAACAATGAAAAAAGGTTGGATGTCGATTGTCGGTGGAATTATAGTAGGCTTGATCCTCTCTTTCTTTACGCTCGAATATGATGGATGGAAATACATTTCAGTCAGTGACAACGGAGAAGTAGAACAAGTCATTCATGAGCTTGATTTCAACCTTATCACCAACACTTTTCTTCTGATGATCGCCTGTGGAATTATCTTGTATTCGATCTTATCCATAATTGAAAAGAAGAAGTCTAATGATTAAGTGGCTATTTTAAGATGCCGGTCATTCTGATAAGTATTTTTTCAGCGGTACTGATTTTCATTACTGTTTTTTCGATGATTAGAATCTTAACGATCGCTTATAAGAGAAAGGAAATTTCGACTGTGAAGTTTTCCATTTTATCCGTTTCTATTATTGGGGTGGGTATGTTGATTTCTACTATTCTACCTTTTGGTTATCAAAAACTATTTGAAAGGATCATATAATTGGGGAGCTAGAAAATGAAAAATGAAAAACAAAACAGAAAAGAATTCTATAAAGATACCTTATTAGAGTTTATATCTGAAGTGGTTTTCAACATCATATTGTTTATACCAAGAATGATGTTTCGCTTGATAAGAAACTTGTGGTGAAAAAGGAAAATGGCCATTAAATGAAGCCCCCTAAATGATTTGGATGAGACATACGTTAATAGAATGAAGGTTCTTTGACTCAGTGTCGGTGAGCGTTCACATGATAGATTATTTATATAATGGACGAAAGGCTGGAATACATCATGGAAAAAAAAGAAGCACCGATCATTCTAACAGAACGATTGATTTTACGTCCGAGAGCGGAAAAAGACATTCCCAATATGATGAAAATGATGAACAATGATGAAGTAAGAGAATTTCTAGGGCTTAATCCCCCTCGTGATGAACACTCCATGTTAGAAATGGTGAGGAATCGCACTGAAACAAAATGGACGGTCGCCTTAAAAGATACGGATGAATTCATCGGTGATGTCATGATTCCAGAAATAGCAGAAGGCTATCTTGGCGGAATCGGTTATCGCTTCATGAGGGAGCATTGGGGAGGCGGTTATGCGTATGAAGCGGTTTCCGCTGTCATTGAGCATAGTAAAAGCACATTACACCTTACACGCCTTTTTGCTACTATAGATGATAAAAATATACCGTCAAAAAAGTTAATTGAAAAACTCGGATTTACTTTGGTGGCGGTGTTGCCTGAATCGCATTTACACGGGCGAGTTGCAGATGTAGCTTATTATTCTCGTATAGTATAAATAGTTTTACTCTTTAATTTGAGAAATGGACAAACTAGTGAGTGATTAAATAACTAATAATAGAGTGACTTTGAAAGAGTACTCATTATGAAAAACGGGCTTATTTCACTAACCGTGGCGTTTGCTGAACAAGCAGCCGCCCTTTGTTCAAGTAGAGGGCAGGAATAAGAAAATAAAAACTAAAATTGATTAATTGGTAGATGGGTGTGAATTTATTGTATTGGTTAGTACTTATAGTTGTTATGCTAGTTGCGTACGTTATGTATTACTTCATAGGGTCACTCTTTGATACGGATATGTTTAATGCAATAACAGTGTATAATAATGGATTTACGGTTAGTTTTATTGGGATTATCCTTTTAATTGCTACATCAATTGTCATTATAAAATTCATCGATAAGTATAGAATAAACAATAAGTAGAGACCACAAGGGAACTGTCAAAAGGGTACCTATTTGAGGTGCTCGTGAAAAAAATGGTGTCACTCTATTCCAAAAGAAAGAGACTCGTCAATCGACGAATCTCTTTCTTTTTTATTGCTGCCAGTTTGAGTTTCAATATATTATAGATGCTCCAAAAACAACCCCGGATAATCCGTCATGACAACCTCAACACCCGCTTTTTTCACTAACTGAAATTCTTCCACTGTATTAATCGTAAATACGCGCAGAGGCATCCCCATGTCCATCACGTTTCGCCCAGTTGGAGATTGAGCAAAAGACGCATCACAGTGAAGTGCATTAACCTGCAAGGGCTTAATCCGGTCCAGAATATTCGCTGGAATCCCTTCAAAAAGTAAACCTGTCTCAATATCAGGATCAAGCTCTCTTACCTTTTTCAAACTCGCAGGATTGAATGAAGAAATAATTGTCTGTTCTTTCATCCCTTTTTCGTTGAGCAGCTCCAGGACCTTTTCTTCCAACTGCGGATAGTCGATGAGATCGTTTTTTAATTCAATATTGATGATCATCGAGTCATAGTGAGCGGTCACAACATCGAGGACCTCTTCTAGTGAAGGGATGGACTCTCCTTTAAAAGAGGGGTGAAACCAACTCCCGGCGTCATAGGTTCTGAGCTGTTCCCATGTCAAATCCTTCACGTAGCCTGTTCCATTGGTGGTACGGTCGATGGTTTCGTCATGAATGACGACGATTTGACCGTCTTTTGTCAGTTGGACATCCAATTCGATACCGTGTGCACCCGACTCTGCGGCTGCTTTAAATGCAGCGAGCGTGTTCTCTGGAGCCTCTCCACTCACTCCACGATGAGCAAATAATTCCATTCTCTTTCCTCTTTTCTTCTCGTTGTTAGAATAGGAACGCCCTTGAAGCATTACCTTCAAGGGCTTACATCGTTGTACTATTAGTATACGTATTCCAAACAGGTTATACTAGTTCCCTTGCTTTTTGTTGGCTACTTCCTAAGCACGGTCCGTTTTTTTCGCTCCCGGGCTAATGGCGAAATATACTGTTTTCATATGCCATTCTGCTTGAACCTCAGGTGACATCAGGTACTTCATGAACTCCCATGCCGGTATTTGTTTTGCTTCATTAATAATAAAGACCTCATGTTAAGACAGTGTGAATCGAATGTTTTATATCGTAAAGATACAATAGACTTTGTTAAGATTTCCCCGCCCATTTCTCTCTTGTCCACTTACATTTTTAGGCGATTGACCTGAATAGAGGGGTGTCATCCCAGCCTTAAGCTGAAAGCAAAAGGAAATAAGTGGAAGTTTTCCGGTTATATTCAGACTCGAACTATTTTTAGCGGTATATAGGCGGAGGTTTTCCGCTTATGCACAGAAGTACGAATCGATTTATGTATTTTTGAGTTAATAGGCGGAATTTTTCCGCCTATATCAGCCTCTTTTAATCGTATGGACAAATTAAGCGGAATTTTTCCGTCTATTTATTTTCATAGGATATCCAGATCAAATTCTTTAAGGATAGGAATGTTGGTCACCGTTCGGCTCTTACTATCATTATCTCTTATTTATAGGACTCCTCAACAAAAATAAGCTTTGATCAATTCTTCACTTGATTCTACAGACCATTATAAACTTTACCTTAGTATTAAAGCATAATGGTTCTTCTAAAGTATATATATTTTAAAAGTAGACTTATCAGGAGGGAAACTTACCATGGAAATAAAACCAACAGTGGATATCATAAACCCAGCCTATCAAAGTACCAAAGGAAGGCTATTTGCTGGTACTTCCGGATTATTAAATACAAGTGCCAGTAAACATGCATGGGCACAGCTTGTAAACCCGCTTCATTCTAATGTGAATTTATATGTCTCTTTTTTTGCTTTGACAAACTTTTCAACTAAACTAGTGACGGCAGACTTTGTTGTGAATGCTGACCCTCCCGGAACCCCGACTCTGTCATCAGACGTGAGTGTTCTGAAGCTGGCCTCCAAGCATACACCTGTGGGACAAATCTTCTACAATCCCAGTGTTTCAGGTTCATTCTCAGGAGGTAAGTTTGTCGGTACCAGAGCGCTAAGTCCCGAAAGAACAGAGCTGGGTTTTAGAGTGGATGGTCGACTGATTATAGAGCCAGGTACGAACGCAATGTTCTTTCTATGCAGCCGCTCCCCTGCTACATCTCAGATTGAGTTTGAATGGTTTGAGAGTGAGGCAATCTTTTAATGAAAGGAAACATTATTCAGTATACAAAGCGAGATTTTCTAATGTGGACCTTAAACCGATGTCATGATCTTCCTTCTTAATTCCTTCAGGGACATTTTCACAAATGATGGTCACTTTTGTACCTCCCGAATTGGGTTCCAGGAGCCATTTCTGTATCATTTCCCCCGAGAAAGCAGGATCATCGGAATTGAATTTTACGGATATCACAATTTTCTTATCTGGAACTAACTCCAGAAACGTCCCTTGGACAACATCCGTTTCTTCGGTCGTTTTACCAGGATTTGAATGCTCTGTTTCATACATCAGCGTTATTTTAAAACTTCCGCCTTCACGGGGATCAAACATTTCAATTTCACCTGACATCCCTTTTGGCGGAAGCCAGGAAACGAGGTCCTCCGGATTCAAGAAAGAACGATAGACGGTTTGTGGTGGTACTGAAATCATTCTTGAAGCAGTATCTATCCTCGTGTTATTTGGCGCATCATCCATGACAATCTCCTCCACATGTAAGTTTAGTCACATAGTCACAATTCTCTTAAATAGCCAAATTCATCATCATATCCACTACAATTCATTTCTTTACATAGTTCAACAAAGAGCTGAAAATCCCTTCAATAGTTTGGAGAACCGATCCTTTGGGAAATTATATAAAATTCCAGATTAAAAAGCCCAACTTCTCTACAAATTTAAAATAGAGAAATTGAGCATTTCAGTCCCATCATTTATTTATTGAATTCATTAACTGGAAGAAGTATTGGGGTTGATGGGTCTTATTCAGGCGATACCATGAATCTAATGTATCTGGTGTAAACACATCCATTCTCTTCAGTACCTCCCTTGCAAATTCCAAAGGAGCTATTCCTGATGCCGTAACTAAATTACCATCAGCTACCGCAGGTTCCGACTCATAGAACGTCTCTCCTTTATAATTAGGACAAACCATTTTCGTATATTCCAAGTTATTACTTGTATGTTTTTTAGTATCTAAGTATCCCCTATTCGCTACGGCCTCAACTGCACCACAAATAGCAGCCACAATCGTGCCGAGCTCTAAAGCTTGGCCAACTCTTTCCAAGATGGGTTGATGAATGTCTTCACTCCAAGTGGTCCCTCCCGGTAAGATTAAAAGATCTTCCCTCTCAAGAGTACATTCATCAAAGGACATATCCGGTTTTATCCTCAGTCCTCCCATCGTCGTAATCATTTCTTTAGTAGCTCCTACTGTCATGACGTTTAAAGGTGCTACATCTTTCTTGAAATACCTTCCTGAGTTTAGTTCAGCCATTACATATCCATATTCCCAGTCTGACATTGTATCAAATACATATAAATAAGCTTTTTGTGTTTGCATCCAAGAACACTCCAATCACCATTGATATTGCTATTATAATAAAACTTCCCTGACAGTTAGCGTCAGGGAAGTCATTAAACCTGATGAAATTCTATTAATTCCGACAGAACTTCAACCATTCTTTTCTTAAGGCTGATTGGTTCAACCACTTTAATCGATGTATTGTATGGTAAAAGTAAATAAGGTACATATGTATGTATGATCTCTTTTTCCAGAAGAAACACGGCTTGCTTGGAAGTCCGTTCTTGTACATAATGCCCTAAAAACCAATGTTGGCAAATATCATCCAATGCACTTTTATCCCCATGAAGAACCAAAGACATAATTCCTTCCTTATCTTCTATAGTTGGAAGGAGGCCCTTTATAAAATAGTCCCCTGCTGAAAAATTCTCTGGCCGGTTAAACTTGGTTTCGGTTACGGTTAGACATTCCATTCGATCTACTCTAAAACTACGAATATCATTTCTAAGATGACAAAATCCAATCACATACCACTTATGATTCCAATAAATCATTCGGTACGGATCGACCAATCTCTCATGTAATGGCTTTTCGCCACTTTTATGATAAAGAATGTTGACTGAGTACCCGTCCGCTACGGCCTGTTCCAACTCCTTCAAAAAAGGTTCCATAGCGTGTGGACGTAATCCACTTATGACTTCAAGACTATTAACATGTTGGTTGATCTTTGTTTCCTGCTCTTGATTGGAGTGGTGACTTAGTTTTGAAATGGCCCTATGGAGTGCTTCCCCTCCATAATATCCGGCTTCCTCTGCAAAAACAGCCGCGTGAAGTAGGGATGTTTGCTCCTCAACATCAAAAAAAAGCGGAGCCTCAATAAAATGGTTCAATAAAGAGTATCCACCGTTATGTCCTGGTTCTGAAACAATCGGTACGCCACTTGTAGAAATGGTATCAATATAACGATACACCGTCCTTATATTCAACTCTAACTTTTCTGCCATTTGCTGTGCCGTCACTTTTCCACCTGAACGAAGCATCCATAGAATCGCTAACATATTGTCAGTTTTAGGCATATGACTCTACCTCTATATCCCTCTATATTTTTGAAAAAACTAAGCTATAATTTCGATATTCTTACACCGTTTGGAAAGGATCTCAATGAACTCATCTCTATGAATAGGAGAAATAAGGATGGAGTTATAGTAACCGTAAACAATCTCAAGCCTTTTTAGGGACAACGCAGGACTTGATATCGGGTTCGTTGTTTTTCGTACAGACTTTATCGTGTCTAACGGAACAATCTTTTTAAAAGGACCAAACCTAATGGTTAAGTGGTTCTCGTCTACCACATAATAGGTCGTTACCCACATCCATAATATAAAGAGTGGCAGAAGAACACAAAGAGAAAAAGTAATGATTAAATCCAAGGTATTTGGTGTTTGATCAATAATTGCATAAATTCCACTTCCCATAGCTAATATCATGGTCGTCCAAACGATAAGGGATAACCACCAATCTTTCCGTGACTTAATTTTCAGTACGTTCACCCCCATGCAATTCAATATACGTTTCGCTAACCTGCCCCTTATACTTGTATAAGATATTTAAAGAATTATAATAATCGGGGACTGTCATGCATTGTATTAACAAGAATTAAATATATAAATACATTAGCAGGTAATAAAAGAAAAATTAACCTTACTCCCAAAGAAGAAATACCGAAATATTCCGCTATTCCTCCACAAACACCGCTTACTAACTTATCTGTTCGGGATTTTGTTAACTTGTTTTTCAATTCAACTCCCCTCCTTAGGAGACCAAATTTTTTAGTATATTTTTAGAGATAACCTAATAATTTTGTCGGGAATTATTCCTTTTAACTTTCCATTAATTGAAGAAGGCATTACCAGGCGATCAATTAGCTGATCTTCAGTTATTGCCACCTTTAGTTGAGTACATATGTTAATTTGTGAGGTCAAAACGAGCGATTTCCTCATCTTTGATATAAATTACTAATGTCGCATCCTGAGCATAGTTTATTAATTTTTCTAATTTTTCTTCAGATGGTGCAAGTCTCATTTCAGGATTTTCCTCTAATGCGCCTAAATCAAAGTCAAGATCATATTCTCCTTCGTGATTGGCTTCAAGAACAGGAATCGTTTCTGTTCCCATTCCCATTTTTGCTTCAGTTCTTTCTTCTTCATTAAAAATATTGAAACCCATGACTTCTTTAGAAACTTCTATTAATTTTTTACTGGGTTCAAGATTCACTTTTAATCCATCTTCATACTCATACGTTTCTTTATTGAGTTTTTCATTTCCACCAATAGCATCTTCATCTGTATTTTTCAAAACAAAATGATAGCTTAATGAAATCGGTTGAATAGATTCCCCTTCTTTTTCCCCAGATGTAATACCTGTCTTCCCTGCACGATCGTAACTAATTTCAACAGACGAACGAACTAGTTCTAGAGATTGCTTATCCGAACATCCTGTTAAAATGATGAATACTAAAATGATTATCGAAATAAATCTCATACATTATCCCCCAGAAACCGTTTTTTTTATGGCACAAAAAATCGAATATGCTTGTTAAACTAAACTGCCCTTTACCTTAATACCAATTATTTCAAAATACCACAATTTACTCAAGACCATTTCCCCTCAAAAATGAGCTTACCCTGTTCTGGATAAGCTCCTGTTAGTTCCATAAGGCTAATTACACTAAATTGCCCAATTAGTAAAACAATCTTGGAGTGTACTTTTTATTTGTCAGGTATAAATATGATTCTATAATCTAAGCCTAATTCTTCTTCCACTTTTTTAGTGAGATTTTGCCCGATCGAATTATGTTTATTAATGTGAATTTTCTTATATTGTTTAGTCCATTGATATAATTCATCTTTAAGATTATCTATTAACGGAAATTCATCAATATCAAGATTCCAGCCACATATATTGCACCAAATTGGATCAGCCACAAAGTCTGCTTCTAGCTTAAATGAACTAGTAACTTCGCAATTACAAACATCTCTTAACATCAACATTCATCTCCCAAAAATAAAATATTCTACTCAACAGTATATCTGCCTAGTCAGTTTAAGTGCATCTCTTCACAAAAATCATACTACTATTAACACAAATACTCAGTCTTTTTTTTCTTGTTCCATTAAATGGCCCTTTTACGGAAGAAAGACAATCTTAGCTTACTGACCGCAGGAATATTTTCTGTTTTGTTCTTAGTTAATGGGATTTTATGAGTAACTTATGACATAATGAAAAATGCCAAGATCCCTTTTATAATAAGGATCCTTGGCATTTTTCAGACGGAATAGCATATTGACATTATATTTGTATTAGAACTAATTGAATTGAAAGACTCACTATCTGTTAATCCGAGTGATTCGTTTACTTTATCAGGGTTCTCATTGTCAAATATATCGACGATTTCGTTACCCATTTAAGTATAGGTATACTGATAACTTTAAGGAATCTGCGTTTCCGTATTCGGGTACGTGATAATTGCTTCAAAATTAGTGGCTCCACATGCCTTGCGAATCGCGTCTTTCATATAAGCTTGATCACCATATCGATTGAGCCTTAGCCCTATGGCATCACCACAATCTTCTCTTTGCATGTCGAACAATATTTAGCATACGAAATACATATTTCTACAGAATCACCAGGTTCCATCGGCCACCACTTGATGGATCCCATCGGTGCCATGGACGCAAGGGTTTCTACTTCAGCCGGGATTCGCCCCACCACGACAACTTCATAATCCCGAAATCGGGTTTCGATGCCTTTTTTGATGGTCTTGATCAACTGGGTGGAATCGTAGTCCTTGCATGAGTATGGAATGGGAAAAAGGATCGACACCCTCGACTCATCTTCATGGATGATATGGGCCGTTTCTTTTCCTTTATCATCTTCATTCCTTTCCCAAACGCGCTTGTAAGGAATATCCTCTATAAGATCCTTTTCCCTCAATCGTTGAACGATTCGTTCATGATAATAACGATGGAGCTGTTTGACCAGAATCTGAATTTGCTGATTTCGTGTAAAGGTCGAATTGCTGCCGTGTTCATTTCGATATTGGATGTACAATAAATCGGGAATGGCTACAAATGTAGTGGTCAAGAATGTGCGGATAAGGAGATCATAATCGTCCGCTACCATCAGTTCTTCCCTATGTCCCCCCACCAAGTGATAGCACTCTCTCGTCCATGCGCGCGGATGGTTCGGCAAGCCCACCAGATGCCTGATGGTGCTCCCGTTGATGGCTGAGTGTTTATTTACATTCTGCCACCGGTTCAAAGTATGGATCCACACTCGATAATAGATACTGTATCCGTACCCTGAATCCCAACCGTACCAATGAGCCCGCTTGCTTGTATCATAGACTTCCGTACAGTCCCCATAGGCAAATCCGCAATCTGGATTGTCAATGAAAGCAGCCACGATTTTCTGCAGACAGTCTGATGTCAATTCATCATCGTGATCGATTTCTATAAGAATCTCTCCGGTGCATAGGCCCGCTGCATACCTTTTCACTGCTCCAATGTAACCACTCCTTGAATCCTGGCGGTAACATCTCACACGAGGATCCCCGAGCGACTTTAGAACATTATGATATGTGACATCATCGTCACCGGAATCATCCACGATGACCCACTCCCAGTTAGTATACGTTTGATTCAAGAGCGAGCGATAGGGACGCTTGATTTTTTCACCTGAACGATAGGCTGCAGTGAATACGGATACCAAGGGCAGGTCTGTTGTAAAACGGCTGGATGGGACCACTTTAGTGACAGGCATGGGATCGGTCCGTTTCAACCAGCAGTAGAACAACTGATCAGGTTGGATTTCATCTGAGGTGGAATAATGCAGCCAGCGTCTCCTTTCAGTGACGGGAAGTGAATTTATCTCTTTGAACTCTTTCCAGTCTGGTCCAAGAGTGACATATACACGGGGATGTTTCGGCTGAATCTCCGGAAATGGATCGACCGATCCCAATACCTTTACCGAGATTCCTCTTTCCTCTAACCTCAAGATCATCCCGCCTACATTCTCATCTTTATTTTGTTTCGAAATCACAAGATAAGCGGTCATCATTGGCGTATCACTTGACAGCATAATCACCCTCCTTTCGTTGAATTAAAACGGCTATGATTGGAAGATATGATGAATCTTTTTCTTCACTACTCCCTTACAATCAAATAACTTCTTAATAGTCATCGCTCCTGTTTCGCCTATTTTCATAGCAGCTGCAGTATTGTCTTTAACCCAATTCAATTCATTGACGAACGCGTAACTCATCGCTTCGACTTCGAGGTAATCTTTCCCTGCGACCAGTGTCAGACAATCGTTTCTTGGATTTGTTGATATGAGCAGGCATCCTGTGGACATGGCATCCGCCGCCGCCGTAACAGGAAAACCGTCAAGGGCGAATTGATCCTGGGTACCAGTATAAAGAAACACATGAGTTTGTTGATATACGCTTGTCAAATCTTCTGGTGGCAAAGGACCATAGTAAGTAAACTGTCTATTCTTCAAAAGATGAAGATCCCTCTCCCAATCTCCGATTATATTTAAATGGAACGTGTCATCAAGCTGATTAAATACATTTGCCAGCAACGAGAATCCTTTACGAACACCTCGGTTAGCAGCAAACGTTAGTTGAATCTTCCCATTAAGAGATTTCTTTTTGTACGAATAATGGTCCGTTTGAATGACAACAGGAGTGAAGATACTACTTGGAATCTCGTCCAACACTTCCTGTACATTAGTAAATATGCTTGTGCACCTTTCTCTTATCAGTGAGAGGAATGGTGCAGGAGTATCAGGTCCCATGCCACCCCCTGGATACAAAGTGGTATGCAACCTGATACTCTTTTCTCTTAAAAAAGTAGAGATATCCAAATGGGGATTTGATCCTGGAAGGTTCATTCCGCTCGGTAAGGTACGGCACCCGAGCAGACTACAGGCCAGGTTTAGAAAAACACAGTAAACATCTGTAATTCCATTCTCCTTTGCCATCTCTTTAAATTCTTCAAAACGATGGACCGTTGTAGGAAACCCCTCCCGTTGAACGTTGACAGCAAAAAACAACGTGTCAGGCCTTTGATGAAAAATTTCACAGCACTCCCAATACCTGAAGCCGCTTTGTTTCCAAGGAAAGACTGTATCTATAACCGCAAGTCGTCGCTTTCGAGGAGACTTCAACAATCCACCTCCTTTCTGCATTATCTAAAATGCACGACTTTCTTCAACTTCTATTCTCCCCATACTCAAAATATATTGAATAGGGAAAGGAGTTGAACGTTCCTATATTATGATGAATATTCCCTTTTTACGACCTCATTTAGTGAACCAGGAAGATCTTTCTCCATATTTGAGAGAAATTGATGCTTCCAGACAATATAGCAATTTTGGCCCGCTCAATGCACGTCTTGAAAAGGTGATCCTGGGCGATTACTTTGACGGAGTTGGAGCAGTCACCACTGTCAACAACGCAACCACCGGGTTGATATTGGCCCTTTCAAGATGCAAACGTCCTCATGGAAAGTATGTACTGATGCCTAGCTTCACCTTTTCAGCTACCCCTTTATCGGCGTTATGGTGTGGACTGGAACCATACTTTGTCGATGTAAATAAGGACGATTGGTGCATGGATACAGTAATGGTCGAAGAATTACTTTCGACCCTCGGAGATCAAGTGGCCGCCATAATGCCCTATGCCACATTCGGAACTGATATGGCTCTTACGTATTATGCCTCGTTACACGATTCAGGGATACCGATCATTGTAGACGCAGCAGCGAGCTTCGGTGTGAATGGACAGTATGGACATTTCGGCAAAGGGTTTCCTGGAGCTGTTGTGTTTAGCTTCCATGCGACAAAATCATTTGGTGTTGGAGAAGGCGGTCTCATTTATTCAAGGGATGAAGGATTCATTTCAGACATCAGACACACGGAAAATTTCGGATTCACCGAAGGAAGAGAAACCGCTTTAAAAGGACTGAACGGCAAAATGTCTGAATATCCGGCGGCTATCGGACTTGCCACGTTACCGGCCTATCCTCATAAAATAAGTGAACGGCAAAAAGTCCACCAATGGTATGTTGATGCCTTGACGGATAAGCGGCTTTTATCAGAGGGGTGGGAACTTCAAGCCGCAAAGGGACGGGTTCCCTATCAATTCATGCCCGTTTTATGCCCACCTGAAAAGAATAACCATGAAATTATTGAGACCCTAAATCAAGATCAGATCGAAGCCCGCACTTATTTCTCACCTCCCTGCCATCAGCATCCCCTGTTTTCAAACCATAAGCGAACGACCATGCACCACACGGACCATATATCAAGAAGGATTGTCAGCCTCCCCTTATGGGAGGAAATGACGGAGCCGTTGGTGGAACGAATCGTAAAAAGGATGACTTTCTCATGAAACCGCTTGTCATATGGGGATGCGGCGGCCATGCAAGGGAGGTTCTTCATCTATGCGAGCAAATGGGAGCGCGGGTCATCGGATTTCTTGATGAACGAACGGAGTATAAAGGAAAGGTCATGGACGGACTCCCTGTTTTCGGGGACCTCCCAGATATCCTACATCTCAAGGATCAGGTGAGGATTGTGTGTGCCGGGGTGGGTGATCCTTTTTTAAAGAAGCATTTCGTTGATAAAACGACACGCCTCGGCTTTCAGCCTGCGAATTCGTTGATTCACCCATCCGTATATTTGTCCAAACGGAATACAATCGGCAAAGGAACGATCATCTGCGAAGGAACGATCCTGACGACGAATGTTCAGGTAGGAAACTTCGTGATTCTTAATAGGGGCGTCATCCTGAGTCATGACGATATCATTCAAGATTATGCAACGGTTGCCCCAGGTGCAAGCATCGCGGGAAATGTAATGGTGGGAGAAGGGGCGACAATTGGAATCGGAAGTTCGATCCGGGAGAAGGTTTCCATAGGAGCCTGGTCGATGATTGGAGGCGGTTCATTTGTGAAAGAAAACGTTCCTCCCCATACGTTGTATGCCGGGGTTCCCGCCGTGTATAAAAGAAAATGGCCATAAAGAAGAATGAGGTGATAAGATGGATCGACCATTGGTAAGCGTCGTTATTCCCGCATACAATCGACCTGGTACATTAAAAATTGCTTTAGAGAGCGTCCTCTCCCAATCGTATCCGGCGATCGAGGTGGTCATTTGTGATGACAGTTCGAATGATGATGTAAAGGAAATGGTACAGCCCTATTTAAAGAAGCACTCATTCATCACCTATGTAAAGAACGAGCAGAATCTGTTCTTGAAAAACTGGCATAAATGCTTTGATTTGGCGAAGGGGGAATACATCAATTATCTGATGGACGATGATGTCTTTCATCGTGACAAGATAAAGAAAATGATCTATTTCTTTGAATCATTCGAGGGGATTTCCCTTGTCACTTCTTTCAGGCAAACCATTAATGAAGCAGGCGATCCCATTGCCCCCTTAACCGCTACGAAACGCTTATTCAAAGAATCAAGGATCATGGATGGCCGGGTATTGGGGGACATGGCTCTGACACAATGTTTGAATATTATCGGTGAGCCTACGACGGTTCTATTCAGAAAAAGCGATCTTGACGAACCATTTGGCGTTTATAAGGGAAACCAATATTCCCTGCTGAATGATCTCGCTTCCTGGCTTGGGCTGCTTTCAAAAGGGAAGGCAGCTTACTTGACGGAAGCCATGAGCTACTTCAGGATCCATCCGTTCCAAAACAATCAGACTCTTGGTGAAAAGACGTTCAGCCAGTGGCTGGACCTGATCATTGCGTCAAGGGAAGGTGGCTTTTTAAGAGCAGATAAAGATTTTCAAAAAGCCCTTCTCCGCTATCGGGAAAGGGTGCAGCATCGGCCCGCTTTCAAGGACGACCTTAAACGGATCACTGATACCTTGAACCAACTGAGGTCATGATGGATTCTGAGCTAAATACCTCCTCAAACCGTCTTTCCAATGAGGCATCGGTGCGAAATGATTATTCCTGAGTCCCATGTGATCCAGCACGGAGAAGGAGGGCCTCTTAGCTGGCCTTTTGAATTGTTCTGACGTACATGGTTTCAGGTCGACGTCCATACCGCGCTGGATGAACAGTTCTTTCGCAAATCCATACCAGCTGCAGTCGCCTGAGTTGCTTATATGGTACGTTCCATATCGGGAGGTGCCGATGAGCCCGACAATGGACGAGGAAAGGTCCACGGTATAAGTCGGGCTCCCCCTTTGATCATCCACAACGGAAAGGGATGCTCTCTCTCGTGCAAGCTTCAGCATCGTCTCTACAAAATTCGGACCTTTTTGACCGAACAACCAAGATGTTCGCACGATAAAATAGCGTGAGTGCACTTCCTTTACGATCCTTTCACCAGCAAACTTTGATTCACCGTAGACATTGATTGGTGATGGACAGGAAAATTCATGATAGGGTACACCTGATTCTCCATCAAATACATAATCGGTGCTCATATACACAATCGGTATTCCTAAACGTTCTGCAGCCGTTGCTACATATCGGGTCCCCAAAGTATTGACCAGGAAGGCCAGGTCCGCATTCTTTTCCGCCTCATCCACCTTTGTGTATGCAGCACAATGAATGATGACATCGGGATGTGCGTTAAGGATGACTTCTTCAACTTTGTCTGGATTGGTCACATCCATCTGTGTTTTATTTTTCTCCAACACTTTATACCCTCTACTTTTCAAAAGCAGACAAAGGTCTGTCCCTAACTGTCCTTCTGCTCCTGTGACAAGCACCTTCTTCACAGAGATCCCCTCCTTTTCATTCCGTTCTCTTTCCCCACCAAGCCTCATTCGATTGATACCAGCTAATCGTCTCAAGAAGGCCCTTCTCGAAAGGATGGGACGGTCTCCACCCGAGCTCCCTTTGAATCTTTCCGGAATCAATACTATAGCGAAAATCATGACCCGGTCGGTCGGAAGTAAACGTGATAAGGTCCCGAGACTTCCCGATTGCATCCACAATACTATACACAATCTCGAGATTGGTTCGCTCATTATGTCCTCCAATATTATAGACTTCGCCGGGCTTCCCTTTTTGAATTACAGCATCGATGGCAGAACAATGATCCCTGACATGTAGCCAATCACGGATGTTCTGTCCATTTCCGTAAACCGGCAGCTTCTTTTCTTGAAGGGCAAGTAGGATCATACGCGGAATAAGTTTCTCCGGAAATTGGAACGGACCATAATTATTGGAACACCGGGTGATATTTACATTCAGCCCGAATGTTTCGTGATAGGCACGCACCAGACAGTCTGCACCTGCCTTACTGGCAGAGTAAGGACTGTTCGGCTTCAGGGGGCTTTCTTCTGTAAATGCCCCTCTTCGCCCCAATGAGCCATACACTTCGTCTGTGGAAATTTGTATAAACCGGATCCCATGTTCCTTGGCGATATCCAACAAACATTGGGTCCCCATCACATTGGTCCGGACGAACTCTGAAGAGCTCAGGATACTCCTGTCCACGTGGGATTCTGCGGCAAAATGGACAATCAGCTCCACATCATGCTTTCTTATCACATCGTCCATCCATTCATAATGTGTCACGTCCCCCTTCACAAAGAAATAGTGCTCACTCCCTTGGATATCATTCACATTCTTCAAATTGCCGGCATACGACAAAATATCCACATTCACAATGGGCTGCTTCGGGTACTTCTCAATCATGTAGCGGATAAAGTGGCTTCCAATGAATCCCGCCCCGCCTGTCACCAGTATCGTCATATACGTTACCCCTTTATTGAAAAATCAAATTCCGCCTGTTCTAAAAAAGGCAGAGTAGAATCCTTATCCGATAATATCGGAGACGCGACCGGCCAATCAATGGACAGTTTTTCGTCATCCCATCTGATCCCTCTGTCCAATGTAGGATCATAACACTCATCGACTTTGTACAAAACCGTTGTATCTGGAGAAAGTGTACAAAATCCATGAGCCATCCCTTTCGGCACAAGCAGTTGGCGATTACTCTCTGAATCCAGTACGAAACCAAGCCAGTGGCCATATGTGGTTGAATCTCGGCGCAGATCCACTACCACATCATAGATGGAACCGGTGGCCACCCTCACTAGCTTGGTCTGGGCCTTTGGGTTCAATTGATAATGCAACCCCCTTAGGACACCTCTCTCCTTGGAAAAGGAGTGATTATCCTGTTTGAACTCGTGAGGGAGCCCCAGGCTTTCCAGCCGTTTTTTATGAAAGGTTTCTATAAAAAACCCCCGATGATCTGTATGAATCCTTGGCTCAAGAATCCACACCCCCTCTATTTCTGTTTCACGTATCTTCATGCTCCACCTCGAATCGTCTTTTCTTGACCAACTCTTTTAAATACTTACCGTAATCGCTTTTCGCTAGAGAATCTGCAAGGGGAATCAATTGCGCTTCAGAGATATACCCCTTTCGGTAAGCAATCTCTTCAATGCACCCCAATTTCGTCTGCTGTGTCTCTTCAATTGTCTTGACAAACTGCGAGGCCCTGAACAGAGACTGCGGGGTACCGGCATCTATCCAGACATCGGTCGAACCCAGCAATTGCACGGATAGTTCACCTTCTGAGAGATAAGCTTGATTGATGTCCGTAATCTCAAGCTCCCCCCTATTGGAAGGCGTGAGCGTTTTAGCTATGTCCACCACCCGGTAATCATAGAAATAGAGTCCCGGCACCGCATAATGTGATGAGGGATTTACTGGTTTCTCTTCAATCGAGAGCACCTTCCCTTCCTTAGAGAAGGTCACCACCCCAAATCGCTCAGGGTCGTTCACATAACAGCCGAAGATCGTAGCCCCACTCTCTTGTTTTTTGGCTTTCATCATTTTCTTCTCGAAGGTATACCCGTAAAAAAGATTATCCCCGAGAATCAGTGCAACCCGATCGCCTTCTATGAAATCCTCGCCGATTAGAAACGCCTGAGCGATCCCTTCCGGCGCTGACTGAACCCTATATTCGATCCTGATCCCAAGATGGGAACCGTTTCCCAGCAAATTTTTATAACGCGAGACATCTTCCTTGGTTGAGATGACCAGGACTTCCCTGATTCCCGCATTCATCAAAGACGACAAGGGATAATAGATCATCGGCTTATCATAAATTGGTAATAAATGCTTGGAAACCGATTTCGTCAAGGGATATAACCGGGTTCCGCTGCCTCCTGCTAAGATGATGCCTTTCAATTCCATCCCTCCCTGAACAAATACATCTCTCATTTTTAGTCTATGAGTCAAAAAATGAATTGGTACTATTCTGAAGAGGAAGTGCTCTGTCTGAATAAAAAAATAGCCATACCGCAGTACGACTATTTCTTTCATTCCACTCCTAGGATAGTAAAATCGTGACGGCAACCCCTGTGGTCAGGTTTGAAGCAGTATAATCGATCCTAACAGATAATAGGTCACATTCATTGACTGCGACACTTGCAGGTGCAAAATCGCAGCAATCCGGATCATTAACGGTTACCGTCGCTGCAGTATCGACAGGAGTGAGGTCACATGTAGTGCTCCTCACAACCGTAGCCGTGACAGTTCCAATGATGTTATCGCGAGTGTGTAAAGCGATTCCTGTAATCGTAGCGTTCTGAGGCACCACTACTGTACTTCGTGAGTAGACACCCGAAGTGGTACTCAACCCGACATAGTTTCCGTTTGAAACGTTCTGTGATGTGGCAAGGAAAATCGCCGACATTCCACCTGAAGGACCTGATGGCCCTTGTGGACCCTGTTCACCCTGAGGGCCCCCTTCAGGACCTTGTTCTCCTTGTGGACCTTGCTCTCCTTGTGGGCCTTGTTCTCCCTGAAGGCCTTGCTCTCCTTGAGGACCCTGTTCACCCTGAGGGCCTTGCTCTCCTTGAGGGCCTTGTTCTCCCTGTGGACCTTGCTCTCCTTGTGGACCTTGTTCTCCTTGAGGCCCCTGTTCACCCTGAGGGCCTTGCTCTCCCTGAGGGCCTTGCTCTCCCTGAGGGCCTTGCTCTCCTTGTGGACCTTGTTCGCCTTGTGGGCCTTGTTCTCCTTGAGGGCCTTGCTCTCCTTGTGGGCCTTGTTCTCCTTGAGGACCCTGTTCACCCTGAGGGCCTTGCTCTCCTTGAGGACCTTGCTCTCCTTGAGGACCTTGTTCTCCCTGTGGACCTTGCTCTCCTTGTGGACCTTGTTCTCCTTGAGGACCCTGTTCACCCTGAGGGCCTTGCTCTCCTTGTGGGCCTTGTTCGCCTTGTGGGCCTTGTTCTCCCTGTGGACCTTGCTCTCCTTGTGGACCTTGTTCTCCTTGAGGACCCTGTTCACCCTGAGGGCCTTGCTCTCCTTGTGGGCCTTGTTCGCCTTGTGGG